>NZ_NKFG01000023.1:0-4686 GCF_002223155.1 Burkholderia sp. AU31652 | reverse complement strand
CATACGTGTCGTACTCGAACCGCTTGTCCTCGAACATCTTGAGCCGGTTGTGCTCGACATACCCGCCCGGATGATCGCTCGACACCAGGTTGGCCGCCGCATCCCAGCGAAATACTTCCGACGGCAATCCCGGCCCCGCCGCCTGTTCGATGCGCCCTGTCGGGTCATACCGATAGCTCGTCGTGCCGTAACGCTGATCGCGCTTCTGGATCACGTCGCCAGCGGCATCGTATTGCCACTGCTTCGCAAGCAACTCACCGCCCGCCGTACCGCGCTGCGCAGTTTGCCGCGCACGACGACCCACCGCGTCATATCCTACAAATACTCCTTCAAAATTTCACCATCGAACGACTTATTCCCCGACACTTTTTTACCCAGCAAAAAATCAGTATCAAGCTCATTCCGGCCGATACCATTTCTCTTTGCAGCGAAAACAATGGTCAGAAACGGGTATGAATAGTAATTTGGATTTTCCATTACATCTCGAACCAACCCAGAATTGACCTCCACCACATTTATTACCCTCGGCAAATAAATACTCGCTACCTTTTCACATATCCATCGACATGCCGACTCAACCTCCACCTCATCCCGCGGCAGATCAATTGCCCCACCGACATTCGGGGAAAATGATTTTACCGTTTCCATAGACGTATTCATCGCCATAACCAGACCAGTTGGTATCTTCGGTCTGTATGGAGGATTTCTGCTCGCATAAAAATCCTGAAGACTAGGAGAATCAGCGGCAGCAGAAAGAATATATCCGTTTGCATTTCTCAGAAATCTGAATCCGATGCGCCCATTACCCATACCCTCTCGCTCAACAACGATCTCGCCCCTTGATATCTTGACACCTCGCTCGCTTATATTTTCCTTTAAAATCTCTTGCAATCTTTTCTCAAATATCCCCCTCAACTCCGCGCCCATCAACCCACCCCAATAATTCAGAATTAATATCCCCACCATCATTCGACCAAACTGCAAATCTTTACACCATTTCCGGAAATACCTTCCCATTTTCCATTGGGGGAGACCACTCCGTTATCGAACGCATTTTGCTTGCCGTGAATCACTGGCTTCGGCGTCGCGCGCGGCGCACGGTACGGAATCTTCTTCGGCAGCAGCGAGAAGCTGTTGCGGTACGGCAGCTTCGCGCTGTGCTGCGTATAGTCGTTCACGGCCTCGTGACGCACGTGCAGGATCCGGTCCCCGCTGACGGAGCACCTATTCCATCCTGCAATAATTCCGGATCTTGCCCGTCGTGCGGTTGCAGCGCGCCGGTCGTAACCCACAGGGTCACGCCGGTGCGTGTGTCGGAGGCTTGGGCAGAGTTGGACGTGGGGAATAGCCCCGCGTACATATCAAAACTGAAGATCCACCTTTACAGCACGAGGCGCATTCTCCGGCGGATCTTCCGGCGTGAGTCGGCTAACAAACTCCTGCAACGTGTCGGTGATTTTCGTCAAGCCCGTACCGCGTGGCCGCAAGCCCGGACCGACCTCGCTCTCATGATCCCAGAACTCAACCGATCGAGCACCTGCTGGATGAATTCTGAGGCAGACTTGATTTCCACCAGGTGCTTCTCCGATTGGAATCCAATCAGCCGGAATACGGCCCTTATATGTCTCGAACCTCTCGAGTATTGTCGATCCGTATTTGCTCGACAGTCCGTAGAGAAGCTCTAAAGAATCGGTACCGTCCTGTGCTGCCCACGGTGACGGTTCATCAGAACGAAACTTGATGAGCGAATTGAACTCGATATCCCCGCCGAAATGCAGCAACAGGTTTCTATAGTCGTCCGGAAGCAGGCCAACCTCGGCCTCCAAGGAAGCTAAAAGCTGCATCTTCCTTTCCGACGACAATTTGTCAGGAGTTGCTCCGAGTTGCGAAAGTTTGTCTAGCATCGCGTCTTCCTCATATCTGCCGCAGATCCCGTGTGCGGGACATTCCCATGTAGGTCAGATGGAATGAACTGAATTTCCGTCGCACTCAAATGATGGGGTGTAAGTCCCTTCTCTTTCAAGAGATTCTTGGCGGCGTTCGCACTAATTCCCTTGATACGACCAAGCTCAGCATAGACCGTTGGGAAATCAGTCCGCGTACCGTTAAGAACGTCTTTCTCGAAGGTCAACGTACCCTTTGACCATGTCGAGAAGTCAGGACGCCCCCCCTTGAAAGGAATCGGATCATTGCCTGTAATGGCATTTACTTTCGCATTGTCGGAATACCAGTTGCTGTTCCCAGGTTCACCGTCCCAACGACCGTTGGTGCGCGGCAACCTATCGGCCGCCCATCCCCACGGGTCAATCCATACGATCGGATTCGATCCGTACTGGTACAAGTTCATCCCGCCAATCAGCCCGATAGGGTTCGGGTTGATGAAGCGTCCGATATCCGGGTCGTAGAACCGGAACGTGTTGTAGTTCAGCCCGGTCTCACGGTCCAGATACTGCCCTTGAAAGCGCAAGTTCCGTGGTCGCGGTGCGTGAGCCGGCGCTGACGCCGCCGCTTGAACCTCTCCCCACACCGCTGTCGGCCGCTGCGGTGCCCGCGCGATCCACTCCTCCTGCACCGCATTGCCCCACACCTTGTAGCGCGCCTGCCAAACCAGCTCGCCACCAGCGTCAGTCAGTTCCTCCGGCAACCCCGAAACATCATTGTGGAAGTAATAAACCGCGTCCCGCACATCCGCATCATTGGCCGCCGCCTTCCCTTGATCGATCCGAGCAAGCGGCACATAACTATTGGACTCGTACAAGTACGTCAGCGCTTCCTCGCCCTGACGGTCGTGATACGTCTCCTGCACCAACCGCATGCCGTCCCACAGGAAATCCGTACTCGCATAACTGCCATTGAGCTTCCGAATCCGCCGACCGAACGCGTCGTATTCAAAGTGCGTCGTCCCGACACCAAGCCGGTCCTTCGTCACGACGGTCTTCAACTGATTCCAGTCGTCGTACTCAAGTACCAGCTCTTTGGCCGGCCCGTGACCGCTCAACTTGCGAACCAGCCGCCCAGAGACGTCATACTCAAAGCGCTTGTCCTCGAACATCTTGAGCCGGTTGTGCTCTACGAAGCCTCCCGGGTGATCGCTCGACACCAGGTTGGCTGCCGCGTCCCAACGAAACACTTCCGACGGCAATCCTGGCCCGGCCGCCTGTTCAATGCGACCGGTCGGGTCATACCGATAGCTCGTCGTGCCATAGCGCAAATCCCGCTTCGGAATCACATGGTCCGCAGCATCGATCAGCTATTAGGGACTACCTTTGGTAGCCCCCGCACCCCTTCAAAATCTATCCCTGGAAGAATAGACTTTGTCACCAATCCACAAAATCTCAAAATGAATAAACCCACAAATCATCAAAAACAAAATCCAAACTTAAAAAATCCGTCAATCGCTCAAAATCATCAAACTCATCGGGCAAAGAAAGCCCCACCCCCTTTACACCATCCACCTGAACAAATCCACACCACGCAATCTGAGTTTCCGTATTCTTCAATACATCACCCACGGTCATTCCAGGCCACAACTTATCCAAATATTTCCCTGCGAACTTACTATTACATGCCAGACTTTCTATCCGACCATTTTCCGGATCGTGGTAGATAGTAATTGTTTCATCAATGCTGACAACGTTCTGACCAGTACGCTCTACGACATGCGTCTCGCTCAGCCTACCAATGACGTCCTCAACCTGCTCGCCGAGAAGAATCCCCCCCAGCGATTTACTTGGAACAATTATGTTATTCAGCATCTATATCCTCACTTTGGGGAATTGGACAGCACCCCATCTACATACACCGGGCTATCGAAAATTCTGTCGTAGTTTTGAAATTCAGATGGTCCAATTCGCCCCTGAACTTCCCCATTTCGATAAACCTTCCAATATTCAGATCCATGAACCCCACCTCCAGGATGGAAGTCCAGAACATCCACATCACCATTTCCGGTCGTTCGCGTGAACAATGTGTGGGATGTCTTCGGACTATTCTGATTCGTTATGCTCTTTTCAAATCCCTTACTTTTCAAAAAAGACTCTACATCCTGAGGTTTTTTTCCGGTCAGTCGGTCAACCCATCGATTAGCAATATTATCCTTCTTGTTAAATGCTTTGGTACATGTCAAGCCCCACGGATCAATCCACGCAATCGGGTTTAGCGCATATTGATAAAGGTTCGCTCCCCCCATCAATCCGATCGGATCCGGATTGATGAACCGACCGATATCCGGATCGTAGAACCGGAACGTGTTGTAGTGCAGCCCGGTTTCCCGATCCAGGTATTGTCCTTGGAAGCGCAGGTTTTGCAGCCGCGGCACGTGGGCAAGCGTTGCAGAAGCCAATTGCACCTCGCCCCATTCGGGCACCGACTGCTGCGGAGCCCGCGCGATCCACTCCTCCTGCACCGCATTGCCCCACACCTTGTAGCGCGCCTGCCAAACCAGCTCGCCACCAGCGTCAGTCAATTCCTCCGGCAACCCCGAAACATCATTGTGGAAGTAATAAACCGCGTCCCGCACATCCGCATCATTGGCCGCCGCCTTCCCTTGATCGATCCGAGCAAGCGGCACATAACTATTGGACTCGTACAAGTACGTCAGCGCTTCCTCGCCCTGACGGTCGTGATACGTCTCCTGCACCAACCGCATGCCGTCCCACAGGAAATCCGTACTCGCATAACTGCCAT
>NZ_NKFG01000006.1:0-405238 GCF_002223155.1 Burkholderia sp. AU31652 | reverse complement strand
CAGGCATCACACCGAGCAGGCATCACACCGAGCAGGCATCACACCGAGCAGGCATCACACCGAGCAGGCATCACACCGAGCAGGCATCACACCGAGCAGGCATCACACCGAGCAGGCATCACACCGAAGCAGGCATCACACCGAAGCAGGCATCACACCGAAGCAGGCATCACACCGAAGCAGGCATCACACCGAAGCGCCGAAGCGTCTGTATTCACCGCGCCGCGAATCGCGAGGTTCCCGCGCCCGGCAATCGCCCGCTTTATGCGCATAAACCAACCGGCCTGCGGCGCCATCGGCTACACCCTTTGCAGACCGAACCCCATCGTATTGTTCAGGCGCGCGGACCTCTGATCGCCACATCCCGCGATAGAGTCTCGCGCGCCTTTATGCGCATAAACCCACCAATTCATTGAAGCGCGTCCCGACCAGCACTCCCCTTTCGCGATCCATCGCACCGCATCATCCGTCGGCCTCTACGAAGCAGCGAATCCGCGCCCGATCTCCCGATTACTCGTCGCCTGCCCCACCAAGCCCCCAATACAGACTGGCTACAATACAGGGCTCTACCCTTCAGGCCTGAATGATGATCACGATCTACCACAACCCCCGATGCTCGAAATCGCGCGAGACGCTTGCGTTGGTCGAGTCGCTGAATACCACCGGTGCGCCGTTGAATGTCGTCGAGTACCTGAAGACGCCGCCGACGGTCGAGGAACTGGAAGCGCTGCATCGGCAGCTTGGCCGCCCGGTTCGCGACATGCTTCGCGACGGTGAAGAGCCGTACAAGGCGCTGAATCTGGCCCGCGCCGACCTGACCGATGCGGAAGCCTACGCGGCGATCGCCGCTCATCCGATTCTGCTGCAGCGCCCCATCGTCGTTTACCGCGGCAAGGCCGCCATCGGCCGGCCGCCCGAATCGGTGCAGGCGCTGTTCGAATAATTCTTGCCCGCCGTATTTTTCTGATTGCGTCAGCCCAGCGCAAGCATTAGCACGAGCATCGGCAATTGAAGCCAGCTCGATCACCGGACAGCATGCGCCCCCGGCTCTGAAGATCGCCGTCAAGCGATCCGGGCCTAGCCTTCCCCGGACGAAGCACCGTCGTCATCCGGGGCAGGCCCCCGCCCCGCCGCCGCTTTCGCGGCCGTCCGCAGCAGCGCGATCTGCCCGCGATAGGCTCTGCAGCCACTGCAGGTCGGCAGGTGTATGCGCACCTGCAGGCGCTCATGCAGGGTCAGATGCCGGTCTAGCGCATCCGACAGCAGTCGCGTCACGTCAGTACATTTCCCCGGCAGCATCTTCGGTCGTCAATCCTTGTTCGCTCAGGCAGGTTCGCAGGCGCGTGCGCGCCCGGTAAAGCAGCACGCTGCAATGATTCGTCGTCAGCGTCAATTCGCTGCAGATGTCCGTCATTTCGAAGTCGAGGAATTCGCGCATCATGAACACGCGCCCGATCTGCTCCGGCAGGTGATCGAGGCAGGCCTCGAACAGCGTCCAGAACTGCTGCTGCTGCAACAGCGTTTCGGGGCGTGGCCACGGTCGCGGCTTCGCATGCGCGGCCCAGTGCCCGTTTTCCTTGAACAACTCGCGATCGAGTACCGATTCGCCGTCGAGCTCGGCATCGAGCGCGGACAGGCTCACCGTCCGCTGCCGCGCGCGCAGCACGTCGATCAGCTTGTTGCGCAGGATGCCGAACAGCCAGGTCTTGTGCGCCGACAGCCCGGCGAAATCGCCCGCATGCGACCACGCGGCGGTGAGTGCTTCCTGCACGGCGTCTTCGGCCGCATCGGCATCACGGAGCTGGAGCCGCGCGAAGCGCAGCAGGTCGCGCCGCAGTTGCGCGAGATAAACGGGATCGTCGTAGGCGGACGGCATGGATGGGTTGCAAGTGTCTCGAAGCGATCGCGCGTGCGCCACTGGGCACGCACATCGCAGTGCGAGCAGCTTACTGGGCGCGGTGCCGGCCTGCAATGCATGTTCCGTCACGAATTCACGAAACCGGCCGGCGCGCTGCGCTATGCTTGCCGAACCCTGTGTCGCGGGTCGGCAACGACTCGCGGTAGGCAATCTGTAATGTCAGAGCATAACGGCCGAGTTATCCACAATTTCTGTGGAAAACCTTGTGGAAAGTCGGCCGGACGGCCCCGTGGGGCGGTTCGCGGGCTGGCTTGCCTATAAACAGACCTTTGTCGCCCGTTCGGAAGCAATCGATCCGATTCCTCACTCACCGGAAGGAGAATGCCATGTCCTATCGCATCGCTGTGGTCGTCGGCAGCCTGCGTCGCGCTTCGTGGAACCGCGCGCTCGCACACGCCGTGATCTCGCTCGCCCCCGCCGATTTCTCGTTCGAGTTCGTCGAGATCGGCGAGCTGCCGCTGTATAGCCAGGACTACGACGCGGATTTCCCGGAAGTCGCGAAGCGCTTCAAGCAGTCGATCGAGGCCGCCGACGCGCTGCTGTTCTTCACGCCCGAGTACAACCGCTCGATCCCGGGCGTGCTGAAGAATGCGCTGGACTGGGGCTCGCGCCCTTGGGGTTCCAACTCGTGGTCGGGCAAGCCGGGTGCCGTGCTCGGCACGTCGCCGGGTGCGACGGGCACCGCGCTCGCACAGCAGCACCTGCGCAACGTGCTCGCGTATCTCGACGTGAAGACGCTCGGGCAGCCCGAGATGTTCATCAAGCACGATCCGGCGCGCATCGACGACCAGGGCCAGATCGTCAGCGAGGACACCCGCAAGTTCCTGCAGGGCTTCGTCGATCGCTACACGGGCTGGGTGCGCTTGCTGAAGTCGGCCTGAGCGCCCCACCCGATCACGCCGCCGGCACCGGCGCGGGCCCGCACGCAGCGGGTCACGTGCCGGCGTGCCGCGCGTGTCGTGCATCGCGCGCTTCACGGATGCCCAGCAGGATCTCGTCGAGCAGCGCGATGTCGAACGGCTTCGACAGCACGCGGACGTTGACGGTGCGCGTGCGGTCGAGCTCCTCCGCGTAACCCGTGACGAGTATCACGGGCAGTTTCTCCGGCCGTTGTTCGACCGCTTCGGCGAGGTCGATGCCGTTCAGGCGGCCCGGCATGTGGATATCCGAAATCACGAGATCGAACGCGTCGTTCGCGGCCGCGCCTTCGATCAGGCGCAACGCGTCGTCGGCGGTGGGCGCGTAGGTCACGCGGTGCCCGAGCAGCGACAGCAGCGCTTCGGTGCCGGCCGCGACTTCGCCGTTGTCCTCGACGAGCAGCACGTGCAGCCCGGCGAGCGCTGCCGCTCCCGTTTCGTGCACGACCGCCGGCGGCCGCGCGACGACATCCTCGACGCGTGCGCGCGGCAGATAGAGGCGCACCGACGTGCCGGCGCCGACCGCGCTGTCGATCGTCGCGAGGCCGCCCGAGCGTTCGCAGAACGCGAACACCTGCGGCAGGCCGAGCCCCGTCCCCATCCCCTGCGCCTTCGTCGTGAACAGCGGCTCGAACGCGCGCGCGAGCACGTCGGGCGCCATGCCCGAACCCGTGTCGTCGAGCGAGATCTGCACGAAATCGCCGGTGAGCGGAAAACCGTCCTCGCGACGCAGCGTCACGTTGCGCGCGCCGACGGTGAAGCGGCCGCCGGTCGTCATCGCGTCGCGCGCGTTGACCGCGAGATTGATCACCGCGAGCTCGAGCTCCGCGACGTCGACGCGGATCGGCCAGACACCCGGCTCGATCGCGACGACCAGCGACGATTTCGAACCGAGCGATGTCTTCAGCAGTTCGCGGCACGTGCCGACCCATTGCCCGACGTCGATCGTCTCGTTGTGCAGCGGCTGCTTGCGCGCGACACCGAGGAGCTGGCGCGTGAGCGACTGCCCGTTCTTCAGCGCGCGTTCGATCGCGCCGAGTTCCTTGTCGAGATGCTGGACCCCGCGCCGCCGCGCGATCTGCACGTTGCTCGAGATGATCATCAGCAGGTTGTTGAAGTCGTGCGCGACGCTGCCGACGAGATTGCCGAGCGCCTGCATCTTGCGCGACTGCCGGTATGCCGATTCGATCGAGCGCCGCATCGACGCTTCGGCCTGCCAGCGGTCCCACGCCTCCTCTTCCGCCTTCAGCCGCTTGAGCGACAGCCAGATCACGGACCACAGCGCAATCGACGGCGCGAACATCGAGATGAACAGCACGCTCAGGTGTTCGTACCATTCATGCCAGATCGCCGACGTGCGGTACGAGCACGTCACGTAGACGGGATAGCTGCCGACCTGGCGATACGCGACGATCTCGCTGCTCGCGCCGTCGTGGCGCACGCGCACGACGCCGGCGCGCGGATCGTTGCGCGCGTCGCCGAACGTGACGGCGCGATCGGTGTGCGCGAGTGCCGGCGGCGGCGGATACGACGCGATCACCGCGCCGTCCGAGCGCGCGAGCGCCATCGTCATCGGCGTGCTCGCTCCGCCGAGCAGGTCGCGGTAGAACGCGTTGAAATACGACGACTTCAGCGCGATCGACACCATCCCGGCGAACGAACCGTCGCTATGGCGCCGCGCGACGCCCGTGTTGAACACGGGAATGTTCTCGAGCTTGAGCGGCCCCATCATCAGCCGCGAGATGTGTTCGATGACCTTGCCGTCGCGGATGCCGGCGAAGTCGTCGCGGTTCGCGATCGACGCATAGGGCGCCGGATAGTAGAGGCTGTTCGCGAGCAGCATCCCGCTCGCGCCGAAGATCGACACGGCGGCCACCTGCGGATAGCCGCCGCCGATCGTGTTCAGCGCTTCGTGGATGTCGGACTCCCGGTTGCGCACGGTCGCGTCGTCCATGTCCTGCACGAGATCGACGATGCGGGCATCGAGCGTCTCGCTCAGGTCGAACACCTTGAGCGCGTGCTCCTCGGCCACCCGCACCGTGCGCATCGTCACGTCGCTCGCGGCGGCCTCGCGCGTCTTCAGGTCGTTGTACGCCATCACCACCACGTAGATGCACGGCAGCACGATCGCCGCGACGAGCAGCACGATCAGCGTCATGCGACGCACCGCGAAATCGTGCTCGGGCGCACCGGACGCATAGTTGCCGTCGTCCTGCCAGTCGTCGGCGGGTGGGGAGGCGGGAGCGTGGGAATCGGCGGGCCGGTCGGACATCATCGAGGAAGCGGGTGAGGCGGAGGTGCCTGCCATCATAAACGAGTTGTGACGGCCCGCCGCACGGCTCCGGACGCCAGCCATGCTGTCGATTTCGACAGGGGGAAATTGTCAGATTGAAAACGCGACGAATCCGGCAGCGCAAACGTACACAAGGAAAAATTTTGCGTACTTATCTCGAAAATGGTCGTGGCTGTTTTCGGAATGGCGCGTGTTCGGATCAATTCTGTTCGAAATGCTGAAAATGGCGAGTTGCATCGCCTCCGGTTTACTCAGAGAATCGCGCCTTGCTTTCCCTATGACAGATATATGCGCCCGCCGGTGTTCGCCGCGCGGTGCGTCGCGCGCACTCCGCGTCGCGGCGCCCGCGCGCGGCCGCCAGACGGTTGCCCGCACACCCGAACGCATGGCGCCTAAAGAAGTGCGCCGCGCGGTCGTTAACGCGAGAGAGACCATTCCGTATACCGCATCGCCCCATGCCTTTGCCGATTGTAATTGCCGACGATTCGCTGCTCGCTCGCAAACTTCTGACAAAGGCGCTGCCGGGAGGCTGGGACGTCGAAGTCGCGTATGCCGCGAATGGTCGAGAGGCCTTGGCGCTCTATCGTGACGGCAAAGCTTCCGTAATGTTTCTGGACCTGACGATGCCCGACATGAGCGGATATCAGGTCCTGGAGACACTGCGCCACGAAGATCTGAACACGTTCGTGATCGTGGTATCCGCCGATATTCAGCCGCAGGCGCAAGCACGCGTGCGCGAATTGGGCGCGATCGCATTCGTAGCCAAGCCCGTGACGTCGGAGGCATTGCTGCCCATTCTCAAGGAGTATGGGTTGTATGCCTGACTCGGTGTTCACGGCGGAGCAACGCGACGCGTTGCAGGAGATCGCCAACCTCGCAATGGGCCGCGCCGCCGCGCGGCTCGCGTTGTTGCTCGGGCACTTCATCGAGCTGTCGGTGCCGCGCGTGCGGGTCGTGAAAGCGACCGACGCGGGCGACGCGCTGCGCGAGATGACGGGTATTCACGACAACGTGACCGCCGTGCGCCAGGGTTTTCGTTCCGACATCAAGGGCGAGGCGATCGTGTTGTGCCGCACCGCGAGCATCGCGCGGCTCATGTCGGTCGTCGACCGCACGTTCGGCGATGGCGTGTACGGCGGGATGGCGACACCCGACGAAGTCGTGTTCGACGTCGCGAACGTGCTGATGGGTGCGTGCGTCGCGTCGATCCTCGACGAGCTCGGCCGCAAGCCCGTGTTCTTTCCGCCGGGGCTGCTCGGCGCGAACGTGTCGTTCGACGACGTATTCCAGCCGACCGAGCTGGCATGGAGCGTGGCATTGCTGCTGGAAGTGAACTTCGGGCTCGAGGACCACGCGTTCCGGGCCCACTTCGTGATGCTGATGGCCGAGGATTCGATCCGGCTGATGGGCGACGCGCTCGACGCGTTGCTGTCCGCGCTATGACGGCCGCCACCTCGTCGCTGAGCGACCTCGTGATCGAGCGGGTGGGCTTCGGCCTGTTCGTGCTCGACCGCGCGATGAACGTGCTGATGTGGAATCGCTTCATGCAGGACCACAGCGGCATCCCGGCCGCGGACGTGATCGGCCGCAACCTGTTCGACTGCTTTCCCGACCTGCCGCGCGCGTGGCTGTCGCGCAAGCTCGAGAGCGTGTTCCAGCTCGGCAGCTTCGCGTTCAGCTCGTGGGAGCAGCGGCCCTACCTGTTCCGCTTCGAGCACGACCGGCCGATCACGGGTGGCGTCGACTACATGCAGCAGGACTGTACGTTCATGCCGCTCACGCGCGGCCGCGACGTCGAAGCCGTGTGCGTGACGATCTCGGACGTCACGCATGTGAGCGTGATGCAGCGCGAGCGAGAGGAAGCGGTCGCGAAGCTGCGCGAGCACGCGAATCGCGACGGCCTGACCGGCATCGCGAACCGGCGCTTCTTCGAGGCGCGGCTCAGCGACGAATTCGCGCGCTGGCAGCGCTATGGCGGCGACATGTCGGTGCTGCTGTTCGACCTCGACCACTTCAAGACGATCAACGACCGCTTCGGGCATGCGGCCGGCGATGCCGTGCTGCGCGAGACGGCGCGGCGCGTCGCGTCGATCGTGCGCGCGCAGGATACGTTCGGCCGCTTCGGCGGCGAGGAATTCGCGCTGCTGCTGCCGTGCACGAATCTCGACGAGGCGATGCTCGTGGCCGACAAGGTGCGCGATGCGATCGGCAGCGTGCCGGTCGATGCCGAGGGGGTCAGCGTGCCGGTGACGGCGAGCGTCGGCGGCGCGTGTGCGAAGGCGGGCGCGCCGACCAGCGACGTGCTCGTCAACGAGGCCGACGCCGCGCTCTATCGCGCGAAGCGGCTCGGGCGCGACCGGTCGGTCGCGTATGCATAGATAGCGTATCCGCCCCGCCGTGCGCGGAGCGGATGCGCCGGGCGCGTGCCGCGCTCAGCTTTTCGCGATGTCGGCCAGGACGCCGGCGAGCACGGCCGGCTGCGACATGAACGGCGAATGGCTGCTGTCGAGCTGGTGCACGTGGGTCGGGTTGCCGGGCGCGAACGTGTCGGCTTCGTCGATGAAGCGCTGCTGCAGCGCGGGCAGGATCACGCGATCCTGCAGGCATTTGATGTAGTGACGGTCGATCGCGCCCCAGCGTGCGGCCGTCGTCGGGATCGCGGTCGCGAACGGCGCGGCCGGCACGTCGCAGCTCATCAGGTTCGCGACGGCCTCGAAGTCGGCCTGCGGCACGTCGTCGTACAGCGCGCGCTTCGCGAGCTCGCGATAGGCGGCGTCGCCGCTGCGCGGATCGATGCGCAGCGCACCGGCGACGCGCGGGCTCGCCAGCATCAGCGGGCCGAGCATTTCACCCTTGTTTTCAGGTGCGCGCACGTAGTCGAGGCCCGGCACGCCCGACGCGGGCATGAAGGCCGCGAGATAGACGATCTTCGCGATCTTGTCCGGCGCGCGTTCGGCGGCCGCCGTGATCGCGAGGCCGCCCATGCTGTGCCCGACGAGCACGACCTTGCCGCGGCCGAGTGCGTACGCGTCGTCGACCGCCTGCATCACCTGCGTGGCGTAATCGTCGAGCGTCGTGTTCGCGACCGGCGACGGCTCGGCGCCGAACGCATCCTTGTCGAGCGGGCGTGCGAAGTAGGAAGCGGGAAAACGGGCGTTGATGCCGTGCGCGGGCAGGTCACGCGCGATCGACAGATGGCCGCGCGCGGCCAGCGCGGCCGCGACGTGCGCGTAGCACCACGCGCCGTGCCAGGCGCCGTGCACGAGCACGAAAACGGGATGATCGGACTGCGGGGTGGCGCTTGCGTTCGTCTCCATGGTGTCCGGGTCTTCAGATCTTGAGAAAGGTGTCATCTTAGACGAACCCGCGTGCGCCCTGACGGGCCGGATTCGATCCGTCCTCTTGTCTCGTACAGGCCACATTTCGTTCGTATCTGATTTGAATTTATCGCGAAGCACGCTAATTTGTTGCTTTACTTGCGATTGCGCCCCATGAACGTCGACTATCTTTTCTACCGGAGGCCGGACAAGCCTGGCCCCTATTCGCTCGACGACCTCGGCGACATCGCGCCGCCGATCGGCCCGGGCGACGTGGTGCGTGCGGGCATCGCGCGCGTGTTCGCGCAGATCGACTGGCAGGAATCGCCCGATGTGCCGGGCGCGTGGTTCGGCACGGGCGGTGCGACATTCCAGTTCACCGCGGAGCCCGACGGCCGCGTGACGAGCTTCATGGGCTCGCGCCTCGAACGCCGCTCGATGCTGCAACTCACCCGCGAAATGGGGCTCATTGCGCTCGACCTGCAACGCGACATCGTTTACGGCTGACGCGCCGCCGGCGCCGGCGCCCGCGGGGCCCGCCCGGGCCGGCCGCGCTTGCCGGCCAACGGCTTCCGGCATGCCGCCGCACGTGGCGCGTGTCCGCCATCGAACTTCAAAGATTGCTATACTTTCGCCCAATTCCGGCTTCCGGCCGGTAATTTGTGCCTGTCTGTGTCGATCGTTCGCATATCTCGCACGCATTTGACACCCTGACCATCCCAGCCGGGCATGGCTTCTTCAATCGCCCCGCGTGGGTGTCTCCGTGGAGCTCGTCTTGGCCGTTTCCCATTCCGTCGTGGACGAACAAGAAACCGACGCCGCTGCCGTCACATCGGGCAGTTCTTTCTATCTTGCGATGCGCATCCTGCCGGCCGTGCAGCGCGATGCGATGTTCCAGGTCTACGCGTTTTGCCGCGCGGTCGACGACATCGCCGACAGCGACCTGCCGCGCGCCGAGCGCCACGCGGGCCTCGATCGCTGGCGCGCGGACATCGACGCGTGCTTCGCCGGCCGCCCGCCGCGCCACCTGGCTGCGCTCGACCGCGAGATCCGCGCATTCAACCTGCAGCGCGACGACTTCCACGCGATGATCGACGGGATGGCGATGGATGCGGTCGAAGACATCTGCGCGCCCGACGAACCGACGCTCGACCTCTTCTGCGATCGCGTGGCGAGTGCGGCCGGCCGGCTGTCGGTGAGGATTTTCGGGATGCCGGAAGCCGAAGGGATCAAGCTGTCGCATCATCTCGGCCGCGCGCTGCAACTGACCAACATCCTGCGCGACATCGACGACGATGCGGCGATCAACCGTTGCTACCTGCCGCGCGAGCTGCTTGCGCGCGAAGGCATCGCGATCACCGACCCGGCGACGATCGTGCGCGATCCGGCGCTGCCGCGCGTGTGCGCGACGCTCGTCGAGCGCGCGCTCGAGCACTTCCGCCAGGCTGACGCAGTGATGGACACCTGCGCGCGTGCGCAGGTGAAGGCGCCGCGCATCATGTCGGGCGCGTATCGCTGCATTCTCGAAGCCGCGATCGCACGCGGCTTTGCCTTCCCGCGCGCGCCGCTGCGCAAGCCGAAAGCGCGCATGCTGATGATCGCCGCGCGCTACGCGCTGTTCTGAGCCGACCGAGTCGATGCCCAGGACCGTCCACGTGATCGGCGCCGGCGTTGCCGGCCTGTCGGCCGCGGTCGAGCTGCAACGCCGCGGTCGGCGCATCGTGCTGCACGACGCGCACGCGCATGCAGGCGGCCGCTGCCGCTCGTGGTTCGACGGGACGCTGAACACGACGCTCGACAGCGGGCTGCACACGGTGTTTGCGGGACAGCCCGCGACGCAGCGCTACCTGCGCGCGATCGGCGCGGCCGACCAGCTCACGGGGCCCGCGCTGCCTGAATTCCCGGTCGTCGACGTCGCGTCGCAGCAGCGCTGGACGCTGCGCTTCGGCAGCGGGCGCTGGCCGTCGTGGCTGTTCGATGCCGCGTCGCGCGCGCCGGACACGACGCCGCTCGACTACCTCGCGCTCGCCCCGCTCGCGTTCGCGCGGATGGGCCGCTCACTCGCACAGACGATGCGATGCGACGGTATGTTGTGGGAACGTTGGCTGCGGCCGTATTTCCTCGGTGTGCTGAACGTCGAGCCGCGCCACGCGAGTGCCGAACTCGCACGCGCGGCGCTGTGCAGCACGTTTTCCGCGGGCGGCCCCGCTTGCCGTCCACTCGTCGCGCGCCACGGCCTCGGCAGCGCATTCGTCGAACCGGCGCTGCGGATGCTGCAGCACGGCGGCGCGCAGATCCGGCTGAACTCGCGGCTCGACGCGTTCGAATTCGGCGCGCACGGCAACGCGGTCGATGCGGTTTCGGTCGGTGGCGAGCGGATCGATCTCGCGCCGGGCGACGCCGTCGTGCTGGCCGTGCCGCCCGAGGTCGCGCAGCCGCTCGTGCCCGAACTCACCGCGCCCGACACGTTTAGCGCGGTCGTGACCGCGTATTTCGCGGCTGAAGCGCCGGCCGGCAATCCGCTGCAGACGTCCGTGATCAGCGGTGTGGTCGATACGGTGCGCACCGGCGGCGGCCAGTTCGCGGCGACGATCCGCGACGCGGGCCGCTGGCTCGACACGCCGCGCGACACGCTCGCGCGGCGCATCTGGGAAGATGTCGCGCGCGTGACCGGCGCGAACCCGGAAACCATCCCCGCGTGGCAGCTCGTCGTCGAGCCGCGCGCGGGCTTTGCGGCGGTGCCGTCGCAGGAAATGAAGCGTCCGGCCGTGCGTACGCGCTGGACCAATCTTGTGCTGGCGGGCGACTGGATTGCCACCGGCTTGCCCGCCACGATCGAGGGTGCGATCCGCTCCGGCCAGCTGGCCGCGGACGTGCTCCAGACACAGTAAGTAAAAGAGGGACCGATGAACGATCTCACCGAAATGGCTACCCTGTCCGCCGGCGCCGTGCCGGCCGGCGTCGATACGGCCGTCGCGCGTGCGACCGACGCGCTGCTGGCCGCGCAGAACGCGGATGGCCACTGGGTCTACGAACTCGAAGCCGATTCGACGATTCCCGCCGAGTACGTGCTGCTCGTCCACTATCTCGGCGAGACGCCGAACCTCGAGCTCGAACAGAAGATCGGCAAGTATCTGCGCCGCATCCAGCAGGCCGACGGCGGCTGGCCGCTGTTCACCGACGGCGCGCCGAACATCAGCGCGAGCGTGAAGGCGTATTTCGCGCTGAAGGTGATCGGCGACGACGAGAACGCCGAGCACATGCAACGTGCGCGCCGTGCCATCCACGCGATGGGCGGCGCCGAGATGTCGAACGTGTTCACGCGCATCCAGCTCGCGCTGTACGGCGCGATTCCGTGGCGCGCGGTGCCGATGATGCCGGTCGAGATCATGCTGCTGCCGCAGTGGTTCCCGTTCCATCTGTCGAAGGTGTCGTACTGGGCGCGCACGGTGATCGTGCCGCTGCTCGTGCTGAACGCGAAGCGCCCGCTCGCGAAGAACCCGCGCGGCGTGCGCATCGACGAACTGTTCATCGATCCGCCCGTCAACGCCGGGCTGCTGCCGCGCCAGGGCCACCAGAGCCCCGGCTGGTTCGCGTTCTTCCGCGTCGTTGACCATGCGTTGCGCGCGGTCGACGGGTTGTTCCCGAACTACACGCGCGAACGCGCGATCCGCCAGGCCGTGTCGTTCGTCGACGAGCGCCTGAACGGCGAGGACGGCCTCGGCGCGATCTATCCGGCGATGGCCAACTCGGTGATGATGTACGACGCGCTTGGCTACGCGGAAGATCACCCGAACCGCGCGATTGCGCGCAAGTCGATCGAGAAGCTGCTCGTCGTGCACGACGATGAAGCGTATTGCCAGCCGTGCCTGTCGCCGGTGTGGGACACGTCGCTCGCCGCGCATGCGCTGCTCGAAACGCGCGACGCGCGTGCCGAGGATGCCGCGATCCGCGGCCTCGAATGGCTGCGCCCGCTGCAGATCCTCGACGTGCGCGGCGACTGGATCTCGCGCCGCCCGCACGTGCGGCCCGGCGGCTGGGCGTTCCAGTACGCGAACGCGCACTACCCGGACGTCGACGATACGGCGGTGGTCGCGGTGGCGATGGAGCGCGCGCAGCAACTCAAGCAGAACGACGCGTATCGCGATTCGATCGCGCGTGCGCGCGAGTGGGTCGTCGGGATGCAGAGCAGCGACGGCGGCTGGGGCGCGTTCGAACCGGAAAACACGCAGTACTACCTGAACAACATCCCGTTCTCGGATCACGGCGCGCTGCTCGATCCGCCGACGGCCGACGTGTCGGGCCGCTGCCTGTCGATGCTGTCGCAGCTCGGCGAGACGCCGCTGAACAGCGAGCCGGCGCGTCGCGCACTCGACTACATGCTCAAGGAACAGGAACCGGACGGCAGCTGGTATGGCCGCTGGGGGATGAACTACGTGTACGGCACGTGGACGGCACTGTGCTCGCTGAACGCGGCCGGCCTGACGCCGGACGATCCGCGCATGAAGCGCGGCGCGCAGTGGCTGCTGTCGATCCAGAACAAGGACGGCGGCTGGGGCGAGGACGGCGACAGCTACAAGCTGAACTATCGCGGTTTCGAGCAGGCGCCGAGCACCGCGTCGCAAACCGCGTGGGCGCTGCTTGGCCTGATGGCGGCCGGCGAGGTGAACAACCCGGCGGTGGCGCGTGGCATCGACTACCTGATCGCCGAGCAGAACGAAGAAGGCTTGTGGGACGAGACGCGCTTCACGGCGACGGGCTTCCCGCGCGTGTTCTACCTGCGCTACCACGGCTATCGCAAGTTCTTCCCGCTGTGGGCGCTTGCCCGCTATCGCAACCTGAAGCGCGACAACACCACGCGCGTGACGGTCGGGCTGTAACGCGTGGCGCCGCAATCCACCGGCTCGTTGCCCGTCATCGCCGTGACGGGGATGGCGTTCGAGGCGCGCATCGCACGCGGCGACGGCGTCGAAGCCGTCTTTGCCGCACGGGCCGACCGCCTCGAACGCGCGCTGACCGAGGCGACCGCACGCGGTTGCGCGGGCATCGTGAGCTTCGGCACGGCGGGCGGGCTCGCGCCCGACCTGGCGCCCGGCGCGCTCGTGGTCGCGAGCGCGATCGACGGGCCGTTCGGCCGCGTCGAGACCGACGCGGGCTGGAGCGCGCGGCTCGTCGCCGCGCTGCACGACACGCCCGTCTGGGCGCGCGTCACGCGCGGCACGATCGCGGCCGTCGGCGCACCGGTCATCAGCGAGCAGGACAAGACGTCGCTGCATCGCGCGAAGGACGCGCTCGCCGTCGACATGGAGTCGCATATCGCGGCGGCTTTCGCGGCGGCGCGCGGCGTACCGTTCGCGGTGTGCCGCGCGATCGTCGATCCGGCGTGGCGCACGTTGCCGCGCGCGGCGACGGCCGGCCTGCGCGATGACGGCAGCACGGCGATCCTGCCGATCCTGCGTGAACTGCTGAAGCAGCCGTCGCAGCTCGGCCCGCTGCTGCAGGTCGCGAGCGATGCGCGCGCGGCGCGCACGACGCTGATCCAGGCACGACACGCGTTCGAGCGTGCCGGTGCGATGCGGATCGCCTGAGCGACACGCGTCGCCTGTCTCGCCCTTCTCTCCCGTTTTCCGTTTCTCGCGGACAAAAAAAGAGCGCTGCATCTGAACTGCAGCGCTCTTTGTCTTTGCGGCGACGGCCGTTGCAGCGTTACTGCTGCACGGCCGGAGCGCTCGCAGGCGTCGCTGGTGCGGCCGCCGATGCCGCAGCCGGGGCGATGGCCGATGCCGCAGCCGGTGCAGCGGCCGAAGCAGCAGCAGGCGCACTCGCCGGCATCGCGTTGTCCGCGCCCGGATCGTCGTACTGCGGCAATCCCGGCGCGGCCGGTGCGTTGTTCGGCGTGGCGCCCGATGCGCCGCCCGCATCGCCCGGATCCTCGTAGTTCGGCAACCCCGGCACGGCAGGCGTTCCGGCCGGCACGGCGCCCGATTCACCCGGTTCGTTGTAGGTCGGCACCGTGGCCGACGACGACTGGCTGCGATACGTCAGCGACTTGCGCTGCTGCAGATACGCGTCGCGCACGAACGAATACGGATCGAGCGCGGCCTGCTTCAGCAGGTCGGTCGCGCCGAGCAGGTCCGAACGCGCGCTGATGAACTGCGCGATGTACATCGGGTTGCGCGCGGCCGGCTCGATGTAGTTCAGCAGGTTGAAGCGCACGTCCACCGCGCGGCCGACGCCGTCGCGGATCGTGCTCGGCCCGAACACGGGCAGCACGAGATACGGGCCGGACGGCATGCCCCAGCGCGCCATCGTCAGCCCGAAATCCTGGTGGTGCTTCGGCAACCCGGCCGGTGTCGCGATGTCGATCAGGCCGGCGACGCCGAACAGCGAGTTCATCGCCACGCGCATCAGATCCTGCGTCGCATCGGTGATGCGCAACTGCAGCAGGTTGTTGGCCATGTTGCCGAGATCGCCGAGGTTCGAGAAGAAGTTGCTGATCGCGGTGCGCACGGGCGTCGGCGTGACCTTCTGGTACCCCTTCGCGATCGGCTGGGCGATGTTCGTGTCGACGGTGTCGTTGAACTTGTACATCGCCCGGTTCATCGGCTCGAGCGGGTCGTTGGGGTTGCGGTTCGGTCCCGTCGCGCAGCCGGTCAGCGCCGCGCTGGCGGCAACGGTCGCCGCAATGATTCGCACCTTATTCATTGATTCCTTGCGATTGGTTCTTGGCGCGTTTGACGCGCGGTTTGCCCATCAGGACGGGCTGGAACACCACGGCGCCTATCAGCGTGCAGGTCAGGGCCAGCGCGAGCAGCTTGCCCATGCTCGACGTGCCCGGGTGGTGCGACAGCCACAGGCTGCCGAATGCGGTCGCCGTCGTCGCGGCGCTGAACAGGACGGCATGCGTGAGGCTCGAGTGCAGCAACCCGGTTTGCCCCGCGCGCCACGCCATCACGAAATACACCTTGAACGCGACGCCGACGCCGAGCATCAGCGGCAGCGCGATGATGTTCGCGAAGTTGAGCGACATGCCGAGCACGACGCACAGCTCGAGCGTCACGACGCCCGACACGAGCAGCGGCACCAGCGTGCGCAGCACGTCGCCGAAGCGGCGCAGCGTGACCCACAGCAGGACCGTGATCGAGATGATCGACCACAGCGCCGCATGCAGGAACGCGTTGATGATCGTGTCGGCCGAATGCAGGATCGAGATCGGCCCGCCGGTCGTGCCGGGTTCCGCGGCTTTCACGGCCTTCGCGAAGCGGCGCAGCATCGTGTCGTCGCCCGGGTCGACGCCCTTCGGCACCTTCGGCGAGATCTGCACGAGCGCATGGCCGTCCGGCGCGACCCAGTCACGCACGAGCTGCGGCGGCAGCGATTCGCGCGTGACGTCCTGCGGCTGCAGCAGCGACGCGAGCTGGTTGAGCGCGATGCGCAGCGTATCGGAGAACGCGCGTTCGGCGCGGTCGCGCGTCGCGGCATCCGCGGCGGCGAGCTTCGCGAGCGACGCCGACAGGTGCTGCGCGGCGGCCGCGCCCGGGCCCGGGTGATCTTCGGCCGCGTAGCTCAGCAGGTCCGACACGCGCTTGAGCGCGGCGACGCGCTGCGCGTCGGTCGCGGGCGGCGCGGGCGGCTGCGTCAGCGCGGGCAGCAGGTCGCTCGCGGCCGCGGCGATCGCCGCGCGCTTGGCCGGCTGGTCGGCGGGGATGAAGGTCGACAGCGTGGTCGTGCGGCCGACTTCGGGCAGCGCGTCGAGGCGCTTCGCGGCCGCATCGGCCTGCGCGAGCGACGGCGCGAGCAGCGTGACGTCGTTGACGGCGGCTTCCGGCGAATCCTTCAGGGCGAGCAGCGTCGCCATCGATTCGCTGTTCGGGTCCTTCAGGTGCAGCGGGTTGAAGTCGAAGCGCAGGAACGCGAGCAGCGGCAGCGCGCCGATCACGACCACGAGCGTGCCGATCAGGATCGGCTTGCGATGGCGGTCGAGGTAATCGTCGACCGGCGCGAGCCACGGGAAGCCCGGCGTCTTCGATTCGCCCGGCGGCGCGAACAGGCGCAGCAGCGCGGGCAGCAGCGTGATCGTGGTGAGCAGCGCGACGAACATCCCGACGCCCGCGATCAGGCCGAGCTCGGACACGCCGCGATAGGCGGTGGGGATGAACGAGAAGAAGCTCGCCGCGACGGCCGCGGTGGCCAGCGCGAGCGGCATGCCCATCGAGTGCGCGGCGCCGATCAGCGCGTGGTCGATGCGCGGATCGCGGAAGCGCTCCTCGCGGTACTTCACGCCGTACTGGATCGAGAAATCGACGCCGAGGCCGACGAACAGCACCATGAACGCGACCGAGATCATGTTCAGCGAGCCGACCATCGCCAGGCCGAGCGCGGCGGTCACGACGAGGCCGACGAACAGCGTGACGAGCACCGAGCCGATCATCCGCTTCGAGCGCAGCGCGAGCCACAGGATCACGAGCACGGCGAGCAGCGTGAAGACGCCGTTGAGCGCCGCGCCGTCCTCGACCGACGCGAATTCGTCGTCGGCGAGCGGCTGTTCGCCGGTCAGGCGCACGACCGCGCCGTAGCGCTTCTCGAGGTCGATCGAACGGGCCGCGTCGCGGATCACCTGGCTGGTTTCCGCGCCGGCCTTCAGCGCGCCGTAGTTGACCACGGGCTGCACGGTGACGAACGCGCGCGCGGGCTGCCGCGCGGCATCGTTGTCGACCAGCGCGCGCCACGAGAACGCGGCCGGCTTGCCGGCCAGCACGTCGTCGACCGTCGCGGCGCTGCGGGCGAGCAGCTTCGCCATCGTCGGCAGCTTCACCTGGCCGGTCAGCAGCGGCTGGCCGAGCGTGGTGGAGAGCGTCGTGGCGAGCCCGGTCAGGCTCGGGTTCTTCGCGAGTTCGTTGACGAGCGGGCGCGCGCTCGCGAGCTGCGCGGTCGTATCGGTGACTTCCTGCGGCGACAGGAACAGCAGCCCGTTGTGCTCGAAGAACGGCCCGCCGCCGGGCTCGGCGACCTGGCCGATGCGGCCGGCGGCGGCATCCTTCTGCAGCGCGTCGGTCAGCGCCTGCGCGGCGGCATTCGCGAATTCGGGCGCGGGTGCCTCGACGACCGCGAGGATCGTGCCGTTGCGTTGCGGGAACGCTGTGTCGACGGCGTGGCCGAGCGCGGCAAATTGCGGTTCCGCATCGACGAGCTTGCTGATGTCGGTGTTGATCTTGAAATGCTGCGCGACATAGACGCCGCTGAGCGCGGCGATGACGAGCGACAGCACGACGACCCAGACGGGCCGGCGTACCGACCATGCAACGAGTCGGACGATGAGAGATGTCACCATGTGGCGGTGGGGAGCGGCTGGAAAGGGCAAAGTAGCCAAGTATACCGGCGCAGCGTGGCGGCGGTCGTGACGTTGGGGGTTACGAGAACGGAAGGAGATTTGCTCGCGACGGCGGAATCGATGCCGGTGGCCGGCCGGTTTGTAAGGGGATATTTACATAAACGGCGCCGCGCTGCTTCGACGCGCCGCTGCGAGCCTGTGACAAAGGATCTGAAAGGTAACAGTCGGTCACGGCGGCGCACCGAGGCGTCGGGCCCGGTATACTTTGCTCCGTCGGCCGGTGCAATGAACCGGTCGTTTTTTCTCATCGAGCGATATTCGTATGAAACGTCATCTGTTTGCTTTCGTCGCGGCGGCCGCCGTGTCGGTTTCCGCTTTCGCGCAGAGCGCGCCGGTCGATATCGTCCGCAACGCGGTCGAGGGCACCGTCAACGCGATGAAGGCCGATCCGGCCGCACGCGGCGGTGACATGGCGAAGGTCTCCGCAGTCGTCGAGCAGCGCTTCCTGCCCGCGACCAACTTCGAGCGCACGACCCGCATCGCGGTCGGTGACGCGTGGAAGCAGGCCACGCCGCAACAGCAGCAGGAGCTGTACAAGCAGTTCAGGCTGCTGATGACGCGCACCTACGCCGCGTCGCTCGCGCAGCTCGGCAGCCAGGACGCGAAGTTCTCGTTCAAGGCGGGCGGCGCGTCGGGCGCCGACGCGCTCGTCCAGTCGACGGTCACGACGCCGGGCGACAGCCAGTCGGTCGGCTATCGTCTCGGCAAGGTCGGCAACGACTGGAAGATCTACGACATCGACATGTCGGGCGCGTGGCTGATCCAGGTCTACCAGGGGCAGTTCAAGAGCCAGCTCGCATCGGGCGGGATCGATGGCCTGATCGCGTATCTGCAGAAGCACAATTCGCGGACGAACTGACGGCCGCTGAGCGATCCGGATTCCGGATGCACGAAGGGCGCCCTCGGGCGCCCTTTTTCATGGCTGTGCGCTGGCGGCGCGTTACGCGCCGGCGCCGAGCATCCGCAGGCAATCGTCGACCACCGCGTCGACGAACGCGGCACGATCCGCTTCCGGCGCCGCGATGATGTGATCGGTCGCGCCATGCACGCCCGCATAGATCAGCAGCGCGGTCACCTGCGGATGCGCGAGCCGCCAGGTGCCGGCCCGTGCGCCGCCGTCGAGAATCGCGCCGAGCTGCTCGAGGATCGCGTTCTTGTCGGCATTCGCACGATCGTGGTGATGGTGGTTCGTGTAGACGATGTCGTGCGTGCGGTAGGTCGCCGCGTAGGTTTCGATGTTGGCGCGGATCCACGCGCGCAGGCGCGCGAGCCAGTCGTCGGCGTCGCACGCGTCCACCGCGTGCTGCAAACGGTCGAGGAACGAGGCCGTGTAGCGCTGCGCGAGCGCGGCGAGCATGTCGGACTTCGATTCGAAGTAGTGATAGAACGTGCCTTTCGCGACCTGCGCGTGCTCGACGATCTCGCTGATGGTCGTCGCTTCCACGCCCTGCGCGAGGAACAGCGTCTCGGCCGCCGCCATCAGTTCCTCGAGGCGCACTTCCGCCGGCTTCGTGCGCGGCTTGCCTGCCGGCGTGTCGTCTTTCACTGTCCTGAGTCCTGCCTTGGTCCTGTCCGTCATCGCGCGGCTCGACCCCCGTTCATGCAAAGCCCGCAGTTTAGGCCAGCGTCCTGCTCACGGCCAACGCAATCCATTGACCGACGGTCGGTCGATATATATGATGAGAATCATTCTCATCTCGATGCCCGTCAAGGGCTGACCACCATGCCTCGCTACCGTCGCGCCGCACTCGTCCTGGCCGCCTGTCTCGGCACCTTTCTCGCCACGCTCGACATCAGCATCGTCAACGTCGCGTTGCCGACGCTGCAGACGGCGCTCGATACCGATATCGGCGGCCTCCAGTGGGTCGTCAATGCGTATGCGCTGGCGCTGTCCGCGTTCATGCTGTCGGCCGGGCCGCTCGGCGATCGCTACGGGCACAAGCGTGTTTGGCTCGCCAGCGTCGTCCTGTTCACGGTGGGATCGGTGGTCTGCGCATGCGCGGGCAGCATCGAGCCGCTGCTGATCGGGCGCGCGATCCAGGGGCTTGCCGGTGCGTTGCTGATACCGGGCGCGATGCCGATCCTCACGCATGCGTTTCCCGATGCGCGCGAGCGTGCTCGCGCGATCGGCGGGTGGTCCGCGTTTAGTGCGCTCGCGCTGATCCTCGGGCCGCTGGTGGGCGGCCTGCTCGTCGAGCATGGCGGATGGCAGAACATCTTCCTCGTCAACGTGCCGATCGGCATCGTGACCGTGCTGCTCGGCGCATGGGGCATTCCGGAGCGCCGGCATCCGCAGCACGCGGCGTTCGATCCGCTCGGCCAGGCACTGAGCGTGATCTGGCTCGGGTTGCTCACGTACGGGCTGATCGGCATCGGCGAAGCCGGCGCGTGGCATGCGAAAGTGCTCGCGCCGCTGGCGGGCGCCGCGGTGGCGTTCGTCGTGTTCGTGCGAGTCGAGACGCGTGTCGAGCGGCCGCTGCTGCCGGTCTGGCTGTTTCGCGACCGGCGGCTGGTGCGCGCCAATCTCGCGTCGTTCGTGCTCGGGTTCTCGGGGTACAGCAGCCTGTTCTTCCTGTCGCTGTTCCTGCAGCAGGCGCAGGAGCGCACGCCTGCCGAGGCCGGCTGGCAACTGATGCCGCAGTTCGTGATGACGGCGATCACGTCGATGCTGTTCGGGCGCATCGCGGCGCGTATTCCGTTGCATGCGCTGATGGTGGCCGGGTACGGCCTGATCGGCGCGATGCTCGCGGTCATGGCCGGCTTCGGTGCGGGCACGCCATATGGGCCGGTCGGTGTCGCGCTGGCGGTGCTCGGCGTCGGCATGGGGCTCGCGGTGCCCGCGACCGGCATGACCGTGATGGAACTGGCGCCGGCCGAACGCGCGGGCATGGCGTCGGCGACGATGAACGCGTTGCGCCAGACGGGGATGAGCATGGGCATCGCGGTGCTCGGCAGCATGATGAGCGTCGGTGCGCTGCACCGGATGACGGCCGCGATGCTGGTGGCCGGCAGCGCGCAAGCGGATACGCTCGCGCGACAGGCGGTGATGGAGCATGTGTTTGCGGCAGGGCAGCCGGCGCTGCTCGGTGCGTATCGGGATGCGATGGCGCACGGGTTTTCGATCGCGGTTTTGTGTTCCGGGATCCTCAGTATTGTGGTTGCGGTGATGCTGATGGTGCGGCGTGAAACGGAGAAGCAGCCGGGACGCGCGGCGGCGTGCGTGACGTCGTCACAGCCGGAGTGATGTGGCGTGCCGGCAGATCGAGCCTGTCGCAGCGGATCGAGGCGTCAGCTGAATGGCCCTACCTCCGCCGATGCTCGACCGCGAACTTGATCAGCTCGGCCTGCCCTTCTATCTCCAGCTTGCGCTTCAGATTGAGCCGGTGCGTCTCGACCGTGCGCACCGACAGCCCCGTCTGCTGCGCGATCTGCTTGCTCGACAGCCCTTCCGCCAGCGCGTCGAGGATGTCGCGTTCGCGCGGCGTCAACCGGTCGAGCGGCGACGCGGTCGCGCTCGCGTGGATCATCCGCGCGGCGAGCCCCTCGCTGAAGAACGTCTGGCCGGCCAGCACCGCGCCGATCGCACGCACGATCTCGCTCGCGGGCGAATCCTTCAGCAGGTAGCCGCTCGCGCCGGCACGCACGGCCTGCGTCACGTATTCGATGTTGTCGTGCATCGACAGCATCAGCACGCGGATGCCCGGAAAGCGCTCGTGGAACACGCCCGCGAGCGTGATGCCGTTCATCCCGTTCATGCCGACGTCCATCAGCGCGAGATCGGGTTCGAGCGACGCGGCAAGCGCGAGCGCCTCGTCGGCGTTGCCGGCTTCGCCGACCACGGACAGGTCGGCCGCTTCGAGCCGCATCCGCAAGCCGTCGCGCACGAGCGGGTGATCGTCGACGAGCAGCAGTCGGGCGACGGGCCGGGCAGTGTCGGGGGCGCTCATGCGTGAAAGTCTCCTGTGATGGGGCGCATCATGACGCGGCGCCGGGCAGCGGCACGCGCGCGGCGACGATCGTGTGGCCGACCTGCGACGTGATCGTCAGCATGCCGCCGAGCGCGTCGAGGCGCTCGCGCATGTTGCGCAGGCCGATGCCGCGGCGCGCGTCGGCCTGCGAGCGTTCGGCGTCGAAGCCGCAGCCGTTGTCGGCGATGGTCAGCACGACGGATTGCGCGCCGACGTCGAGCGTGACGGCCGCGCGCGATGCCCGCGCATGATGCACGATGTTGCTGAGCGCTTCCTGGGCGATCCGGAACAGCGCGGTGTTGACGGCTTCGGGCAGCGGCCGGGTGCCGCTGTGCGCGACCTGCGTATAGCCGATGTCGATGCCGCTTTCGGCGCCGAGCTCGCGTACCAGTTGCTCGAGCGCGGCTGCGAGGCCGAGGTCGTCGAGCATCGACGGACGCAGCGCATGCGAGATGCGCCGCACTTCGCGCAGCGTGTCGCCGAGCCGCCCGACGCCCGATGCCAGTGCCTGCTCGGCTTCGGGCAGGCGGGCCGTGCCGCGTTCGAAGCGGGCGAGCGCGGATTCGAGCATCAGCTTCGCGGACACCATCATCTGGCTGATCCCGTCATGCAGCTCGCGCGACAGCCGCGCCCGCTCCTGCTCCTGCGATTCGACGACACGCTGCGCGAGCAGCTTGAGCTTCGCGTCGGTGCTGCGCGACTCGCTGACGTTCAGCACCAGCGCGCACACGGCGATCGCCGCCGCGCCGGTGAGCGCGATCGCGGTGAGCCAGCTCATCGTGCGCTCGATGTTCGCGGATGCGCGTGCGTCGATGCGCTGCAGCGCGGTGTCGACGTCGTCGAGATAGATGCCGGTGCCGACCATCCAGCCCCAGCGCTCGAGCGCGACGACGTAGCCGAGCTTCGGCGCGACGCGGCCCGTCGACGGCCGTTGCCATGCGTAGCGCACGTAGCCGCCGCCGCTCGACGCCGCGCCGATCAGCTTCTGGATCGTCAGCGCGCCCTGCGGGTCGCGCATCGACCAGTAGTTATGGCCGACGCGCTCCGGCTCGCGCGGATGCATCAGCGAATTGCCATGCAGGTCGTACACGAAGAAATAGCCGTCGGGGCCGAAATCCATCTTCTGCAGCATCGCGAGCGCCTGCGTGCGCAGCAGCGCGTCGTCGCGCGCGTTGCGGCCGCTCGCGTCGTAGAGCGGCATGATCGCGCTCGTCGCCAGCTCGACGTAGTGCTTCAGCTCGACTTCCTTGCTCGACAGGTACGCGGCCTGGATCGTCGCGTGCTGCGTGCGCGCGAGGGACGTCGCCTGCTGGCGCACGCCGAAGCCGATGCCGGCGATCGCGAGCAGGAACGGCACGATGGCCAGAAGGAAGATCTTTGCCTTGAGTCTCATGGTGGTAAGGTGGCCGACGGAGGCTGCGTCAGCGCAGAGAGCAGGTATTGTCTGCGATTTCATGAGGGTGTGGCCTTTGAGCGAGACGGGACACGCTGAAAGGCGGACAGCGAAAGGCCGGATGCTACTGGCGGGAACATAGGAGGCGGGCGGAGATTTGCCCCACGGACGGGCTAGGTTGAGCTCGGTCATAGCCCTGAAGAGATTTCTATAGAGTACCGTTATCCAGTCTGAATCGACTTGTGGCGATCTGGCTTGTGAAGCTCATTTGAATGGTGTGTATTCTTGAAAATTAGGCGGGTGATATTTTAAATTTGGAATATTTTGATTCCCAAGAAGGTCGCATATTAAAAAATTAAACGAAAAATGCAAATGATGAAAAATATTAAAAGCAGCTTTGCTGCTCTAGTTAGGAAAGGATCTGTAAAGTCGCCCACGGATAGGAATTTTTCCGAAAAAGCATGGAATGCTGCGTGGAAAGCGTCGGCTGATAATGAAGTGGCTGATGAGCAACTATATAACGCGGGAATCGTGTTCTCCAGGATATTGGCAGAACTTCGGGGGGAAATTGATCATCTTTATAGGAAACCGCCCAACGTTGGGTGGCTTGATTTGATCAAGGCATATTGCGGTATGGCTAATCGAGATGCATTCATCGTATCGAAATCTCATAGCCAACCTCGAGGGGATTTGACGGCTCTCACATCTTCTCGCAACAGGATGGGGAACAAGCTGACTCTCTCGGAGATAGCAACCGGTTGTGTGGATGGTATTGATATCGCAATTAGAAATTTGATGCGAACTCGTGTGCGAGCGGAATTTGGAAAAAATTCTGTGGACGCCTTCGATTTCGTTAAGAAAGAGATTGCGATTTCTCAACTCTATGGAATTTATGAAGGTTACTGGCGTGCACTTTTGTGGGGCGAATGCGAATTCGAGCACAAGAGTGCGATGGAGTACGAGGTTAAACAAAAGGCATCTGATTTTTATATTGCATATGAAATTAGTCAATTACGCAAGGATAAGTTGATGGCCAATGCTGTCCCGTTTGCGACGGATCCAGCGTATCTAGCGATGTTGGGGTCTAAACTGTGTCTAGATTTTGTGCGTAGTGGAAAAAGGAGATCAATTTCCGTGATCGAGGCAGGGAAATTGAGTGAAAATTATCAAGTATTTCATGCGATGTATTTTTATCAACTGATTCAGCTTGAAGATTGCTTTCCTCGTGGTTTTCTTGAAAATGAATATAACAATCAGGGGTTTAGTGTTCTTGATGTGTTGGAGGTATTTCGTCTCCTTGTTATTCTTGCGCAAGTTAGTCTCGATAATTTTCCTTCAAATGACGGTGTGTTCACCTTCAACAAGGCGGTCAAATTTTCGCCGAGCGTGAATCGAAGCGAGCTCTTGCGTGGAGTGAGCAAAATCACTGGGTGGAAGTTCGAGAAATCCGAGAAAATTCTCGATTTTTTGTCTTTTAATGGTGACCGCGAAAAGGATCTGTGGTGTTATCCGGTTGTAGATATTGGCGAGGGCAACGTAACTTACCTTGTCGCGGCTTTGGTGTCTCCGGTATTGCAGCGCGTAGTCGAACACTGGCTCGTCAAAATGAAAGTCGATCTTGCCGAGAAAGGCCGGTCATTTGAGGGTGTAGTGACGGCTGTGCTAAATGAAACGATAAAGGGTAATCCGCTTTTTTCAGATCATGACCCAGTTGTCGGTCGACGTGTCGATCTAGATGCAAGTGGTGGAGAGGAAATTGACCTATTGTTGAGATTCGGGAGTGTCGTTGTCGTTGGCGAAATAAAATCGATCGTGACCACCGATTCGCCGATCTCCCTTTATAGAACTCGTCAGATAATATCGGGTGCTTCGGAGCAGGCGAAGAGAAAGTCTGGGTATTTTAAAAATAACTTGGAGGCTGCGTTCAGGGAGTTGGGGTGGAATTTTGATCCCAATGAGGCATACCGAATTGTTCCAGTGATTGTTTTAAGTAGTGGCATCTGTGCTGGGCTAACAATGAATGATGTTCCGGTATGTGATCTCAGAATTCTCAGTAAATATTTCAAAAATAACATTGTTCCGTTGGTCAGTGTGTCAGAGAAAGAGCATCTGGTCTGGTTTAAGTTATACGAGAATTTCGTCGATGCGCAGGAGAATTTTGAAAAATATCTGCATCATCCGCCACAGATTGCTCAGTCGGAGCGGGATTTTGAGGGTGTAACTTTTCGAGTGCCGTGTGTGAGCGAGGATTCAGCAAAAATTGTTTTCACAAGGCTTGTTAAAAAGCCGGTTGATGTGGATCAGCTACTGAAAAGGCAGTTTCCATTTCCATTGCATCGTTCTGACGGTTTCGCGGAAGTGATTGCCAAGGCCGACGCATTTCTCTGAACCATACGTCGGCGATGCCGGTGCCTGTTTCGTTGTATCGAACTGAGTGAGGGCGCACAGATTCGGGTAAGCGTTCTCCCCCTAGCTCAGATCAAGCTTATCTAACGCCTCATTGTCACTCAGGCTCGGCGCGGTTCTGGATCGGCGTTTGCGGCCGGGTGCACGACGATGCGGTTGCGCCCGCCTTCCTTCGCGCGATACAGCGCGTCGTCGGCCAGCTTCAGCGCGCCCTGCATGTCGTCGTCGTGTTCCGGATAGCTGGTCGTCACGCCGATGCTCACCGTCAGGCGGCCGGCGGTACCGGCGTCGTGCCGGATGCCGAGATCGAGGATGCCGGTGCGGATCGTCTCGGCGATCGTCATCGCGCCGTCCGTGTCGATGTCGGGCAGCACCACGACGAATTCCTCGCCGCCGTAGCGCGCCGCGTAATCGGCCGGGCGGCGCAGGCAACCGGCGATGCAGTGGCCGACCGCGGCAAGCGCGTCGTCGCCGGCCTGGTGCCCTTGCGTGTCGTTGTAGCGCTTGAAGTAATCGACGTCGATGAACAGCAGCGACAGCGCGTGCTGCGAGCGCGCGGCACGGCGCCATTCGCGCGCGAGCGTGACGTCGAGCATCCGGCGGTTGTCGAGGCCCGTGAGGCCGTCGGTGCGCGCGAGCGCCTGCAGTTCGGTTTCCGCGCGATGGCGCTTGCGCAGCTGCACGTCCAGCAGCAGCGACAGGCCGACGAAGCCGATCGCGAGCGCGACCATCGCGGAGCCGATCGGAATCGCACGGTCGTACCACGCGGCGTAGGTATCGGCTTCCGAGCGCGCGACCATGATGATGAGCGGCAGGTTCTCGAGGTGCCGGAACACGTACAGGCGCCGCACGCCGTCGATCGACGCGGTGTCGGCGAAGCTGCCTTCATTGGCGGTCATGAACCGCCGGAACGTGCTGGCGTGGCTGATGTCGCGGCCGACGATCTTCGGGTCGTACGGCTCGCGCGCGAGCATCCTGCCGTCCGTGTTGATCAGCGCGATCGAGCCGCGATCGCCCAGCGACAGGCGCGAGAACAGGTTCTGGAAATATTCGAGCCGGATCGACATCACGGCGACGCCGCCGAACGTGCCGTCGGGCTTCGTGATCCGCCGGCTGAGCGCGATGCTCGGCGAGCCGCCGCGCATCCGCGAGTGATACGGCGGGCTGACGTACAGGCCGGCGTCGGGGTGATCGCGGTGCACGACGAAGTACGGCTCGTTGCTGAAGTTGGCCTTGCGCGGCACGTCGCTCTTGCCGTCGACCTCGATGTCGCCCTTCGCGTCGAGCACGTAGATCCCGCCGAGGTACTTGGCGGTCGTCGCACGGTCGAACAGCACCTGGCGGCGCAGCGGCATCGGCAGCTTGACGACCTCGGGGTCGTTCTCCCCCTCGACGACGGCCTGCAGCGACAGCGAATAGATCTCGATATTGCGCTCGATGTCCCACGACGCCATCAGCGCCAGGTTCTGCTGCATCGCGATCGAGCGTTCGCGTGCATCGATGCGGCCTTCGTACAGCACGATCCCGCACAGGAGCAGCAGGACCAGCGCGATCAGCAGCCCGGTATAGAAGATCAGGTGGGGCAGCAGGAACCGGCGCAGATGAACGGCGACACGGCTCGTCAGGCCGGATTCGCTGGGCATTGCGTAGTCGGTTTCTGCCATGGTCGGTGGATCGGTGGGCATTGCCGCCGGGAGGCGGGCCGATGCGATTGTTCGTATGACGTGTCGGCGGCGATCCGTTACGCGACCATTCCGACGCCTTCCTGCCGGCCGGCGGGGAAAATGGACGCCGATTATCGGTAATCGCGGCCAGATATACCGGTAAATCAAGCATTCACTGGTGACATCTGCGCCGATTCAACGATCCGACGAATCGGGTAACGCGAATTCAACGGAGTATAACGCGCGCGTCCGCGTGCGCGGAAAATCTTGGGGGCCATTGATCCGGATCAAATTTCAGTGAATTCCCGGGCTGGTGAATATCGGGCAGCGCGTTTCAGCGCAAGGCTTTGCGGCATGTCGCCGCCGTTTCCATCCGGTGAGCGACACACGCAGGCGAAAAATGAAGGCATGCGATATGTGCCGATTATTCGTTTCAACGGCCGGGCGAACGCGAAAATGAAAACGGGCGGCCGTGGCGGCCGCCCGTTTCGTGAAGCACGCCTACGCTTAACCGCCGTGCCGTTGCGCCTTGAACGCGAGGCGGAACCGGTGCAGCAGCGGCTCGGTATAGCCGCTCGGCTGCGACGTGCCCTGCAGCGCGAGCGCGCACGCGGCCTTGAACGCGGTCGACTGGTCGTAGCCGGGCGCCATCGGGCGATAGTTCGGGTCGCCGGCGTTCTGCTGGTCGACGACGCGTGCCATCCGCTTGAACACGTCGAGCACGAACGCCTCGGTGATCACGCCGTGGCGCAGCCAGTTCGCGATGTGCTGGCTCGAGATGCGCAGCGTCGCACGGTCTTCCATCAGGCCGACGTCATGGATGTCGGGCACCTTCGAGCAGCCGACGCCCTGTTCGACCCAGCGCACGACGTAGCCCAGGATGCCCTGCGCGTTGTTCTCGACTTCGCTCAGGATCTCGGCCTCGCTCCACGCGGCGCGTTCGACGACCGGCACGGTCAGCAGGCCTTCGAGCAGCGCGTCGCGTTCGCTTGCGTACGGCGTCTTCTCGAGTTCCTGCTGGACGGCCTGCACGTCGACGAGGTGGTAGTGCAGCGCGTGGAGCGTCGCGGCGGTCGGCGACGGCACCCATGCGGTGTTCGCGCCGGCGCGCGGATGCGCGATCTTCTGCTCGAGCATCGCGTGCATCAGGTCCGGCATCGCCCACATGCCCTTGCCGATCTGCGCGCGGCCGCGCAGGCCGGCCGACAGCCCGGCGAGCACGTTGTTGCGCTCGTACGACTGGATCCACGCCGACGACTTCATGTCTCCCTTGCGGATCATCGGGCCCGCTTCCATCGCGGTGTGCATCTCGTCGCCGGTGCGATCGAGGAAGCCGGTGTTGATGAACGCCACGCGTGCGGCGGCCGCGGCGATACATGCGGCGAGGTTCACGCTGGTGCGGCGCTCCTCGTCCATGATGCCCATCTTCAGCGTGTTGCGCGGCAGGTTGTACAGATCCTCGATGCGCGCGAACAGCGTATCGGCGAACGCGACTTCGACCGGGCCGTGCATCTTCGGCTTCACGATGTAGATCGAGCCGGTGCGCGAGTTGCGCTTCGCCTTCAGGTCGTGCAGCGAGCACAGCACCGTGACGACGCCGTCGAGGATCCCTTCCGGAATCTCGTTGCCGTCGCGGTCGAGCACCGCGCCGTTGGTCATCAGGTGGCCGACGTTGCGCACGAACAGCAGCGAGCGGCCGTGCAGCGACAGCGTGCCGCCGGCGGGCGTGGTGTACTCGCGATCGGCGTTCAGGCGGCGCGTGAAGGTCTTGCCGCCCTTCGCGACTTCCTCGACCAGCGTGCCCTGCATCAGGCCGAGCCAGTTGCGGTAGAGCTGGACCTTGTCTTCCGCGTCCACCGCCGCGACCGAATCCTCGCAGTCGATGATCGTGCTGACCGCGGCTTCGAGCACGACGTCCTTCACGTGCGCGAGATCGGCACGGCCGATCGGCGTCGACGCGTCGATCTGGATCTCGAGGTGCAGGCCGTTGTGCTTCAGCAGGATCGCGGACGGCGCGTCGGCCGCGCCCTGGTAGCCGACGAACTGCGCCGGCTGCGCGAGGCCCACGACGCCCTTCGCGGTTTCGACGGCGAGCTGGCCGTCCTGCACGCGATAGCGCAGCGCGTCGCGATGCGAGCCGCTCGCGAGCGGCGCCGCGTTGTCGAGCACGTTGCGCGCGTAGTCGATCACGCGCTGGCCGCGCGTCGGGTTGTAGGCCGTGGTGCGTTCGGCGCCGCCGTCTTCAGGCAGCGCATCGGTGCCGTACAGCGCGTCGTACAGGCTGCCCCAGCGGGCGTTCGCGGCGTTCAGCGCATAGCGTGCGTTCGACAGCGGCACGACGAGCTGCGGGCCGGCCTGCGTGGCGATCTCGCTGTCGACGTTCGCGGTGGCTGCCGCGACGTTCGACGGGACCGGCACGAGGTAGCCGATCTGTTCGAGGAACGCGCGATACGCGGCGTGGTCGCGCACGGGGCCGGGGTGCGCACGGTGCCAGGTGTCGAGTTCCTGCTGCAGGCGGTCGCGTTCCGCGAGCAGCTCGCGGTTACGCGGCGCCAGGTCGTGCACCAGGGCCGAGAAACCGCTCCAGAACGCGGCCTTGTCGATGCCGGTGCCCGGCAGCGCTTCGTTTTCAATGAACTGGCTCAGCGCTGGCGCGACTTGCAGTCCTGCTTGGTCGATCATCGTTAATCCTCCCGGGGAAAAAATCGCGCGCGGCTTTGGCTGGTTACGCTGCGACGCTTTGTGTGCCGGCGCGGGCGATCTGCGCGTCCTGTTCGGACTTTACGCCAGACACGCCGATCGCGCCCGCGATCCGGCCGCCGACCGTGACCGGCACGCCGCCTTCGAGCAACCCCGTCAGCGGCGCGCTGAGAAACGCGGTGCGGCCACCGTTGATCATATCCTCATACGCTTTCGTCTCGCGCCGCCCGAGCGCCGCCGCGCGCGCCTTGTCCTGCGCGATATACGTGCTGGCCGGCGATGCACCGTCCAGGCGCGCAAAAGCGAGCAGGTGGCCGCCGTCGTCGACGACGGCGATCGACACGGCCCAGCCGTGGTGCTCCGCTTCCGCGCGGGCGGCGGCGAGCATGCGGTCGGCATCGGCGAGTTCGAGTTCGGGTTTCGTCTGCATGGCAATCCTCCGGAATCCGGTCAGTTGACGAGATGGTTGTCGACGAGCTCGATCCAGTGACGCACGGGCGTGCGGCCCGCGCCGTTCAGGTGAGTCTGGCAGCCCACGTTGGCCGTGACAATCAGGTCCGGCCGCGCGGCTTCGAGCGCGTCGAGCCGGTTGTCGCGCAGTTTCGTCGCGAGTTCGGGCTGTGTCAGCGAATACGTGCCGGCCGAGCCGCAGCACAGATGGCCGTCGGCGACATTCGTCAGATCGAAGCCGAGCCGCGTCAGGATGCGCTCGACCGCGCCGCCGAGGCGCTGCGCGTGCTGCAGCGTGCACGGGCAATGTACCGCGATGCGGCGTGGCGTCGACCCGGCCAGCGCGTCGAGCGGCTCGGCCGCGATCACCTCGGCCAGATCGCGCGCGAGCGCGCTGACGCGCTGCGCCTTCTCCGCATAGACGGGGTCGGAGCGCAGCAGGTCGCCGTATTCCTTGACGAATGCGCCGCAGCCGCTCGCCGTCAGCACGATCGCTTCCGCGCCGGCTTCGATCGCGGGCCACCAGGCGTCGATGTTGCGGCGTGCGCGGGCGAGGCCGGCCTCCTGCGCGTTCAGGTGATATTCGGTCGCGCCGCAGCAGCCGGCTTCGCGCGCGGGGCTCACGCTGATGCCGAGCCGGTCGAGCACGCGCGCGGCCGCCGCATTGGTGTTCGGCGACAGCGACGGCTGCACGCAGCCCTCGAGCATCAGCACGCGCCGCGCATGGCGCACGGGCGGGCGCGGCGCGGCCGCGGGGACGGCGGCCGGGATCTTGTCCTGCAGCGTGCCGGGCAGCAGCGGGCGCAGCGCGCGGCCGGCCTTCAGCAACGCGGCGAAGGTTGCCGGGCGCGGCACGACATGCCGCAGCCCCGCGCGCAGCAGGCGCTCGCGCGCGGGCCGCTGCGCGCGCTTCTCGGCTTCCGCGCGGCCGATGTCGAGCAGCGTGTGATAGCGCACGCCGGACGGGCAGGTCGTCTCGCAGTTGCGGCATGTCAGGCAGCGGTCGAGATGCTGCTGCGTGCGCTCGCCGCACGGCTCGCCTTCGAGCAGCTGCTTGATCAGGTAGATGCGCCCGCGCGGCCCGTCGAGCTCGTTGCCGAGCACCTGGTAGGTCGGGCAGGTCGCGTTGCAGAAGCCGCAGTGCACGCACGCGCGCAGGATCGCTTCCGCTTCGTCGGCCCGGGCGAGGGCCTTGCTTGCTTCGCTGAGATTGGTTTGCATCGGCGGGTCGGGATCGGGTTCGCGTCAGAAGTCGGCGTACAGGCGGCCGGGATTGAAAATCGCATGCGGGTCGAGCTGTGCCTTGAGCTGCCGGTGCACGCGCAGCAGCGCGGGCGGCAGCGGCTGGAACGGCTCGCGCGTCGTGCCCGGTGTGAAGCAGGTCGCGTGGCCGCCCCATTGCGCGGCGAACCGCTGCACGTCGGCCGGTGCGGTATCGCTCTTCAGCCAGCGCTGTGCGCCGCCCCAGTCGACGAGCTGCGCGCCGGGCAGTGCATCGAGCGGTGCGGAGGCCGGCGCCGACACGCGCCACAGCGGGCGCGGATCGTCGAAGAACGGCAGCGCCAGGTCGCGCAGCCGAGCCCAGAACGCATCGTCGCGATCATCCATGCGTTCGCCGCCGATCGTGTCGCGCGCGGCTTTCACCGAGCCCTCGCCGCCTTCGATCCGCACGCGCAGCACGCCGTCCGCGTGGCATGCGCCGGCGAGCGGCAGCCCCGCGCGACGCCAGGCGGCGACGCGCTGCACGGCTTCGTCCACGCCAAGCTGTAACGCGAGATCGCCCGTCGCGCGCGGCTTCGGCAGCACCTTCAACGACACCTCGGTCACGACGCCGAGACAGCCGAAGCTGCCCGCGAGCAGCCGCGATACGTCGTAGCCCGCGACGTTCTTCATCACCTCGCCGCCGAAGCGCAGGTGCTTCGCGTGGCCGGTGATCACGCGGCAGCCGAGCACGAAGTCGCGCACCGCGCCGGCCCACGGGCGGCGCGGGCCCGACAGCGCCGCCGCGAACATGCCGCCGACCGTTGCCGAGCCGCCGAACGTCGGCGGCTCGCACGGCAGCATCTGGCCGGCCGCGTCGAGCATTGCTTCGAGCTCGGCGAGCGGCGTACCCGCGCGCGCGGTGACGACGAGTTCGGTCGGGTCGTACGAGACGACGCCGCGATGCGTGCGCACGTCGAGCCTGCGGCCTTCGACGGGGCGGCCGAGGAACACCTTCGTGCCGGCGCCGCGGATGTGCAGCGGCTGGCGATCGTGGATCGCCGCGTCGACCTGCGCGACGAGCGCCGCGCTGTCGTCGATCGATTCGATTTCGCGTCGCATCAGAAGCGCTCCAGTTCGGGAAACGGCAGCTTGCCGTGATGGACGTGCATCGCGCCGAATTCGGCGCAGCGGTGCAGCGTCGGGATGTTCTTGCCGGGATTGAGCAGGCCTTGCGGATCGAACGCGGCTTTCACTGCGTGGAAGAACGTGATCTCGTCGGCGTTGAACTGCACGCACATCTGGTTGATCTTCTCGCGGCCGACGCCGTGTTCGCCCGTGATGCTGCCGCCCGCCGCGACGCACAGCTCGAGGATCTTGCCGCCGAGCGCTTCCGCGCGGTCGAGCTCGCCGGGCCGGTTTGCGTCGAACAGGATCAGCGGGTGCATGTTGCCGTCGCCCGCGTGGAACACGTTCGCGACCGGCAGCCCGTATTCGGCGGACAGCGCGGCGATGCCTTCGAGCACACGCGGCAGTTCGCGGCGCGGGATCGTGCCGTCCATGCAGTAGTAGTCCGGCGACATGCGGCCGACCGCCGGGAATGCGTTCTTGCGGCCGGCCCAGAAGCGCTGGCGCTCGGCTTCGTCGCGTGCGACGCGGATCTCGGTCGCGCCCGCGTCGCGCAGCAGCGTGGCGACGCGTTCGGCGTCTTCGTCGACGTCGGTCGGCGAGCCGTCGAGCTCGCACAGCAGGATGGCCTGTGCGTCGACCGGGTAGCCCGCGTGGATGAAATCCTCGGCCGCGCGGATCGCGAGGTTGTCCATCATCTCGAGGCCGCCGGGGATCACCCCCGCGCCGATGATTCGCGCGACTGCCGCGCCGGCTTCGGCGACGTCGTCGAAGCTCGCCATCAGCACCTTCACGCTTGGCGGCTTCGGCAGCAGCTTCACGGTGACTTCCGTGACGATCCCGAGCATCCCTTCCGAGCCGGTGAACAACGCGAGCAGGTCGAAGCCGGGCGCGTCGAGCGCGTCGGCGCCGAGCGTGAGCGTATCGCCGTCGATCGTCAGGATCTCGACCTTCAGGATGTTGTGCACCGTGAGGCCGTATTTCAGGCAGTGCACGCCGCCCGCGTTCTCGGCGACGTTGCCGCCGATCGAGCAGGCGATCTGCGAGGACGGATCGGGTGCGTAGTAGAGACCGTGTGGTGCGGCCGCCTGCGAGATCGCGAGGTTACGCACGCCGGGTTGCACGCGCGCGATGCCGGCATCGGGGTCGATGTCGAGAATCCTGTTGAACTTCGCCATCACGAGCAGCAGGCCTTTCTCGAGCGGCATCGCGCCGCCCGACAGCCCGGTGCCCGCGCCGCGCGCGACCACCGGCACGCCGAGCGCGGCCGCGACGCGCAGCACCGCGCGCACCTGCTCGACCGTGTCGGGCAGCACGACCGCGAGCGGCACCGTGCGGTATGCGGCGAGGCCGTCGCATTCGAACGGCTTGAGCGCCTCGCGTTCGTGCAGCACGTCGAGGTCGGGCGCCGCCGCGTGCAGCGCGGCGACGAGTGTGTCGCGGCCGACGGTCGCGAGTGGGCCGTCGATCCGTTCGTCGTAGATGAAACTCATCGGGGGTGTCTCCGTCTCCTTCATGCGGCGGCCGCGCGATGGGCGGTGCGCCGGATGGACGGGATTCTTGGCGGGCGGCGCGCGTGTGTCCAGACGTGGCGAAGGTGGTCATACCAGTTTTTATGAGGCGGCCGGAAATCTGCTGTATCGGTCGCCATAAAACTGAATGGCTAAAAGGGTTTGTGGGAAAATCGCCGATATCCTTCCGGAGTGGTCATACCAGTATGGAAACGCAGGATCGAGTGGGCCCGGCGCGGAACGTGGCCGACGTCGTTGCAGAGCGCCTCGAGCAGCTGATCGTCGACGGCGTGCTGAAGGCCGGGCAGGCATTGCCGTCCGAACGGCGGCTGACCGAGAAGCTCGGCGTGTCGCGCACGGCCGTGCGCGAAGGGATGAAGCTGCTGCGTGCGCGGGGGATCATCGACACCACGCACGGCAAGGGCTCGTTCGTGGCGAGCCTGACCCCGCAACGCGAGATCACGCCGATGATGCATCTGCTCGGCTCGCAGCCGCGCACGCTGTACGACCTGTTCGAGGTGCGCGGGATGCTCGAGACGGAGGCCGCGCGGCTCGCGGCGCTGCGCGGGACGCCGGCCGATTTCATCCTGATCAAGCGTCGCTATGAAGAGATGACCGCGGCCGATGCGCAGGATCTCGACCCGGCCGCGCGCGCGAAGCTCGATCACGCGTTTCATCTGGCGATCTGTGAGGCTTCGCATAACCCGGTGCTGGTGAATACGCTGCAGTCGTTGACGGATTTGTTGCTGAGTTCGGTGTTTGCGTCGGTGAACAATCTCTATCACCGCGAGCCGTTGAAAAAGCAGATCGATCGGCAGCATGCGCGGCTCTATAACGCGGTGACGGGGCGGCTGCCCGATCAGGCGCGCAAGGCGGCGAGCGAGCATATCCGGCAATGCGTCGAGTATCTGCGCGAGATCGAGCAGGAGGAGCAGCGGCTGGTACGGTCGACGTTGAGGCTCGAAGGGTGGACGTGAGGTCGGCTATGCGTGGCGGTGTGTCTTGATGCGCATCACGCACAGTGGGTCGGCTGCAGACGCGTGTCACAGGGCTATGTCAGACTTGTGAGCCATTCTTCGTGTGGTCTCGCTGTTGTCTATCGTGATGCGTGGACGCTGTCGTGAGCGCAGTGCCTGACGGAATCACGCCGGGCGAACCGGTGCGCCACGCTTCCTGAACGGAGGACATCGCATGTCGAACCGGACCCACGACGACGGGCACGACGCCCGTCCCGCCAAAGCAGCCGAAGAATTCGCTGATGCGCAGCGCGACGCGTTGCTCACGTTGCTGAATGAGCTGCTGGAAGCCGAGCGCGCAGGTGCGCGGGTTGCGTCGGAGACCGTGGTGGAAATCGACGATCCCGAACTTCATCGGCTCGTGGCGAGTATTCGGCAGGATGAGGCGCACTGGTGTGCGGTGCTGGTCGACGCGATTCGGTCGCTCGATGCGACGCCGACGCATGCTACCGGGGCGTTCTATGAGAAGGCGATGGGGATCGATGACTTGGCCGAGCGGCTGGCGTTTTTGAATCGTGGGCAGCGCTGGGTCGTGCGGAAGTTGCAGGCATTACTGCCGACGCTTGCGCAGCCGGATATGCACCATGCGCTCACGCAGATGCTCGTGGCGCATGAGAAGAATATTGGGTCGGTTGACGCATTGCTGCGGCTCAAGGGGTGCGGATCGACGGGTTGAATCCGCAACCCTGAACAGCAACTCGAATGTTCTTGAAGCGGTCGCTGGATCCAACCAGAGGATCTGGCTTGGACTCGCGACCGGAATGTCATTCGAAATCGATCCTCAAGGCACTCTCGTCGACGTATTGCAGCTTCAAATCAACCAGGACCGCACTAGACAGTGCGATCGCCAACGCGATCTTCAATTCTGGCGTGACACCGTTGAGATGAAAGGAAAACTCCCATCCCGGCACCGCATCGATCCAGGACACAAATAGATCATCGCCGTCGGGCTGCCAAAACTGAACGTTCTTTATTCCACCTGTCGCTCCTTCATCGACGATCTTGGCGCGGGATACTGCCATCTGCCGACCCTCATCGGTCCAATGAGTTATCTGACCGCTATCAGGATTGGCAAGCAGAAATCCGAGAGGTTGGACCAACGTCTCGACAAAACGAAAAGCTTCCGGAAATGGATTTTTCAGCAATACGACCAAGATAGGTTTTGCCATTGCGCCTGCGAACCCGAGTGTTGGATGTCTGCCGCTATCGTGACAAGACCTCGGTCGATTGTCGACGATTTCGATGATGGCGTCGAACGACCGTTTGGGGCCGTCCTGCGACCGCGTGCAATGGTCAGGAAGCGGTCACAGCTGAAGCCAGTCCGCGCGGCCGATGCCATAGACTTCCTCGCATTCGTCGTATATCTCGTCGAGTGAAAGAAATAAATGATCCGACGTCGGAAATGGCGCGTCCAGGGATTCGTACCGCATCAGTAGAAAGACGTCGTCGTCGAGTTGTTCGATCGCGACTTTCACGGTCGTGCCGTCGCTTTCGCCTCGATCATCAAGGGATTTTCGTGTCGGCGCCCAAATCAGCATAGGTGGCTCGTGTCCGTTGTACGTTGTGTCGTCAGGTGTGTCGAACAGGGTTGTTGGCCCGCGCCCCGGGATTGTCGACGATCGAAGCCACCGTGTCGAACACTTCGAACCTGCCGAAGGCGGCCATCGTGTATCGTGCTTCGCCGCTCTACGACAGCTCAAAAAAAAAGCCCGCCGAAGCGGGCAACCTCACGATGCGGAGGGGGAGATACGAATAAGCGTGGCCGCGCGTTCAGCCTTTGGTCGCACCAAACGTCAGCCCCGCCACAAAATGCTTCTGCATCGCGAAGAACATCGCGACAGACGGCAGCGCCGCCAGAATCGACCCGGCTGATACAAGATTCCACGACGTCGTCCACTGCCCCTTCAACGCGGCAACGCCAGCGGTAATCGGCGCGGCCTCATCCCCTTGCGTGAGACACAGCGCCCAGAAGTAGTCATTCCACACGAACGTAAAAACGAGAATCGCCAGCGCGGCCAACGCGGGCCGGATCAACGGCAGCACGATCCGGTAAAACACCGTCCATTCCCCCGCGCCTTCGATCCTTGCCGCTTCGATCAACTCGAACGGCAACTGCTTGATGAAGTTGCGCAGAAACAGCGTACAGAACCCGGTCTGGAACGCGACATGAAAAAGAATCAGCGCCTCGACCGTATTAAACACACCGAGCCTGAGCGACAGATCCCGCACCGGAATCATCAACACCTGCACCGGCACGAAGTTACCGGCGACGAACGTCCCAAACAGCGCCGTACTCCCGCGAAACTTGTAAGTCGCCAGCGCAAAGCCCGCCATCGCTGCGAGCGCAATCGACCCGACAACGGAAGGCACCGTAATCTGCACGCTGTTCCAGAAGTAATGCAGCATCGGCGACGTCGTCAGCGCGTCGCGATAGTTCTCGATCATCGAGAAGTGCCGTGGCCAGCCCCAGTAGTGGCCTTCGACCAGTTCCTCGGTCGAGCGCACCGACGTGACGAACACGGCGATCATCGGCAGCAGCCAGATCAGCAGCGCAACCGGCAGCGACAACTTGTACAGCCTGCGCGAGACAGGCTTCCATTGGGCAACGGGAGTCGGAAACATGATGGCCACCGGTCAGGTTATTGCTCGTTGCGCAGCAGGCGGCGCAACTGGAACACGATGTAGACGAGCATGATCGCGAACAGCACGACCGCAATCGACGCGGAATAGCCGAGCCGGTAGTACTTGATCGCCTGGTCGTACATGTAATACGCGAGCACGGTCGAGCTCTCGAACGGGCCGCCGCTCGTCATCACCGAGATCAGGTCGAAGCTGCGCAGCGCGCCGATCACCGTGACGACGATCGCCATGAAGGTGGTCGGCCGCAGTTGCGGCAGCACGACGTGCCACAGCAGCGCGAAGCCGCGCGCGCCTTCCATCCGGGCGGCTTCGATCTGTTCCGGGTTGAGCGACGTGAGGCCGGTGAGGTACAGGATCATGCAGTACGCGGTCTGCGGCCACAGCGCGGCGAACACGATGCCGAACGTCGCGTAGCGCGCGTCGCCGAGCACCGGGATGCCGTGCCCGGCGATCAGCGCGAGCAGCCCGAACGTCGGATCGTAGAACCACGAGAAGATCAGCCCGACGACCACGCCGGACAGCACGAACGGCGCGAAGAACAGCGACTTCACGAGCCGGATGCCGGCCACCGCCTGGTTCAGGTACAACGCGAGCGCGAGGCCGAGCGGCGGCGCGAGCATGAAGAGCGCGAGCCAGATCACGTTGTTGCGCAGCGCGGTGTAGAACGTCGGCGCATGCAGCAGCTCCGCGTAGTTCGCGAGCCCGACGAAGGTGCGCTCGGTCATCCCGTCCCAGTTGTACAGGCTCAGCCACAGCGTCGACAGGATCGGCCAGATCACATAGACGGCCACCATCGCGCAGGCCGGCGCGAGAAAGAGCCATGCAGCGCGCTGTTGGCGCCGCACGGCAGGTGACGGGCGACGTGCGGGCATCGCGGTGGCGGCGGATGCGCCGCGCGGCGGCGGCGCGGCGCCCGCGCCGGCGGGCGGGGGGGACGTGATCGGACTGGACACGGCAAGCCTCCTGAACGGGCACGGCGGCACGAGGCCGCCGGTTGGGTCACACGGTCACTTCTTGTAGATGCGCTTGCGGGTCTGTTCGAGTTGCGCGAGCACCGTATCGAGCTGCGCGGGATTCGCGACGAACTGCTGCATGCCCTTCATCCCCTCGTCGGCCATTTCCTTCGTCATGTCGCGGTCGTAGAACTGCGCGACGCCGCCCTTCGTATCGGCAAGGATCCGGAAGCCGATACGCGAGATCGGATCGGCCGGCTCCGGCGACTTGCTGTTGGCCGACAGCGAGCCGAGCCCTTCCGCGAGCTTCGCGCCCATCTCGGGCGTTTCGACGAACGCGAGGAACGTGTGCGCGTCGGCCTTGTTCTTCGCCTTCGTCGGGATGTGCAGCGATTCGACCGGGCCGTCCTCGGCGGTCGGCACCTTCGGGTCGATGATCGGGAAGCGGTAGTAGCCCATTTCCTGCTTCACGTTCGGTGGAAAGCCCGCCGCGATGAAGGTGCCCATCAGCATCATCGCGGCCTTGCCCTGGAACAGGAACGGCTGCGCGCCGTCGAGATCGTAGGACAGCGCGTTGTCGATGAAGTAGCCCGCGTCGATCAGCGATTTCCACGTCGTGTAGACCTTCTTCACGCGCGGGTCGGTGTACGGCACGTCGCCGGCCATCAGCTGCTGGTGGAACACGTTGCCGTTCACGCGCAGGTCGAGATAGTCGAACCAGCCGGCGAGCGTCCATGCGTCGCGGCCGCCGACCGCGATCGGCGTGATGCCGGCCGCTTTCAGCTTCTTGCACGCGTCGAGAAACTGGTCCCACGTCTTCGGCTCGTCGGCGATGCCGACCTTGTGGAACAGGTCCTTGCGGTAGAACAGCCCCCACGAGTAGTAGACGGTCGGCGCCGCGTACTGCTTGCCGTTGTACGAGGATGCGTCGCGCGTCGACGCGTACATCGTGCCCCAGCCGTTCTTCGTCCAGTCGCCGCTCAGGTCCTCGAACAGCCCGCGCTTCGCGTAGTACGCCATCCGTTCGCCGGCGTGCCAGTTCACGACGTCCGGTGCGACGGTCGTGAGCCAGGCGGGGAGCTGCACCTTGTACGCTTCCTCGTCGACGAAGGTCGCCTTCACGTCGATGTCGGGATGCGCCTTGCGGAACGCGTCGAGCGTCGACTGCCAGACCGCGCGCTGGCTGGCGCCCTTGAACGCGATGTTGATCGTCAGCGTGCCGGCATCGGCGGGCGCCGTCATGCCGAGCGATGCCAATGCGACAGCGGCGGCCGTGGCGAGCCGGGCGGCGGTGCGAAGGGGGCGATGGGTCATGCGTGTCTCCAGTCCTGGGTGTCGTTGTGCGTGACCGGCGCGTCGTGGCGCCGGTCGCGGTTGCTACGAACGGCTTCGATACACGGCCACGTCTTGCGGCCCGACTTGCGCGGCGCCGAGCACGAACGCGGACGGCGGCACCGCGTCGATCGTGTGCGGCGCGTCGCCATAGTTGAAAACGTAGGTCAGGCCGCCGCGCCGGCTCACGCGTATGCCGTCGCCGAGCGGCGCGGGCGCGAGGCCGGCTTCGGCCGTGACATCGGCGAACAGCCGGGTGGTGGTCGCGTCGTCGAACAGCGCGGCCCAGTAGTGCAGCGTGCCGTGCGATACCCACGCCGGGTGGCCGTCGGCGAAGCGTGCACGCACGACGCTATGCGTATCGTCGTGCAGCTCGACGAAGTCGCGCCAGTGGCGTGCGTTGCCTGCGAGCGGCGTGCCGTCGCGCAGCGTGCCGTCGATCCGCTCGGTCATGTTCGGCCGCAGCGATTCGACGCGCCACACGCGCACCGGCAGGATCGACGCCAGCGGGCCGGGCGGCAGCGTCGGCGGGATCTGCAGGTCGACGGTCTTCGAACCGGTGCGCGGGCCGAGCACGACATGCGCGCCGGAGGCGGCGAGCCGCGCGGCGAAATCGTTCGGCACGACCGGCAGCGGCGGCACGACGACGAGGCGGTAGCCGTCGAGCGGTGCGTGCGCGGAAACGATGTCGACGTCGAGGCCGAGCGAGCGCAGCGCCGAGTAGTACTCGAACGCGAAGCGCGGGTAATGGAAATCGGCGCCCTGCGGCTGCACTTCGAACAGCCACTTCGCTTCGTAATCGAAGACCAGCGCGACGGGGGCGCGTACGGCGCCGTCCGCATCCGCGCCGGCGTCGTGCACAGTCGCTATCTCGTGCGCGACGCGCTGCGCCTCGCGGCCGCCTTCGTCGAGCTTGTCATCGGGGGTATGCAGGCCCGCATGCATCTGCTCCTGCGCGAACGGCGCCTGCCGCCAGCGGAAGTACGACACGCAGCCGGCGCCGTGCGCGAATGCTTCCCAGCTCCACAGGCGCACCATGCCCGGCAGCGGCGCGGGGTTCCACTGCGCCCAGTTCACGGGCCCGGGCTGCTGCTCCATCACCCAGAACGGCAGCTTCGACATGCCGCGATAGAGGTCGTGATTGAACGACGCGAAGTCGGGATGCCCGGTGCGCAGCCAACGCGCCTTCACGTCGGGCGCGAACCATTGCTCCTCGAGCGCGCCGAGCGGATAGCTGTCCCAGGTCGCGATGTCGAGGTCGCGCGCGACTTCGTAGTGATCAAACTCGGTGAACAGCTGCATGAAGTTGTGCGCGACGCGGCGGCCCGGCGAATGCGCGCGGATCACGTCGACCTGCATCCGGTGATAGCGCGCGACTTCGTCCGACGCGAAGCGCCGGTAGTCGAGGCGATGCGACGGGTGGGCCTCGGTCACGGTGCCGACCGGTGCGTCGACCTCGTCGAAATGGCGATACTCCATGCTCCAGAACACGGTGCCCCACGCGCGGTTCAGCGCGTCGATCGTGCCGTAGCGCGCTTTCAGCCACGCACGGAAACGCACGAGCGCGGCCGGCGAGTAGCTGACGACGGTCTGGTGGCAGCCCAGCTCGTTGTCGGTCTGCCAGTAGCGCACGGCCGGGTGGCGGCCGTAGCGGTCGGCGACGGCCGTGCAGATCTGGCGCGACGCTTCGAGATAGGTCGGCGACGAGAAGTCGTAGTGGCGGCGCGAGCCGAACGCGCGCGGCCGGCCGTCCGCGCCGATCGCGAGGATGTCGGGGTGGCGATCGACCAGCCATTTCGGCGGCGTCGCGGTCGGCGTGCACATCACGATCTCGAGGCCGGCCGCGCCGAGCACGTCGACCGCGCGATCGAGCCAGCCCCAGTCGTATTCGCCCGGCGAAGGCTCGATGCGGCTCCACGCGAATTCGGCGATCCGCACTTGCTCGATGCCGAGCGCTTTCATCCGGCGGGCATCGTCGGCCCACATCGTTTCCGGCCAGTGTTCCGGGTAGTAACAGACTCCGAGGCGCATGCCCGATCCTTATGCGTAATGGTGAACGTGGACGTCGGCGCACGCGGGCACCGCGCGGCCGTCTTCGGTGAAGAGATGGCAGGCCGCGGCCGGCGCATGCACACGCACGCGTTCGCCGTTGCGCACCTGCGCGTCGCCGGGCACCTTCGCGATGATCGAGTGGCCGCCGGGCTGGTCGAGATGCACGTAGGTCTGTTCGCCGAGGCGTTCGACGAGCGCGACGTCGCGCGCGAGCGCCGTCGTGTCGTGTGCGGCGCCGAGCGTCAGGTGTTCGGGGCGAATGCCGAGCGTCACGGTGGCGCCCGCACCGAGCGCCGAGCCGTCACGTGGCAGTACGAAGGTTTCGCCGGACGGCGTGAGCGTGACGGTCGTGCGATGCGCGTCGCAGGCGGTCACGACGGCCGGCAGGAAGTTCATGCGCGGCGAACCGATGAAGCCCGCGACGAAGCGGCTCGCCGGGTGGTGGTAGAGGTCGAGCGGCGCACCGACCTGCGCGATGCTGCCGTGCTGCGCGGTATCGGCGCCGGCGTGCAGCAGCACGATCTTGTCGGCGAGCGTCATCGCTTCGGTCTGGTCGTGCGTCACGTAGACGACGCTCGCGCGTTCGAACTGCCGGTGCAGCTTCGCGATCTCAATGCGGGTCTGGCCGCGCAGCGCGGCGTCGAGATTCGACAGCGGTTCGTCGAACAGGAACACGCCGGGTTCGCGCACGATCGCGCGACCGATCGCGACGCGCTGCCGTTGTCCGCCCGACAGCGCCTTCGGCTTGCGATCGAGCAGCGTGTCGAGCTGCAGGATGCGCGCGGCATCGCGCACCTTCCGGTCGATCTCGGCCTTCGGCACGCGCGCGAGCTTCAGCCCGAACGCCATGTTCTCGTAGACCGTCATGTGCGGAAACAGCGCGTAGCTCTGGAACACCATCGCGACGCCGCGTTCGGCGGCCGGCACGTCGTCGACGCGGCGGCCGTCGATCGACAGCTCGCCCGCGCTCAGATCCTCGAGCCCGGCGATCATCCGCAGCAACGTCGACTTGCCGCATCCGGACGGCCCGAGGAACACGCAGAACTCGTGCGCGCCGATCTCCAGATCGACGTCGCGAATGACCGGCGCGTGATCGCCATAGGCTTTCTGCACGCGCCGCATCGAGATGCTCGCCATTGTCTCCGCTCCATGTTCTAATGCGCTTTCATCAATGATTAAGCGCTTAATCATCGCGATCAAAAAAAGAGGCGATGCGATCGCGGCCGAGTCGCGCCCGTCGGTCGGGCGGCAGGGTGTGCGGCGATAGTGCGCCGCTTCGGTAAGCGAAGCAAATACTGGATAGACGTCTCATATAGTGAGCAAGAAATGGCAACCCTGGATGAAGTGGCGCGCCGCGCCGGCGTGACGGCCGCGACCGTGTCGAACGTGCTGCGCGACCGCGGCCGGGTGGGCGAGGCGACGCGGGCGCGGGTGCTGGAGGCCGTGGCGGCGCTCGGGTATCGCCCGCATCTCGCCGCGCGGGCGCTGGCGGAAGGGCGCGCGCCGACGGTCGCGCTGATGGTGTCGAGCATCGCGAACCCGTTCTATCCGGAGTTCGCGCTGGCGGTCGAGCGCGCGGTGCGGCGCAACGGGCAGTTCCTGATCGTCTGCAACACGAACGAAGATCCGTTGCAGGGGCGTGCGTATCTCGACCAGATCGCCGGCACGGTCTCCGAAGGCATTCTCGTGACCAATGCGAACCTGCATCTGCCGGATCTGCGCGACGTGGCGGCACGCGGCGTGCCGGTCGTGCTGTGCCTGTGGGAGCGGCCGGAGGCGCCGCCCGATGGATTGCCGTGCGTCGCGATCGATTTCCGCGAGGCGGGGCGGATCGCGACGCGGCACTTGCTCGAACTGGGCCACGAGCGCATCGGCGTGATCGTCGGCGGGTCGGCGAGCGGCGTGCAGGCGGCGCGCTACGACGGCTTCGTCGACGTGATGCGCGAAGCGGGGCTCGATGCGTCGATCGTCGCGGCCGAGCCCGATTCGATCGAAGGCGGCGTGCGCGCGGCGGGGTGGTTGCTCGATGCGCACCCACGGTTGACCGCGCTGGTCGCGACCAACGACCTGCCGGCGATCGGCGCGATGCATGCGGCGGCCGATCGCGGCCGGCGTGTGCCCGATGACCTGTCGATCGTCGGGATCACCGACATTCACCTGGCGAGCGACACGCGGCCCACGCTGACGACCGTCGCGATCCCGACCGCCGAGGCCGCCGGACTCGCGGTCGAACTGCTCAATGCGCTGCGCGAGGCGGGTGGTGACAGCGATGCGGTATCGCGCGTGCGGACCGCGTCGCTACCGAGGCTGGTGGTGCGGGGTACGACCGGGCGTGTGGCGGGCGGGGGCGCGACACCTTCGGTTTGATGCGTGGCGGCGGCGAGTAGGTTGAGGTCACTGTCGTGATCGTTGCGACCCGGTGTCGGGTGGCGCCCGCCTTGGCAAACGGCACACGGCGAGCGGCAAACGCACCGCCGTCCTCACCCGCCTTCGACGAGCTGCATCACGATGCTTCTAGCCGACTCCAGATGCGCGACCGTCATCGAGCGCGCCGCACGCGCATTGCGTTCGCGGCAGGCCTGCAGGATCTCCTCGTGCTCGACCTGGAACGACGGCGTATCCGCGAGCAGCGTGGCCTGCAGGCGCTCGTACCGTTCAACCTGGCTGCGCAGCTCCGCGATCGTCTTCAACTGCCGCGCGTTGCCGCAGCATGAATACAGCAGGGAGTGGAATTCGCGGTTCAGTTCGCCCTGCCGGCGCGGCACGGCCGCATCGCCAAGCAAACGATGGACGAGTTCGGCGCGCGCAAGCGTCTCGTCGTCGAGCCGCTTCACGCTCCGGTAGATCGCGTCGCCTTCGAGCAGCGTGCGCAGGTCGTAGATTTCCTGCACGTCCGACGCACTCAGCATGCGCACGACCGCGCCGCGATTCCTGAAGATGTCCAGCAAGCCTTCGCGCTCCAGGCGCTGGATCGCCTCGCGCATCGGAATCCGGCTGATGCCGAACCGGTCGGCCAGGTCGCGCTCGACGAGCCGCTCGCCGGCTTCCAGCTCGCCGTTGATGATCATGTCCCGCAACGAGGCGGCGACCGCGTCCGCCGTGGAATCGAGTTTGGCTTCCATGCCTGCATGTTCCGTCAATTTGGAATAATGGTATACCAAACGGGAATCCAGTGCCAAAATGGCGAGCGCAGGCGGGCTTCGCAAAGCGACATCCGGCCCGGCCGAAGCAACCCACATCAATGGAGAGCGAGATGGCATCTGGCGAACACAAGTATCGCGTCGCAGTGGAATGGACAGGCAATCGTGGCACCGGCACGTCGGGGTATCGCGAGTACGGGCGGGATCATCTGATCCGGGCCGGTTCCAAGCCGGATATTCCCGGTTCGTCGGACGCAGCGTTTCGCGGCGATGCGTCGCGCTGGAATCCGGAAGACCTGTTGCTGGCGTCGGCATCGGCGTGCCACAAGCTCTGGTACCTGCATTTGTGCTCGGAAGCGGGTATTCGCGTGCTTGCGTATGTCGACAACGCGGAAGGCACGATGGTCGACAGTGCCGATGAAGGCCGCTTCACGGAAATCGTGCTGCGCCCGCATGTGACGATCCAGGCCGGCGACGATCGCGAACGGGCAGCACATCTGCATCATGACGCGCACGCGAAGTGCTATATCGCGAACTCGGTCAACTTCCCGATCCGCTGCGAACCGGTGATCGAGTTCGCCGCCGCGTGACGCCGACACCCGCCTGAGTGAAATCGACGATGAAGCTCTTCTACTACCCCAGCAATGCCAGCATGGCGCCGCACATCGTGCTGGAAGAAATCGGCAAGCCGTTCGAACTTGAATTCGTCGACCGCACGCACGACCAGCACAAGTCGCCGGACTACCTCGCGCTCAATCCGAACGGGCTCATCCCGGTGCTGATCGACGGCGACCTGGTGCTGTACGAAGCCGCCGCCATTTGCCTGCATCTCGCCGATACGCATCCCGAGCAGCGGCTTGCACCCGCACTCGGCACGCCGGAACGCGCGCAGTTCTACAAATGGCTCATGTGGCTCACCAACACGCTGCAGGCGACACTGATCGCGTATTTCTATCCGGAGCGCTGGGTCGATGTGGGCAATGCGGCCGGCGCCGCGCAGGTGAAGGCACACGCGGAGGCGAGAATCGCGGCGTTGCTGGCTCAGCTCGACCGCCAGCTGGAGACGAGCGGCGGCCCGTGGCTGCTCGGTGCGCACTACACGGTGCTCGATCCGTATGCGCTGATGCTGTGCCGCTGGACGCGCGGCTTTGCCGAGCCGGCGCGGCAGCGTCCGGTACTCGGCGGCTATCTGCAGCGGGTGCTCGCGCGTCCGTCGGTCCAGCGGGCATTGCAGACCGAAGGGCTCGTGCAGCCCTGGGTGTAACGCGTCATGGCGGCAGCATGCGCGTCACTCGATGCGCATGCGTGCTGGGCGATCCGGGAACGGCAGCGGCCACGACGTCGCGAACTCAGCGTCGGCGTCAGCGTCACAGCGCGACGCCATACACCTCCCGCGCCGCCGCGCGAATCGCATCGGCCATCATCGCGACGGCCGGCGAATGCAGCCGGTCGGTGCGCGTGATGATCCCGAAATCGTCCATCCGGCAATCCATCTCCAGCGGCAGCACCGTGACGATCCCGTGCCGCGCGTAGTAACGCGCGACGTCCTCGGCCAGCACCGCGATCATGTCGCTCTGTTCGAGCAGCTGCGTGATGAACAGCAGCGCGGACGTCTCGACGAGATTCGCCGGCGGCGCGAGGCTCGCGCGCTGGAACACGAGATCGAAGCGGTGGCGCAGCACGCTGCCGGCCGGCGGTACGACCCACGCGGCGCGCTGCACGTCCGCGAGCGACAGCGGCGCCTGCGCGAGCAGCGGATGGCCGGGCCGCACGACCGCGGCGACCGACTCGCCGGTCAGCGGCTCGTAGCGCAGCCGCAGCTTGTCGTGTTCGGCGGAGAGCCGGCCGATCACGATGTCGATTTTTTCCTGCGCGAGATGTTCGAGCAGCACGTTGCTGGTGTCGATCTCGACCGACACGTGCAAGCCGGCATGCGTGCCCTTCACCGCGGCGACGGCCGGCGGCACGAGCCGCAGGCCCGGTGACGTGATCGCCCCCACCGCCACGTGCCCGAGATGGCCGGCCTTCAGCGCGGCCAGCTCCTCGTGCGCCTGGTCGAGGCTGCCGAGCGCCGCGCGCGCATGGCGGATCAGCGCGTCGCCGTAGAGCGTCGGCCGCATCCCGCGCGGCAGGCGCTCGAACAGCACCGCGCCGATCGATTCCTCGAGTTCGCGCAGCAGCTTCGACGCGGCCGGCTGCGTCATGTTCAGCGCGGCCGCCGCGCGGTGAATGCTGCCTTCGTCGGCGAGCGCGACGACCAGCAGAAGCTGGCGCGTCTTCAGGCGGCCACGGTTTCCCCACGGGCTGGCTTCGGGCATCGTACGGGTTTATATCGATATCGGAATCGATATCGTAATCGCCAAAAACGTCATTAGCCAGTTATCAAAATTCTGCCTAGACTGCGCCGGTATCCCGTCACCACAGGACTGACGATGTCGGCAACGAAACCCAGGCTGCGCTCCACCCAATGGTTCGGCACGAACGACAAGAACGGCTTCATGTACCGGAGCTGGATGAAGAACCAGGGCATTCCCGATCACGAGTTCGACGGCCGGCCGATCATCGGCATCTGCAATACGTGGTCCGAACTGACGCCGTGCAACGCGCACTTCCGCAAGCTCGCCGAGCACGTGAAGCGCGGAATCTCCGAGGCGGGCGGCTTCCCGGTCGAGTTCCCGGTGTTCTCGAACGGCGAATCGAACCTGCGCCCGTCGGCGATGCTCACGCGCAACCTCGCGTCGATGGACGTCGAGGAGGCGATCCGCGGAAACCCGATCGACGCGGTCGTGCTGCTCGCCGGTTGTGACAAGACGACGCCCGCGCTGCTGATGGGCGCGGCGAGCTGCGACGTGCCGGCGATCGTCGTGTCGGGCGGGCCGATGCTGAACGGCAAGCTGGAGGGCAAGAACATCGGCTCCGGCACCGCCGTGTGGCAACTGCACGAAGCGCTGAAGGCCGGCGAGATCGACGTTCATCACTTCCTGTCGGCGGAGGCCGGGATGTCGCGTTCGGCCGGCACCTGCAACACGATGGGCACCGCGTCGACGATGGCGTGCATGGCCGAGGCGCTCGGCGTCGCGCTGCCGCACAACGCGGCGATTCCGGCCGTCGATTCGCGCCGCTACGTGCTCGCGCACATGTCCGGCATCCGCATCGTCGAGATGGCGCTCGAAGGGCTCGTGCTGTCGAAGATCCTCACGCGCGCGGCGTTCGAAAACGCGATCCGCGCGAACGCGGCGATCGGCGGCTCGACCAACGCGGTGATCCACCTGAAGGCGATCGCGGGCCGCATCGGCGTGCCGCTCGAACTGGAAGACTGGATGCGCATCGGCCGCGACACGCCGACGATCGTCGACCTGATGCCGTCGGGGCGCTTCCTGATGGAAGAGTTCTATTACGCGGGCGGGCTGCCGGCGGTGCTGCGCCGGCTCGGCGAGGGCGGGCTGCTGCCGAACCCGGATGCGCTGACGGTGAACGGCAAGTCGCTGTGGGACAACGTGCGCGAAGCGCCGAACTACGACGACGAAGTGATTCGCCCGCTCGACCGGCCGCTGATCGCGGACGGCGGCATCCGCATCCTGCGCGGCAATCTCGCGCCGCGCGGCGCGGTGCTGAAGCCGTCGGCGGCGAGCCCCGAGCTGCTCAAGCATCGCGGCCGCGCGGTCGTGTTCGAGAACCTCGACCACTACAAGGCGACGATCAACGACGAGGCGCTCGACATCGACGCAAGCTCGGTGATGGTGCTGAAGAACTGCGGGCCGCGCGGTTATCCGGGGATGGCCGAGGTCGGCAACATGGGGTTGCCGCCGAAGCTGCTGCGTCAGGGCGTGAAGGACATGGTGCGGATTTCCGACGCGCGGATGAGCGGCACCGCGTACGGCACGGTCGTGCTGCACGTCGCGCCGGAAGCCGCCGCCGGCGGGCCGCTCGCGGCCGTGCGCAACGGCGACTGGATCGAGCTCGACTGCGAGGCCGGCACGCTGCATCTCGACATTACGGATGACGAGCTGCAGCGCCGCCTGTCGGACGTCGATCCGACCGCGGCGCCGGGCGTGGCCGGCCAGCTCGGCAAGGGCGGCTACGCGCGGCTGTACATCGATCACGTGCTGCAGGCCGACGAGGGGTGCGACCTCGACTTCCTGGTCGGCACGCGCGGCGCGGAAGTGCCGAGCCATTCGCATTGAGCGGCTGCGCGGCAGCCGGTTGCGGGCTTTCCCGGCCCGCGCAACGTGAAACCGTAAACGCATGACGGCCGGTCGTCACCGAGGCCGAAGCAGGACGCGAACCATGACATCGAGCAGCACGCCGCGCTATCGTGGCATCTTCCCCGTCGTTCCGACGACGTTTACCGATACGGGTGAACTCGACCTCGCGAGCCAGAAGCGCGCGGTCGATTTCATGATCGACGCTGGCTCGGACGGGCTGTGCATCCTCGCAAACTTCTCCGAGCAGTTCGCGATTACCGACGACGAGCGCGACGTGCTCACGCGCACGATCCTCGAGCACGTCGCGGGCCGCGTGCCGGTGATCGTCACGACGTCGCATTACAGCACGCAGGTGTGCGCGGCGCGCAGCCTGCGCGCGCAGCAGCTCGGCGCAGCGATGGTGATGGCGATGCCGCCGTACCACGGCGCGACGTTCCGCGTGCCCGAAGCGCAGATCTTCGAGTTCTATGCGCGCGTGTCCGACGCGATCGCGATTCCGATCATGGTCCAGGACGCGCCCGCGAGCGGCACCGCGCTGTCGGCTCCGTTCCTCGCGCGGATGGCGCGCGAGATCGAGCAGGTCGCGTACTTCAAGATCGAGACGCCGGGCGCCGCGAACAAGCTGCGCGAGCTGATCCGGCTCGGCGGCGATGCGATCGAGGGGCCGTGGGACGGCGAGGAGGCGATCACGCTGCTCGCCGACCTGCATGCGGGCGCGACCGGCGCGATGACGGGCGGTGGGTTTCCGGACGGCATCCGGCCGATCCTCGAAGCGTGGCGCGACGGCAGGCATGACGACGCCTACACGCGCTACCAGGCCTGGCTGCCGCTGATCAACCACGAGAACCGCCAGTCCGGGATCCTCACCGCGAAGGCGCTGATGCGCGCAGGCGGCGTGATCGCGTGCGAGCGGCCGCGGCACCCGATGCCGGAACTGCATCCGGACACGCGCGCGGAACTGCTCGCGATCGCGCGCCGGCTCGACCCGCTCGTGCTGCGCTGGGCGCACTGAACGGTCACCGAACGATTCGCGAAGGAGGCATGCACGATGAGTGATCAGGTTTCGCTGGGGGTCGTCGGCATCGGCAAGATTGCGCGCGACCAGCATCTGCCGGCGATCGACGCCGAACCGGGTTTCAAGCTGACCGCGTGCGCGAGCCGTCACGCGGAAGTCGCCGGCGTGCGCAACTATCGCGACCTGCGCGCGCTGCTGGCCGCCGAGCGCGAGCTCGACGCCGTGTCGCTGTGCGCGCCGCCGCAGGTGCGCTATGCGCAGGCGCGCGCCGCGCTCGAAGCCGGCAAGCACGTGATGCTCGAGAAGCCGCCGGGCGCGACGCTCGGCGAAGTGGCCGTGCTGGAGGCGCTCGCGCGCGAACGCGGCCTCACGCTGTTCGCGACCTGGCATTCGCGCTGCGCGAGTGCGGTGGAGCCCGCCCGCGCCTGGCTTGCGACGCGCGCGATCCGCGCGGTGCAGGTGCGCTGGAAGGAGGATGTGCGGCGCTGGCATCCGGGGCAGCAATGGATCTGGGAGCCGGGCGGCCTCGGCGTGTTCGACCCGGGCATCAACGCACTGTCGATCGTCACGCGCATCCTGCCGCGCGAGCTCGTGCTGCGCGAGGCGACGCTCATCGTGCCGAGCGACGTGCAGACGCCGATCGCCGCTGAGCTCGATTGCGCGGATACCGACGGCGTGCCGGTGCGCGCGGAATTCGACTGGCGGCACGGCCCGGTCGAGCAATGGGAGATCGCGGTCGACACGGCCGACGGCGTGCTCGCGATCAGCCGCGGCGGCGCGCAGTTGTCGATCGCGGGCGAGCCGGTCGAGCTCGGGCCCGAACGCGAGTATCCGGCGCTGTATGCGCACTTCCATGCGCTGATCGCGCGTGGCGAAAGCGACGTCGACGTGCGGCCGCTGCGGCTCGTCGCCGATGCGTTCCTGTTCGGCCGGCGCGTGCAGGCCGACGCGTTCGGCCGCTGATCACGCGGGCGCGCCCCGGCGCGATCGCACACGACGAATCATTACGGCACAAGCCGATATCAAGGAGACACCGCATGAACCGCACGACTCACACGATTCGCCGCCATACCCTGCGCGCGCTGCTGGCCGCACTGTGCATCGCGCCGCTCGGCATGCAGGGTGCCGCGCGCGCCGACGCGCCGCTGAAGATCGGCTTCCTGGTGAAGATGCCCGAGCAGGCGTGGTTCATCAACGAGCAGAACGCGGCGTCCGCGCTCGGCCAGAAGGAGAATTTCTCGGTCGTGAAGATCGGCACGCCCGACGGCGAGAAGGTGCTGGCCGCGATCGACAACCTCGGCTCGCAGGGCGCGCAGGGCTTCGTGATCTGCGCGCCGGACGTGCGCCTCGGCCCGGCGATCGCCGCGCGTGCGAAGCGCTACAACATGAAGTTCGTGACCGTCGACGACCAGCTCGTCGATTCGACCGGCAAGCCGCTGCCGAACGTGCCGCACCTCGGGATGTCGGCGACCAAGATCGGCAACCAGGTCGGCCAGGCCATTGCCGACGAGATGAAGCGGCGCGGCTGGAAGCCCGAGGAAGTCGGCGCGCTGCGGATCACGAACTACGAGCTGCCGACCGCGAAACTGCGCACCGACGGCGCGACGCAGGCGCTGCTCGCGAGCGGTTTCCGCAAGGAGAACATCTTCGACGCGCCGCAGAAGACGACCGACGACGAAGGCGGCTTCAGCGCGGCCGCGCCGGTGCTCGCGCGCCATCCGAACGTGAAGAAGTGGGTGGTCTACGCGCTGAACGAGGAAACCGTGCTCGGCGCGGTGCGCGCGACCGAGCAGCTGCATATCCCGGCGGCCGACGTGATCGGCGTGGGCATCAACGGCGCGGGCGAGGCGTTCGCCGAATTCCAGAAGAAGGAGCCGACCGGCTTCTACGGGACGATCGCGGTCAGCTCGACGAACCACGGCAAGGACAGCACGCAGAATCTCGTCGAATGGATTCGCGGCGGCAAGACGCCGCCGGCCGACACGCAGACGAGCGGCAAGCTGATGACGCGTGCGAACTGGCAGGCCGTGCGCGCCGAGCTCGGCATCTGAGCGCACGAGGCGAGAACGCGATGACGACGCAGACGATGACGGCCGTATCCGGCAATGATCGCGACACCGGCGGCGATGCCGGCGCGTCGCCGCCGGGCGGCCCGCTGCTCGCGCTCGACGGCATCACGGTGACGTTCCCGGGCGTGCGCGCGCTCGACGCCGTGTCGCTGTCGGTGCGCGCGGGCGAAGTGCACGGGCTGATGGGCGAGAACGGCGCGGGGAAGTCGACGCTGCTGAAGGTGCTGTCCGGCGTGAACCAGCCGCAGGCCGGCACGCTGACGCTGAACGGCACCGAGCAGCGCTTCGCGTCGACGCGCGCGGCGCTGGAGGCCGGCATCGCGATCATCTACCAGGAACTGCATCTGGTGCCCGAGCTGACGGTTGCGGAGAACCTGATGCTCGGGCAACTGCCGAGCCGGCTCGGCGTGGTCGACGAGCGCACGCTCGCCGCGCGCGCGCTCGATGCGCTGGAGCGGCTCGGCGAGCATATCGACCCGGGCATTCCGGTGAAGTACCTGTCGATCGGCCAGCGCCAGATGATCGAGATCGGCAAGGCGTTGATGCGCGACGCGCGCGTGATCGCGTTCGACGAGCCGACGAGTTCGCTGTCCGCGCGCGAAACCACGCAGCTGTTCCGGATCATCCGCGCGCTGCGCGCGGAAGGGCGCGCGATCATCTACGTCACGCACCGGATGGAGGAAGTGTACGAACTGTGCGACCGCGTGACGGTGTTCCGCGACGGCCGCCGCATCGACACGTTCGATTCCGTGACCGATCTCGACCGCGACCGGCTGATCGGCTGCATGGTCGGCCGCTCGATCGAGGACGTGTACGGCTACCGGCCGCGCGCGGCTGGCGACGTGCTGATCGAGGCGAAAGGGCTGGCGGGGCCCGGGTTGTCCGAGCCCGTGTCGTTCACCGCGCGGCGCGGCGAGATCGTCGGCTTCTTCGGGCTCGTCGGCGCGGGCCGCTCGGAGCTGATGAAGCTGCTGTACGGTGCCGCGCGCCCGAGCGCGGGGCACGTCGAGCTGAACGGGAAGCGGGTGGCGTTCGGGAGCCCGCGCGACGCGGTGCGCGCCGGTCTCGCGCTGTGCCCGGAAGACCGCAAGCAGGAGGGCATCGTCGCGATCGCGTCGGTGGCCGACAACCTGAACATCAGCGCGCGCCGGCATTTCAGCCCGGCGCGGGTGCTGCTCGACGGGCGGCGCGAACGCGAACTCGCGCAGCGCTACATCGAGCGGCTCGCGATCAAGACCCGCGACGGCGACACGCCGATCGGCGCGCTGTCCGGCGGCAACCAGCAGAAGGTCGTGCTCGCGCGCTGGCTGGCCGAGCGCATCGACGTGTTCCTGATGGACGAGCCGACGCGCGGCATCGACGTCGGCGCGCGCGCGGAAATCTACAACCTGTTCTACGAACTCGCGGAAGCGGGCCGCACGGTGATCCTCGTGTCGAGCGACCTGGCCGAGGTGATCGGCGTGTCGGACCGGATCATCGTGATGAAGCAAGGACGGATCGCGGGCGAGGTCGCGAAGGCGCAGGCGACGCCCGACGCGCTGATCAAGCTCGCGCTGCCGCGCTAGCGCCCCGCAACGATCAACCGGATGCAAACGACATGAGCCAGGCAATGCAACCCCAACGCACTTCCCCGTCCCCCGATGCCGCCGTCGTACCTGCGCGAGCGCGCGGCGGCGTGTGGCAGCTGATCAACCGCTCCGGCATCGTGATGGTGTTTCTCGTGCTGTTCGCGACGCTGTCGCTGACCGTGCCGGACTTCCTCACGCCGCGCAACATCCAGGGCCTGCTGCTGTCGGTCACGCTGATCGGCTCGATCGCGGTGACGATGATGTTCGTGCTCGCGCTCGGCGAGGTCGACCTGTCGGTCGCGTCGATCGTCGCGTTCTCGGGCGTCGTCGCGTCGACGCTGATCACTGCGACGCACAGCGTCGTGCTCGGCGTCGCGGGCGGCGTGCTCGCGGGCGGCGCGGTCGGGCTCGTCAACGGCGTGCTGATCGCGCGCTGGCGGATCAACTCGCTGATCGTCACGCTCGCGATGATGGAAGTCGTGCGCGGGCTCGCGTTCATCACGTCGAACGGCGACGCGGTGATGATCTCCGAGGAACGCTTCTTCGATCTCGGCGGCGGCTCGTTCCTCGGCATCTCGTATCCGATCTGGAGCAACATCGTCGGCTTCGTCGTGTTCGGCTTCCTGCTGCGCAAGACGGTGTTCGGCAAGAACGTGCTCGCAGTTGGCGGCAACGGTGAGGCCGCGCTGCTCGCGGGGCTGCCGGTGATGCGCATCAAGATCACCGTGTTCGTGCTGCAGGGGCTCGTGACGGGTTTTGCGGGCGTGATGCTCGCGTCGCGGATGAGCCTGGGTGACCCGAAGACGTCGGTCGGGCTCGAGCTCGGCGTGATTTCCGCGTGCGTGCTGGGCGGCGTGTCGCTGACGGGTGGCGTCGCGACGATCTCCGGCGTGCTGGTCGGCGTGCTGATCATGGGCTCCGTCCAGGACGCGATGAGCCTGCTGAACGTGCCGACGTTTTACCAATATCTGATACGCGGCGGAATTCTGTTGCTCGCGGTGCTGTTCGACCAGTATCGTCGCAACCAGCGGCGCGCGATGAAGATCTGATCCCTGGCGAACGCGCGGCCGCCTGCATAAGCGACAGATATCGGGAGACGGCATGCAACAGATTCATCCGGCCGGGCAGGCGACGCTGCTGGCGGACACCCGCAACACGCTCGGCGAAGGTGCGACGTGGTGCGACAGGACGCACGCGCTGTATTGGGTGGACATCGAAGGCGCGCAACTGTGGCGCTGCCGCGCGGACGGTTCGGACCTTACCCCGTGGGCGATGCCCGAACGACTCGCGTGCTTCGCGCTGACCGACGACCCGGACGTCCTGCTCGTCGGGCTCGCGACGCATCTCGCGTTCTTCAATCTGCGCAGCGGCGCGTTCACGCGGATCGTCGACGTCGAGCCCGAGCTGGCGACGCGGCTGAACGACGGGCGCTGCGACGGCTCCGGCGCGTTTGTGTTCGGGATGAAGGACGAAGGCGCCGAGCCGCCGAAAGCGGTCGGCGGGTTCTACCGGCTCAATGCCGATCTCACGCTGGAGCGGCTCGCGTTGCCTGCGGCCGCGATTGCGAACAGCATCGGGTTCTCGCCGGATGGCACGAAGATGTATTTCTGCGATTCGCTGGTGCGCGAGATTTTTGTGTGCGATTACCGTGCGGGCGGCGATGTCGCGAACGTGCGGTCGTTTGCGCGGCTGACCGATGCGAACGGCGATCCGGACGGCTCGATCGTCGATCGCGACGGCGGCCTGTGGAATGCACAGTGGGGTGGGCGGCGGGTCGTGCGTTATGGGCCGGACGGGGGCGAGACGGATCGCGTTGCCGTGCCGACCGCGCAGCCGAGCTGTGTGGCGCTCGATGGTGAAGGTCGGTTGTACGTGACGAGTGCGCGTGTCGGGCTGAGCGACGATGCGCTGGCGGGCGACGCGCACGCGGGCGGCGTGTTCGTCGCGCAGACGCGGCACGCGGGGATGGCGACGGCGCGGTTTGCGGGGACACGTACTGGATGAATGGCGCGTGTGGACGGCAGGTTCTATCGGCTGGCAACCCGAAGTGGCGCAGAACGACGAAAGCCCCCGGCTTGTGAAGGTTCGGGGGCTTTTCTTTTGGACCCAATCACCACAATTAAAATAAAGGTAGTCGGGCACGAATCCAGTCCCATTTGGTAGGCGGAATCGAAACCAACTGCATCACATCACTGCTTGAGCTATCGTAATATACGATACCGCCAACACCATCTACCAATTCTCGCTCGGTTGCCGAATTTGCGTAGTATGAAAAATAGCGTTGAGCGCGCAATTCTCCAGCCCCATCGAAAAGCTGAAATCTCACTTCATGCCCATTCCGAATATTCGCGCCACACAATTTTGCGTAATATTCCACACCTCCAAACTCTTTCTTTCCTCCATTCAGTTCTTTTTCAAAAAAATCACACCGACCATAATTGGGCCTGGTCATATGAATGGAGGCGCCAGTCAGCAAAAACACAAGAATGGCTAGCCCAGTGATTCTGATGGCGTTAATCTGCATATTTCACCAAGTTTTATTTCAATAGGTTTCTTCAGCTTCAGATAGACGGGTTTTGAATATATCATAAAGTCCCCGCCCATATGATGCTTGGTGCGCCACCGACTGTAGTCTGAGTTGTAGACCGGATAGAACACGTCAGGCTCTTTGAACTTTCCGAAAAAGCTTCTTCTCGTGTCTACGGGCTTGTTGATGCTTTTTACCCAGATATCCACATCAGTATCACGCTTTGGTGAGCTAGACGTCGACCCACTTATCATAGGCCCCGGCGCGATGATCACGCCGCGCTTATTCCAATGCCCCAGATATTGAATCCCATTAAATGAGTAGTTGTCTTTCACGTAAACGTACACGTGCGTAATTTTTGCGATGGCATCCAGGCAATAAAAGTTGTTCGTTTTTTCGTATCTAAAGTATTTTTCACCGGAAATTTCAAGATTGCCCATGGCTGCGTATATATTAAAATTCGCCAGAGCTCCCGTCAGGTCGGTTGGTGTGAGATTTTCGAGCGTGTCCCAATTGCTGATCGAAGCAAGCTGAAATTGCCAATCGATATGAAATTGACGGATATCAGACAGAAATCGAGTCGTATTGATGTTGAGATCTGCCCCTCTGTCATCTGAGAATATCTTGTTGATTTTTGTCAGAATTTTTGTTCTTGCTTCGACTATGGCGGCGTCACGATAAATGTCGTCAGAAAGAAGTCTTTCATATTTTATCCGAACGCTTCCAAATTTCAACGTCCAGTCAAGGGTTACACTATTGCTGTCTATTGGTTGAATTGATTTTGCATTATCATTGTAAGTGTGTTCGGAGCTGGCAAACCAAGCGCGTGCGAGTTTGGCTGATACTTTCCAGCCCAAGTTGTCCATCGCAATAGTTACATCTTGCAAATCAAAAGGCGGGGGATTTTCGCAAACTTCGGCCTCGTCTTGCTTTGGTGGTTCCTTGGTCTTTGGCGGTTGCTTTGGCTGCGGTGTTTCTGCTTGGTTCCGAGTTTTGGGCGGCTCCACTACCGGCTTTGGTGGCAGCGGAGGGGGAGGCGGCGGTTTTTCGCCTGGAGCTAGTCTATCGATTGATACAGTTTTTTGAGTCTCAAGCGGGATGCATCCTTGTGCGCCCTCGTACTTCTTCAACTCTGGTCCTAGCAAACCTTTTTGCGGTTTATAGTAAGGAATCTTTTTTACGTCAGCCATAAATAGATTTCGCCAATGGATTAATCGATTATTTCAGGGTGGTTGGTGATTAACAAAACCTCCGTCCCATATTGGTTCTTGTCGGTTCCAGTGTCGAAGTCGCTTCGCCCTGTGAAGGTTGGAATGAAGCTGTTCTTTTACCCCGTCGTGAAGTGCTGAACCATTTTCAAGATGAGAATCGATGGCTTTTGGTAATTAAATTAGTATGTCGGCCGGTAATTTCGTACTGATATGAGGTAACTGAGGACATGGAGGTGCGCTGAACGTGATGTCGCGACTATGCGTTCGCGCCCCGACGTACTGGTAAGATGGCCCGCAATTCCATCCCGCCCGCACCATGAGTTCCGCACCGACCAAGCCCGCGAATCCGAAGAATGCCGCGAAAACCGCCACGAAGCCCGCCGCCCGCGCGACGGGCGACAAGCCGAAGGCGCGCGTGCAGCAACGCCTGACCTACGTGATCGGCGGTCTCGACCGGCTGCTGCGCCGCCACATGACCGACGCGCTCGCCCCGCTTGGCATCACGCTCGCGCAATACACGGCGCTGTCGGTGCTCGAGGCGCGCGGCGCATCGTCGAACGCGCAACTGGCCGAGCGCTCGTGGATCACGCCGCAATCGGCGAACGAAGTGATGAGCGTGATGGCCGCCCGCGGCTTCGTCACGCGCGAAGCCGACCCGTCGCACGGCCGCATCATCCTGCTGACGCTGACCGACGAAGGCGCGGCGATGCTGCGTGAATGCGAAGCAGTCCTGCGCCCGCTCGAGACGCGCATGCTCGGCGACGTCTCCGCCGACACCGCCGCGGACGTGCAGCGCGCGCTCGAACTGTTCTCGCGCAACCTGCGCGGCTGACCGCCTTCCGAACCTTCATCGCGCCGGCCCGTGCGGGCCGCGTTCGCGTTGCCGGTCGCCTGACCGTTCCCCGATTCCGTCGCCTCCTGCCGCTTTCCGCTCCGGGTTTACACCGGCGCGCGTGCCGCTTGCAATATCAGGTAGCCTGATATTAAATGAAGCCGTCCGCAGCAGGGATGCTGCGCACCGAATCGCACAGGAACGAACGACAGGAACCGACATGAGCAAGTACGACAACCGCTGGCAGACCGTTGAAGTGAACGTGGAGGCTGGCATCGCGTGGGTGACGTTGAATCGCCCCGAGAAGCGCAACGCAATGAGCCCGACGCTGAACCGGGAGATGCTGGAAGTCCTCGACGCAGTCGAGTTCGACGACGAGGCGAAGGTGCTGGTGCTGACCGGCGCGGGCGCCGCGTGGACGGCCGGCATGGATCTGAAGGAGTACTTCCGCGAGATCGACGGCGGCTCCGACGCACTGCAGGAAAAAGTGCGCCGCGACGCATCGGAATGGCAATGGCGTCGCCTGCGGATGTACAACAAGCCGACGATCGCGATGGTGAACGGCTGGTGCTTCGGCGGCGGGTTCTCGCCGCTCGTCGCGTGCGACCTCGCGATCGCGGCCGACGAAGCCGTGTTCGGGCTGTCGGAGATCAACTGGGGCATCCCGCCCGGCAACCTCGTCAGCAAGGCGATGGCCGACACGGTCGGGCACCGCCGCGCGCTGCACTACATCATGACCGGCGACACGTTCACCGGCGTGGAAGCTGCCGACATGGGCCTCGTGAACAACAGCGTGCCGCTGGCCGAACTGCGTGACGCGACGATCGCGCTTGCGGCGCGGCTGATGGACAAGAACCCGGTCGTGCTGCGCGCGGCGAAGCACGGCTTCAAGCGCGCGCGCGAACTCACGTGGGAGCAGTGCGAGGATTACCTGTACGCGAAGCTCGACCAGGCGCAGCTGCGTGACCCGGAGCGCGGCCGCGAGCAGGGTCTGAAGCAGTTCCTCGACGACAAGACGATCAAGCCGGGCCTGCAGGCTTACAAGCGCTGATACAAGCGCGGACGCAGTCGCCGGCTTCACCGTCGGCGTAATCGCAAGAGACAGGCAAGGCAGGAGACGACATGACCGACAGACGGATGCTGATCGGCGGCGAGTGGTGCAACGCTCGCGACGGCCGCACTTTCGACCGATTCAACCCCGCGACGGGCGCGCTGGCGTCACGCGCGCCGGCGGCCGGCGTGGCCGACGCCGACGCGGCGATCGACGCCGCACACCGCGCGTTTCCCGCCTGGTCGGCGCTTGCGCCGACCGAGCGCCGCCGGCTGCTGCTGAAGGCGGCCGACCTGATGGACGCGCGCATCGACGCGTTCATCGCGACCGGCGTAGCCGAAACCGGCGCGACGCCGGGCTGGATCGGCTTCAACGTGACGCTTGCGGCGAACATGCTGCGCGAGGCCGCGTCGATGACGACGCAGATCGCCGGCGACGTGATTCCGTCCGACGTGCCCGGCAATCTCGCGCTCGCGATGCGCGTGCCGTGCGGCGTCGTGCTCGGCATCGCGCCGTGGAACGCGCCGGTGATCCTCGGCACGCGCGCGCTCGCGATGCCGCTCGCGTGCGGCAACACGGTCGTGCTGAAGGCATCCGAAGCGTGCCCCGGCGTGCATGCGCTGATCGGCGCGGTGCTGGACGAAGCGGGGCTCGGCGCGGGCGTGGTCAACGTGATCACGCACGCGGCGGCCGACGCACCCGAACTCGTCGAGCGGCTGATCGCGCATCCGCACGTCAAGCGCATCAACTTCACCGGCTCGACGCATGTCGGGCGCATCATCGCGCGCCATGCGGCGGCGCACCTGAAACCGGTGCTGCTCGAACTCGGCGGCAAGGCGCCCGTGCTCGTGCTGGACGATGCCGATCTCGACGCGGCCGTCGACGCGATCGCGTTCGGCGCATTCTTCAACCAGGGGCAGATCTGCATGTCGACCGAGCGCGTGATCGCGGCGCGGCCGATTGCAGACGCGCTCGTCGAACGCCTCGCCGCGAAGGCGCGCACGCTGGTCGCGGGCGATCCGCTGGCCGGCCATCCGCTCGGCACGATGGTCGACGCGGCGGCCGCCGCGCGTGCGGCGGCGCTCGTCGAGGATGCCCGGGCGCATGGCGCGAATTTGCCGCTCGGCTGTCGCGTCGAAGGTGCGACGATGCAGCCGGCGCTCGTCGACGGCGTGACGCGCGACATGCGGCTGTATCGCGAGGAATCGTTCGCGCCGGTCGTCGCGATCCTGCGCGCGGACAGTGACGACGAAGCGGTCGCGCTCGCGAACGACAGCGAGTTCGGGCTGTCGGCGAGCGTGTTCAGCCGCGATGTCGCGCGCGCGATGGCGGTCGCGCGCCGGATCGAATCGGGGATCTGCCACATCAACGGCCCGACCGTGCACGACGAGGCGCAGATGCCGTTCGGCGGCACGAAGGCAAGCGGCTACGGCCGCTTCGGCAGCCGTGCATCGATCGCCGAATTCACCGAGCTGCGCTGGATCACCGTGCAGACCACGCCGCGTCACTACCCGATATGAGCGAGGCGACGATGAATGTAGCGAAGCCTCCGGGCGAGGCCGCACAAGATACCGGCGGCGTGCGTTATCGCGCGGCGGCCGTCGCCGTGGGCGCGGCCGAGATTCGTCGCGCGGAAAACGGCGCGTGGTACCTGCGTTCGCGCGAACCGCTCGGCGACTACCCGACGCGCCTGACCGACTGCCTCGTGCGCGGCGCGCAAGCGCATCCCGATCGCGTGCTGGCCGCGAAGCGCGGCGACGACGGCCGCTGGATCGAGATCACCTACGCGCAGATGCTCGAACGCGCTCGCGCGCTCGGACAGGGCCTCGTCGATCTCGGGCTGTCGGCCGAGCGTCCGCTCGCGGTGCTGTCCGGCAACGATCTCGAGCATCTGCAGCTGATGTTCGCGGCGATGCTGGCCGGTGTGCCGTACTCGCCGATCTCGCCCGCGTATTCGCTGGTGTCGACCGACTACGGCAAGCTGCGTCATACGCTCGGTGTGCTGCGGCCGGGCGCGGTGTTCGTCGCCGAGCGCGCGCCGTTCGCGCGTGCGCTCGACGCCGTGTTGCCGGCTGATGCGGCGCTGATCGTCGCACACGACGACGATGCCAGTGTCGACGCCGACGGAAAAGGCCGCGCGGTGCCACTCTCGCGCCTGCTCGCCACCCCCCCGCGCACGATCGACGCGATCCACGCGGCGATCGGCCCCGATCACCTCGCGAAGATCCTGTTCACGTCCGGCTCGACGAAGCAGCCGAAGGCCGTGCCGACCACGCACCGGATGCTGTGCAGCAACCAGCAGATGCTGCGCCAGACGATGCCCGAACTGACGCGCGAACCGCCGGTGCTGGTCGACTGGCTGCCGTGGAATCACACGTTCGGCGGCAGTCACAACCTCGGCATCGCGCTGTACAACGGCGGCACGCTGTATATCGACGACGGCCGCCCGATGCCGGGCCGCTTCGACGAAACCGTGCGCAACCTGCGCGAGATCGCGCCGACGATCTACTTCAACGTGCCGAAAGGCTGGGAAGAACTGACGGCCGCGCTCGAACGCGATGCCGCGCTGCGCGACACGTTCTTCTCGCGCGTGAAGCTGTATTTCTTCGGCGGCGCGGGCCTGTCGCAGGCCGCGTGGGACCGGCTCGACCGCGTGACCGAGGCGCATTGCGGCGAGCGGATCCGGATCATGGCCGGCCTCGGGATGACGGAGGCCTCGCCGTCGTGCCTGTTCACGACCGGGCCGCTGATGCGCGCCGGCTATATCGGGCTGCCCGCGCCCGGCTGCGACGCGAAGCTCGTGCCGTGCGGCGGCAAGCACGAATTGCGCTTCAAGGGGCCGAACGTGATGCGCGGCTACTGGCACGCGGACGTCGATCCGCGCGACGTGTTCGACGACGAAGGCTATTACCGCAGCGGTGATGCGGGCGTGTTTGCCGATCCGGCGCGGCCGGAGCTTGGGCTGCTGTTCGACGGGCGGTTGACCGAGGATTTCAAGCTGAGCAGCGGCACCTTCGTCAGCGTCGGGCCATTGCGCGCGAACGCGGTGTCGAGCGGCGCGCCGTACGTGCAGGACGTGGTCGTCACCGGCATCAATCGCGACGACATCGGGCTGCTGGTGTTTCCGCGCGTCGACGCGTGCCGCGCGTTGGCGGGGCTCGCCGCTGATGCTTCGGTGACCGACGTGCTGCGCGCGCCGGCCGTGCGCGCGGTGTTCGAACAATGGCTCGTCGAGCTGAACCGGCAGGCGAGCGGCGGTTCGACGTTCGTCGCGCGCATCCGGCTGATCGACACGCCGCCGTCGCTCGACCTCGGCGAAGTGACCGACAAGGGTTCGCTGAACCAGGCCGCCGTGCAGAAGCATCGCGCGGCGACGATCGACGCGCTGTACGACCCGGCGCGGCGCGATCCCGACGTGATTTACGCGTAAGCAGTAAGCGCGAGCAGTAAGCATCAACAAGCACGCACAACGACCGGCCGGCCACGACACCGGCAGGCATGCTTGCGGCCAGTGAATCAGGCTGCCTGATAAAGGCGGCCGTTCAGACGACACCTCGCGCGCTGCTTCGCCACTGGCCGGCGACGGCGCGCGGTGGCCGTTGCATGGTCGACCGATTACAAGACATGGGACTGGAGACACGATGAACACCTACGTAGCGGAAAAATCCACGGTCGCGACCACGCTCGCGCTGTGTTTCGCGATCGCACTTCTCGAAGGGCTCGACCTGCAGTCGGTCGGCGTCGCCGCGCCGCGCATGGCGCGCGAATTCGGGCTGTCCGTATCGCAGATGGGCATCGCGTTCAGCGCGGGCACCTTCGGGCTGTTGCCGGGCGCGATGCTCGGCGGGCGGCTCGCCGACCGGATCGGCCGCAAGCGCGTGCTGATCGCATCGGTCGTGCTGTTCGGGCTGCTGTCGATCGCGACCGCGCAGGTATCGACGTTCGCGATGCTCGTCGTCGTGCGCGTGCTGACCGGCATCGGCCTCGGCGGCGCGATGCCGAACCTGATCGCGCTGTCGTCCGAAGCGGTCGAGCCGCGCTCGCGCAGCAGCGCGGTGGCCACGATGTACTGCGGGATCCCGTTCGGCGGCGTGATCGCGTCGGTGATCGGCGTGCTGCTCGCGGGCGACACCGAATGGCGGCACATCTTCTACGTCGGCGGCGTGGGGCCGCTGCTGCTCGTGCCGCTGCTCGTGTGGTTCCTGCCGGAATCGCGTGCGTATCTCGACGTCGCCGGCACGCCGGCCGCGCGATCCAGCGTCGCGCGTACGCTGTTCGGCGACGGCCGCACGACGTCGACGGTCGCGCTGTGGGTCAGCTACTTCTGCACGCTGATCGTCCTGTACTTCCTGCTGAACTGGCTGCCGTCGCTGATGGCCTCGCGCGGGCTCGATCGCGCACACGTCGGCCTCGTGCAGATCGCGTTCAACGTCGGCGCGGGGCTCGGCGCGCTCGGCATCGGTGCGGCACTCGACCGGATGCGCGCGTCGCGCGTGGTCGGCGGCATGTACGTCGGAATCGTGCTGTCGCTCGCCGCGCTCGCGGCGGCGCCCGGTTTCGCGTCGCTCGCGGCCGCCGCGTTCGCGGCCGGGATGTTCGTCGTCGGCGGGCAGTCGGTGCTGTACGCGCTCGCGGCGATCTACTACCCGACCGCGATGCGCGGCACGGGTGTCGGCGCGGCGGTGGCAGTCGGCCGGCTCGGTTCCGTCGTCGGGCCGCTCGCGGCCGCGACGCTGCTGGCCGCCGGCCGCAGCGCGCCGGTCGTGATCGGCGCGAGCATTCCCGTCACGCTCGTCGCGGCCTTCGCTGCATTCGTGCTGATTCGCCGCCCGCAAGCCGGCGACTGATGGTTCGTTTTTTCAATGCGCGCCGTCAGAGCGCGCTTACTCAAGGTCTGGAGACGCAACGATGAAGACGAAGACAAGGAACGGCCTGCTGGCCGCCGGAGCGTGCTGCGCATTTGCCGCGCCGGTCGCGCATGCGCAGTCGAGCGTGACGCTGTACGGGATCATCGATACGGGCGTCGAATACGTGTCGCACGCGAACGCGGCAGGCGACCACGTCGTGCGGATGCCGGGCGTGACGGGCGAGCTGCCGTCGCGCTGGGGGCTGCGCGGCACCGAGGATCTCGGCGGCGGCTATCAGGCGGTGTTCACGCTCGAAAGCGGCTTCAACGTGCGCGGCGGCGATCTCGGCCAGGGCGGCCGGTTGTTCGGGCGGCAGGCATTCGTCGGGTTGAAGAGCGGCTTCGGCACGCTCGCGTTCGGGCGCCAGTACACGATGACCTACCTCGCGCTGCAGGGCGCGGACATCATCGGCCCTGACATCTACGGGCTCGGCTCGTTCGACGCGTACGTGCCGAATGGCCGCGCCGACAACGCGGTGACCTACGTCGGCGCGTATCGCGGCGTGACGTTCGGCGCCGCGTATTCGTTCGGCCGCGACGGCGCGGGCACCGGCAACTCGCCGGGGCAGGGCACGTGCGCGGGGCAGGTGCCGGGCGACGCGGTGCAGTGTCGCAACTGGTCGGTGATGCTCAAGTACGACAGCGCGTACTTCGGTGCGGCGGCGTCGTACGAGGAACAGCGCGGCGGCACCGGCGCGGCCGCGAACTTCTTCGACGGCGTCGCGCCCGTTCCCTTCACCAGCAGCAGCGGCAAGGACGCGCGCACGCACGTGAGCGCGTATGCGCAGGCGGCCGGCGCGAAGATCGGCGCGGGCTGGATCGGGCGGCGCGTGTCGACCGGTTCGCCGGCTGCGGCGGGTGCGCATTCGGATTTGTTCTTCGTCGGCGCATCGTATGCGGTGAAGCCGGATTTCGTCGTCGACGGCGAAGGCTACCGGATCGTCAACAGCGCGCACGACACACGCGCGACGATGGCCACGCTGCGCGCGACCTATCTGCTGACCAAGCGCACGGCCGTTTACGCGCAATCGTCGTATCTGTGGAACAGCGCGCATGCGCGCTACTCGGTCAGCGGCGGCGGGCCCGGCACGACGCCCGGCGCGGGGATGGGGCAGCTCGGCGCGATGGTCGGCGTGCGGCACATGTTCTGATTCACCGGCGTGACGAACCGAACGGGAGTTATCTTGAACAGGAAATCTGCATTCCTCTGTATTGCGCCGCTGTCCGCCGCCGCGATGCTCGCCGGTTGCGGCGGCGACGATTCGATCAGCGCCGCGCCCACGCACCTGAGCGCCGCGACACCGGCCGCGATGGCGCAGACCTGCGACGCGCTCGCCGCGAAGCTCGCGTATGCGAACACGTCGTTCACGTCGGTGACGACCGCGGCCGCCGGCGCGCTCACGGTGGCGGGCAAACCGATCGCCGAGCACTGCGTGATCGCAGGGAAGATGAACGAGCGCGTGAGCACGGTCGACGGCAAGACCTATGCGATCGGCTTCGAAATGCGCTTGCCGAAGGCGTGGAACGGCCGCTTCTTCTACCAGGCGAACGGCGGCCTCGACGGCAACGTCGTGACCGCGACCGGCGAGATCGGCGGCGGCGGGCCGCTGACCGACGCGCTGAACCAGGGCTTCGCGGTGATCAGCTCGGATTCCGGGCACAGCGCCGCGCAGAACCCGCTGTTCGGCCTCGATCCGCAGGCGCGCATCGACTACGGCTACGGCGCGGTCGACGCGCTCACGCCGATGGCGAAGCAGGTGATCCGGCTCGCATACGGCAAGGCGCCTGATCGCAGCTATTTCGGCGGCTGCTCGAACGGCGGCCGTCACGCGATGGTCACGGCGGTGCGCAACCCGGCCGACTACGACGGCATCATCGCGGGCGATCCGGGCTTTCATCTGCCGAAAGCGGCGATCGGCGAGATGTACGGCGCGCAGCAGTTCGCGAAGATCGCATCGGCGACCGGCTCGAACGGGCTGCCGGATATCCGCAGCGGCTTCAATGACGCGGAGCGGCAGTTCGTCGGCGCGAAGATCCTCGAGAAATGCGATGCGCTCGACGGCGCGGCCGACGGGATGGTGCAGGACGTCGCCGCTTGCCAGACGCACTTCAGCGTCGATGCGGACATCCCGACCTGCGCGAACGGCACGCGCACGGGCGCGTGCCTGACGACCGCGCAGAAGACCGCGCTCGGGAACGTGTTCACGGGCGCACGCAACAGCGCGGGCCAGGCGCTCTATGCTGGCTTTCCGTACGATCCGGGCATCGCGGGCGGCGGCTGGGCCGCGTGGAAGCAGTCGAATTCGATCACGCTCGACCCGGCCGCGATGGCGTTCACGTTCATGTCGCCGCCAAAAACCGCCGCGGCGCTCGCGAACCTGCCCGGTTTCGCGCTCGGCTTCGACATGGACAACGACGCGCCGGCGATCTTCGCGACCAGCGGCGTGTACACGCAATCCGCGTGGACGTTCATGACGCCGCCCGACGAAACCAACCTGTCCGCGCTGAAGGCGCGCGGGGCGAAGCTGCTCGTCTATCACGGCACCGGCGACCCGGTGTTCTCGTTCGACGACACGCGCGACTGGTACGCACGGGTCGCGCAGGCGAACGGCGGCGATGCGTCGGATTTCGCGCGCTTCTATCCGGTGCCGGGGATGAACCACTGCTCGGGCGGGCCGGCGGCCGACCAGTTCGACCTGCTGACGCCGCTCGTGGCGTGGGTCGAGCAGGGGCAGGCGCCCAATGCGGTGGTGGCCGCCGCGCGCGATGCGACGAACGTGGCGCCGAATGCGGATGTGCCGGCGTCATGGGGCGCGGGACGTACGCGGCCGTTGTGCCCGTATCCGCAGGTGGCGCGCTACAACGGATCGGGCGACGTGAATTCGGCGGCGAGCTTCAGTTGCCGCTGACGTAGCCGTCGATGGGAGGCGGCTGGTGCGCTATCGCGCGCCGGTCGCCTCATGTGTGCAACCGCTCACTTACTCGCCCGGCTCGACCGGCACCTCGAGCCCGACCTTCACGCGGCTCATGCTCACCAGCGTCTTGAACCGCTTCACGTTGTTGTTCGCGAAGAACAGCTCGCGCGTGAGCGCGTTGTACTGATCCATGTTGCGTACGGCCAGGATCAGCACGAAATCCCATTCCCCCGTCACGTAGTAGCACTGCTGGATCTGCGGGCAGCGCTCGAAGGTGCGCTTCATCGCGTCGAGCTGGTCGATCTGCTCGCTTTCGACCTCGACGTTGACGACGATCGTCAGCGGATGATCGACCTTGTCCGGCGCGACGACAGCGGTGTAGCGCTCGATCACGCCTTCGTCCGCGAGCCGTTTCAGGCGCCGGTTCACGGCCGCGGTCGACAGGTTGACGCGCGCGCCGAGCTCGCTTTGCGGCGTCTGCGCGTCGCGCTGGATTTCCATCAGCAGCTTGCGATCGAACGCATCGAGTGGAGTGGTCATGATGGCGCGTGAAACCTCGAAAGAATGAGAAATTTTTGCGTGGCAGTCGCTAATTTGGCGATTTTATTGACCCGCATGCGCAATATTATTTTTCGAACCGGCGGCGCGTGCAACCCGTGCGCGCCCGACCCGAACCGACTCACGGAGTGCTGCCCGCGATGCTGATCGCCAACCCCCGCGCCTCGCGCGCCGCCTATCCCCACGCGCTGCGCCGCGTGATGAACATCGCATCGGCCGACGAAAGCGGCGCGTGGCTGTCGCACTGGCCGCTCGTCGGCAACGCGCGCACGCCGCTGCGCGCGCTGCCGGATCTCGCCGCGCGGCTCGGCGTCGCGAGCGTCAGCGTGAAGGACGAGTCGTGCCGCTCGCCGCTCGGCAGTTTCAAGGCGCTTGGTGCGCCGATCGCGCTGGTGCGGCTCGTGAAGCGCCTGCGACGCACGCAGGATCTCGATCCGCAAGGGCTCGTCACCGGCCGCTACGCAGCGGAACTGGCCGACCTGACGGTGATCAGCGCGACCGACGGCAATCACGGCCGCGCGCTCGCCGCCGCCGCGCGTGCGATCGGCTGCGGGTGCGTGATCGTGCTGCACGCGAACGTCGACGCCGAGCGCGAACGCGCGATCTCCGCGTACGGCGCGCGGATCGTGCGCATCGAGGGGAACTACGACGAGTCGGTCGTCTGCGCGGCGCAGCTTGCGCAGGCGAACGGCTGGTATGTCGTGTCCGATACGTCGTACGACGGCTACGAAGCGATTCCGCGCGACGTGATGCAAGGCTATGGCGTGATCGCCGCCGAGGCCGCCGCACAGGCGGCGCACGACGACGGGCGCCCGTTCACGCATGTGCTGCTGCAGGGTGGCGTGGGCGGCCTCGCCGCGGGCGTCGCGAGTTACCTGTGGGAGCGCGACGGCGTGCAGCGGCCGCGTTTCATCGTCGTCGAGCCGCGCCAGGCCGACTGCCTGTACCAGAGTGCGCTCGCTGGGCGCGCGTCCAGGGCGACCGGCAGCGTCGATTCCGTGATGGCGGGGCTCGCGTGCGGCGAGGCGTCGCCGCTGGCGTGGGACTTCCTCGAGATGTGCATCGACTACTTCATGCTGATCGACGACGAGGACGCGGTGCAGGCGATGCGCGGCCTCGCGGCCGGCAGTGAACGCGACGTGCCGCTCGTGGCGGGCGAATCGGGCGCGGCCGGCGTCGCGGGGCTCGAGGTGCTGATGCGCGACCCTGCGCTCGCACGGCAGGTGGGGCTCGATGCGCACTCGCGCGTGCTGGCGATCAATACGGAAGGCGCGACGGCGCCGTCCGTGTACCGGAACTGCGTCGGCGAAACGGCCGATGCCGTGCTCGCGCGGCAACGCGCCTGGCGGGACCGCGCGGCAGTGGCGGCCTGAACGACATCCCGACCGATCCCGACCGACCACGACCGACGAGGCCAACGCGATGGACGCAACCGAAGAAAGCACGCTGCAGGGGCAACTGAAGACCTGGCGCCGCCACTTGCACCAGCATCCGGAGACGGGTTTCGAAGAGGTGAACACGTCGGACTACGTCGCGCGCATCCTGACGACGCTCGGGCTCGACGTGCATCGCGGGATCGGCGGCACGGGGCTCGTCGCGAACCTGACGGCCGGCACCGGCATGCGCGCGATCGGCATCCGCGCGGACATGGACGCGCTGAACATCGCCGAGCACGCGCCGGGCCGCGAACACGCGTCGCGCACGCCCGGCAAGATGCATGCGTGCGGGCACGACGGCCACATGTCGATGGTGCTCGGCGCCGCGCAGCTGCTGGCCGAGCGCAAGGATTTCGACGGCACCGTGCGTTTCATTTTCCAGCCGGCCGAGGAGCACGGCCGCGGCGCGAAGGCGATGATGGCCGACGGGCTGTTCGAGCGCTTTCCGGTCGACGCGATCTTCGGCGCGCACAACATGCCGGGCATGCGCGCGGGCACGTTCTCGACGCGTGCGGGCGGCATCATGGCGAGCGAGGACAATTTCGTGATCCGGATCGACGGGCGCGGCACGCATGCGGCGCGCCCGCACATGGGCATCGATCCGATCGTGATCGGCGCGCAGGTCGTGCTCGCGCTGCAGACGATCGTGTCGCGCAATCTCGATCCTGGCCAGCAGGCCGTGATCTCGTGCACGGAGTTCATCACCGACGGGCTGCGCAACGTGCTGCCGTCGACGGTGACGATCAAGGGCGACACGCGCAGCTATTCGCGCGACGTGCAGGCGCTGCTGGCCACGCGGATGCGCGAGATCAGCGAAGGGATCTGCCGCACGCACGGCGCGACCTGCACGTTCGAGTACACGCACGAGTTCGCGCCGACGGTGAATTCGCCGGAGTGGGTCGACACGGCCGTGCGGGCCGCGGCGCAGGTGGCGGGCGCGGAGAACGTGGACGCGAACGTCCAGCCGATGATGATCTCGGAAGACTTCGGCGCGTTCTTGCAGGCGGTGCCCGGCAACTTCGTCTTCATCGGCAACGGGGAGGCGGCAGGGCGCGGCGGCGTGCCGCTGCATAACGCGGGCTATGACTTCAACGACGAGATCCTGTCGATCGGCGCGCGGTATTTCGAGGCGGTGGCGCGGCAGGCGTTGAAGGCGGCGTAGCGCATCGCCGCATGAGGCGAATGCGACGGGAAACGGCTCGCTGTGCGGCGGTCCGTTTCACTGTCACGCGACACGAGCGACGCCGCAGCCGCAGGCAACACATCGTGGCCGCGCTCGCGCGATGTGTTGCCTGCCGCGAATGTCACGCCATCACACCAGCTCGCCGAGACACGCGTCGAACTGCGCGACGAGCCGGTCGACATCATCGGCCGTCGTCTGCGGACACACGAGCATCATGTTGTGGAATGGCGTGATCAGCACGCCGCGATTCAGCAGGTACAGGTGCACGATGTGCTCGAGTTCGCTGTCGAGTTGCGCGCCGGCGATCGTGCCGTTGCGCGGCGGCGTGGGGGCGAACTGGAACTCGGTGCGCGCGCCGATGCGCGTCACGCACCACGGCAGTTCGTGTTTCGCGATCGCCTGCTCGAGCCCGGTCGCCAGCCGCGCGGCGAGTTCGAACATGTGCGCATAGGCCGCGTCGGTCGCGACTTCGGCGAGCGTCGCACGCATCGCATGCATCGCGAGCATGTTCGCGGTGAGCGTCGTGCCGATCCCCGAGTGGCCGGGCGGCGCGTTCAGCTTCGCCTGCTTCGCGCGTTCCGCGAATTCGGCGCTGAATCCGTACACCGCGCACGGCACGCCGCCCGCGATCGGCTTGCCGACCACCAGCATGTCCGGCTCCAGATCGTGCGCGACCGCATAACCGCCCGGGCCGCTGCTGATCGTGTGGGTTTCGTCGATCACGAGCAGCGTGCCGTGGCGGCGCGTCAGTTCGCGCGCGGCCTCCCAGAAGCCCGGATCGGGCAGCACCATCCCGATGTTCGTCATCGCGGGCTCGGCGAGCACGCAGGCGACATCGCCGCCTTTCAGCGCGGCTTCGAGCGCGGCGAGGTCGTTGAATTCGACGACGCGCGTGTTCGCGAGCAGGTCGTACGACTGCCCGAGCAGGCTGTCGCGCTGCACGGGGCGGCCGTCGACGAGATCGACGAAGACGTCGTCGACCGTGCCGTGATAGCAGCCGTTGAACACGACGATCGTGTTGCGGCCGGTGGCCGCGCGCGCCCAGCGCAGCACGAAGCGGTTCGCGTCGCTCGCGCTCAGCGCGAATTGCCAGACCGGCAGCCGGAAGCGGCGCGCGAGTTCGCGCGACACCCACGCGGCATCCTCGCTCGGCAGCATCGTCGTGTAGCCGCGCGTGGCCTGCTCGACGAGTGCCCGCGCGACGGGTTCGGGCGCATGGCCGAACATCGCACCGGTGTCGCCGAGGCAGAAGTCGGCGTAGCGGTGGCCGTCGACGTCGGTGAAGGTCGCGCCGCGCGCTTCCTTCACATACAGCGAGAACGGCGTCGACCAGTCCTGCATCCAGTGCAACGGCACGCCGAACAGCAAGTGCTCGGACGCTTCCGCGGACAGGGCGCGGGAGACCGGCATGGCTTCGGTGAATGCACGGCGCTCGCGATCGAACAGCGCGCGGGCGCGGATGAGGTCGACTCCGTGGCGGGAAGGCAAAGGCAGCTCCTGGGCTGTGAGGATGACGAAGACGATAGCGCGGAGCGCGGGGGGCTGAATAGAGGCGGAATTACCGAGGCGGACGCAGGTGCTCGGACGCGGCGATTCAATGATGCGCATGTTGAAGTGCGAGCAGCACGAAGACCCGGCTCATTTTTTCCATTCGATTCAATTTGATTGGTAGATAGCATAGGTAAATAAAAAACGGAAATCGGCATAAAGGTTTCCATGTATTTGATTCCGGTTTTTCGCAACCTATCGTTGACGCATGTCGTTGCGTGAATATGTCCACATGGCTAGGTGAATACTGCCTTACGGGAGGGTGACGGCAGGGTGGGCAGGCCGGCGAAAGGGCATTGCCGGCCCCATGCGCGCGATGGCGGAAATGGCATTCCACGGGGATATTGCATTCAAATTTCGAGATACTGGAATATCGAATTTGAATGCAATGGGCGGAATGTTTTGTCCGAAGCGAACCGCTAATGGGCGGCGTTCGGATTTCACGAAACGGCCTGAATACGGAATAGAAAAATGAAGATCGGCAAATACATCATCGCGGCGGGCGCATGCATTGCATTCACCGGCATCGCCCAGGCGGGCCCGACGTCGCCGCACGCCGTCGTCAAGACGATCCGGTTGACGGCGCACATTGGCGACAGCTTGTTCGTGTCGACATCGGGCGATGCGGCCGCCCATGGCGTGGTCGAGCTGAATGCGACGGACGGCTCGCCGCAGACGTTCAGCGCAACGCTGCCGATCCGCGTCTACACGACGAATCCCGACGTCCGCGTCGCGCTGCTGCAGCCGCTGAGGCTGTCGAACGGCCGCTACGACATGACCGACGCGAAGGTCGTGCTGGCGGACAAGGCCGGCGGCGCGGACATCGCGCACGACGGCGCGCGCACGCTCACCCTGGTCAAGCCCGGCATCAATGGCTACGACGAAACCCGCAACCTGACGATCCATGCCAATGCGCCGGCTACGCGCGGGGCAGCCGGGGTCAACGGAAGCTACCGGGGCGATCTGGTGCTGATGTTCGAACCGGTCGCGTCGGCGGGGGACGATACGGTCCCGGGCGGCAGGGTGGCGGCGGTAGGCAAGTAAGGATTGGGCTGGCCGGGTTGCTGCAATAAAAGTTTTTGCGCATAAACCGACAGCGGCACGACTGGCCGCTGTCGTATTGCATGGAAAGTTAGTGTGTGCTCACAGTCGGGCTGTTGCGTTCGACGTGTGTTCGGCGCCGGTCCATGGTGTGCCGACGTCGCTGCGAATGACGGAAGCGTCGACGCGCGGTGCCGGTGAGTGGGTGCTCGCTTGGCGGTGCCTGGCGCTTCCCGTTCGCAGCAGCGGCACGCTACGCCAGCGTCTTGACCATGTGGTGCTCGTCATAGAACCGCCCGTCGACGAACATCGAGCGCGGTTCCGTCCCGAACCGCACGAACCCTTGCGACGCATACAGCCGCTCCGCGGTGGCGTTGACCTCGTTCACGCACAGCATCAGTTGCTTGCAGTCCCATTCCCGCGCCGCGTGGGCGGTCGCGCTTTCGAGCAGCGTTTGCGCGATGCCTTGCCCGCGATACGCGGGATCGACGAACACGCCCCAGATCGTCGCCTTGTGCGCGATCTTCACGCGCGCATCGCGGCGCACGCCGGTGATGCCGACGAGCGTATCGCCGTCGAACGCGCCGAACACGGCGCGTTCACGGGTCGGCGTGATGCGCGTCGCGAATTCGTCGACCGGCACCTGCGACTCTTCGTCGAGCGTCGGCAGGAAGGAGGTGGGGGCGGTGTCGACCGCACGCAGGCGAACGGTCTGGAAACGGGCGGCGTCGGCCGCTTCGAGCAGGCGGGTGGTGATCGTCATCGGGGGTGTTCCGGTTGAAGGTCGTGCATGCCGGCGCGAGCCGCTGGGGCCGCGGGATGCATCGTCCTTATCGTAATAGGAATCCCGGTGTTGCGCGGCGACGTTCGGCACCGCCGCGTGATCGCATTCAGATCGTCAGATCGTCAGATCGCGTCGCGCGGCCGCCTGGCATCGCCGTCGACGCAGCACGCGAGCACCTCGGCATCGGTGTCGCCGAGGCTCAGGTACACGTGCCCGACCGCGCTGTCGAAATACAGGCTGTCGCCGGCGCCGAGCCGGTACGCATGGCCGTTCTCGAAGCGCAGCTCCAGCTCGCCGCTCAGCACGAACACGAACTCCTCGCCGCTGTGCCGGATGTAGTCGGCGAAGTCCGACAGCTTGCGCGCATGGATGCGCCCGCGCACGGGCACCATCCGCTTGCCGGTCAGGTCGTTCGCGAGCATCCCGTACGCGTAGTTCGGCGTGTCATAGACCATCTGCTGGCCGGCCGGCGTGAACGACGGCGTCATCGCGCCGGCGGGCGCCGGGCGGCCGAACATCGTGTCGAAGTCGAGCGCGAGCGCATGCGTGAGCGCCGCGAACTTGTCGTAGGTGAGCGCGATGTCGCCGCGCTCGGCCTTCGAAATCGTCGACACCGCGATGCCGGAGCGCTCGGACAGTTGCGCGAGCGTCAGGCCGCGCGACTTGCGCGCGTCGCGCAGCCGCGCGCCGACCGTCTGGTGGTCGAGCTGCGGCGCGGCGTCGGTGGGCGGCGGAACGGGGACGGTGGCTTTGGGCATGCGGATACGGGGCGCGGCGTACGTGACGTGAATACGGGTTTTGTCGTATACGAGAATAAATTTTCTCGTATATGATAATTTTCGTCGAAATCGCCGACGGTGGGCGTGACGGCCACTCTAGCATCGGACGGCGCGAAACTCGCGGGACTGGTGCGGCCGGCGTGAACGACACGTGTGCGTATCGGCACAGCTCGCCCGTGCGGCGGTTGCCCGACGATTCCGCACACGGCAGCGGCTTTCCCAGCCATTTATTTTCCCGGCCGGTCGCGGCCGGCCTTGCGAAGGTGCAAACCATCATGTCCAGTGAAATCCAACGTCTGCAGACGAGCGCACGCATGAGCCAGGTCGTGATCGCGAATGGCTTCGTCCACCTGGCCGGCCAGGTGCCCGATACGGCCGGTGCGCCGATCGCCGTGCAGGCGACCGAAATCCTCACGCGCATCGATGCGTTGCTCGCCTCGGCCGGCGTCGACAAGACGCGCGTGCTGACGGCCAACATATGGCTCAGCGATGCCGCGCACTTCGACGCATTCAATGCGGTGTGGGACGCCTGGGTGCCGGCCGGCCACGCGCCGACCCGCGCCTGCGTGCAGGCGTTGCTGATGAAACCCGGTCTCGACGTCGAGATCGCCGTGACCGCGCTCGCCTGACGCCGGCACCGCCCGCCCCGAGGAACTCCCGATGACATTCGACACGCTCGTCCTGGGCGGCGGCATGATCGGCGTGTCCGTTGCCGTGCATCTGCAACAACGCGGCCTGTCGGTCGCGCTCGTCGACCGCAAGGCGCCCGGCAACGAGACATCGCTCGGCAATGCCGGGCTGATCCAGCGCGAAGGCGTGTATCCGTATGCGTTTCCGCGCGGCTTCGGCACGCTGCTGAAATACGCGTGCAACCGCTCGCCCGACGTCCGCTATCACGTCGGCGCGCTGCCGAAACTGATTCCGTTCCTGTACCGCTACTGGCGCAACTCGCATCCGGCGCGCCATGCGGAGATCGCACGCGCGTATGCGCCGCTGATCGAACATTGCGTGACCGAGCATCGTGCGCTGATCGAAGCGTCCGGCGCCGGCGCATTGCTGCGCGAAGGCGGCTGGCTGAAGGTGTTCCGCACGGCCGCGACGCGCGATACGGAAACGCGCGCCGCCGAGCGCTGGCGCGCCGAATACGGCGTGACCTTCGACGCGCTCGATGCGGCCGCGCTGCGCGTCGCCGAGCCGAACCTGAGCCGCGCGTTGGTGGGCGCGCTGCGCTACACGGGCTCCGATTCGATCAGCGATCCGAATGCACTCGTGAGCGCGTATGCGCGCCACTTCGAGCAGCTCGGCGGTCGCATCCTGACCGGCGACGCGCTGACGCTGTCGGCCGCGAACGGCTGGCGCGTCGACACCGCGCAAGGCCCGGTCGATGCGCGCGCGGCGGTCGTCGCGCTCGGGCCGTGGTCGGACCTGCTGTGCGAACGGCTCGGCTACACGCTGCCGCTCGCGGTCAAGCGCGGCTATCACATGCACTACGCGGCGCAGCCGGGCGCGCGGCTGAACGGGCCCGTGCTCGATGCCGACAGCGGCTTCCTGATCACGCCGATGACGCGCGGCATCCGCCTGACGACCGGCGTCGAGCTCGGGCTTTGCGATACGCCGCCGACGCCCGTCCAGCTCGTCGCCGTCGAACCGGTCGCGCGCGAGCTGTTTCCGCTCGGCGCGCGCGTCGACGGCGCGCCGTGGCTCGGCCGCCGGCCGTGCACGCCCGACATGCTGCCCGTGATCGGTGCGGCGCCGCGCCACCGCGATCTGTGGTTCGCGTTCGGGCATGCGCATCACGGCTTCACGCTCGGCCCCGTGACCGGCCGGCTGGTCGCCGACCTGATGACCGGCACGCAGCCGTTCGTCGACCCGACGCCGTTTCGCGTCGAACGCTTTCTGCACGGCCGCTGAACCGGCGACCGTGCGCTGCAGCAGGGCGGCCGGCACACGACGCCGGCCGCTCCATCCAGCGGCCGGCCGACCCGGCTCGCCGCGACGATCAACGACTGGAGACAACATGCAACAGCACACGATGCGGCGCGAACTCGGCGCGCGCCAGATTTCGTTCATGGCCCTCGGCATGGCCATCGGCGTCGGCCTGTTCCTCGGCTCGGCGTCCGCGATCAAGGCGGCCGGGCCCGGCGCGCTCGTCGCCTACCTGATCGGCGGCGCGATGATTTTCCTGATCATGCGCGCGCTCGGCGAGATGGCCGTGCACCGGCCGGTGTCCGGCTCGTTCGGTGCGTATGCGTTCGAATACGTCGGGCCGTTCGCCGGCTACGTGGTCGGCTGGAGCTACTGGCTGCTGATGGTCGGCGTCGGTGTCGCGGAGACGACCGCCATCGGCATCTACATGGGCTTCTGGTTTCCGGACGTGCCGCAGTGGTTGTGGGTCGTGTCGGCGATCGCCGCGATCTCGGCGTTCAACCTGCTCAACGTGAAGGTGTACGGCGAACTGGAGTTCTGGTTCGCGATCGTGAAGGTCGTGACGATCGTGCTGATGATCGCGGGCGGCGCGCTGATCGTGTTCACCGGGATCGGCCATGGCGGCGAGCCCGTCGGCCTGTCGAACCTGTGGCGCCACGGCGGCGTGTTTCCGCATGGCGTGCTCGGGGTCGTGAGCGCGCTGCCGATCGTCGCGTATTCGTTCGCGGGCGTCGAGATGATCGGCCTCACCGCCGGCGAGGCGCGCGAGCCGCAGAAGATGATTCCGCGTGCGATCAACTCGGTGCTGTGGCGCATCCTGATCTTCTACGTCGGCGCGCTGTTCATCATCATGGCGCTGTATCCGTGGCACGAGCTCGGCGAGCATGGCAGCCCGTTCGTGACCACGTTCGAATCGCTCGGGCTGCGACAGGCCGCCGGCATCGTCAACTTCGTGGTCGTGACGGCCGCGTTGTCGAGCTTCAACTGCATCGTGTTCAGCGGCGCGCGCATGCTGTCGAGCATGGCCGGCAACGGCCTCGCGCCCGCGTCGTTCGCGGCGCTGAGCGCAAGCGGGTCGCCGTCGCGCGCGGTGCGGGCGACCGTGCTGTTCATGTCGGTCGGCGTGGTGCTGAACTACGTGATCCCGGCACGCGTGTTCGGCTGGCTGATGTCGTTCCTGTCGTTCGACGTGGCCGTGATCTGGGCGATGATCGTGCTGACCCACATGCGGTTCCGGCGCGCGCTGGCCGCGCGCGGCGAGACGGTGGCGTTCCGCATGCCGTACGCGTCGGTCACGTCGTGGATCTGCCTCGTGTTCGTCGCGTTCGTGTTCGTGATGCTCGGCGTCGATCCGTCGACGCGCGGGTCGCTGTACGCCGGCGCGGCGGTGATGGCGTTGATGGCGATCATTTATCGGCGTTCGCGGCACCTGCAGGCGGCTGCGCGGTCGACGCGTGTCGGGCTTGGCGTCGAGCGCGTTTGATGGTGATGCGCTGAGTCGCGGCTGTTGGTGCGGGGGAGTGGCCGTGCGATGGCACGCGTTGGAGACGGGTGCGAAGGCGCAGCGGCAGTGTCGGCGGCGCGTGATGCGCGCCGCGTCGGCACGAAGAACGAGAGCGAGGTGAAACAGGCGCGCCGTCGCGCCGAACCGGTGCCCGACGCCAAACGCGCGACGAGGCGCCCGATCAGGTCAGGCGCACCGCATCGGAATCAATAACGCGACAATTGATTGCCATTGATCTGCACGCGATCGCCCGGACGCAGGTTGCCCGGCGACTGCACGTCGAACGAGCGCATCGTTCCGTCGCTGACCTGCACGTCGATCCGGTAGCTGCTCGGGCCTTGCGCGGCGCCCATCTGCTGGCCGATCTGGTTGCCGGCCACCGCGCCGCCGAGTGCACCGATCACGGTGGCCGCATCGCGGCCGTGACCGCGGCCGAACTGGTTGCCGACCAGGCCGCCGACCAGCGCACCGACGACGGTGCCGGCGACGCCCGACGGGCCGACCGAGCCGTTGACCGGCTGGATGTTCGAGACCGTGCCGTATTGCGTGCCGTAGCCGTTGCCGTACTGCTGCTGATTGCCGTACTGGTCATACGGCTGCGATCCGTATTGCTGCGGGTTGCCGTACTGGTCGTACGGTTGCGGCGCCTGGTTCGGATACGGCTGTTGCTGCTGCACGTAACCCGGTTGCGAATACGCGGGCTGCGCGTAGCCGGGCGTCGCGTATTGCTGCTGCTGCGGATACCCCGGCTGCGCGCCGTAGTAACCCGGCGCGACGCAGGCGGTCAGCGGAAGCGCCGCGACGGCGACGAGCGAGGCGAACAGAACGGTCTTCGTGGAAGGCATGCGCATCATGATGTTTCCTGCATCGGCAACGGGTTCGCCGACGAATACCGGAACGGGTGGCGAACTCGGCGTGAGTATAAGGAATGGCCGGAGGCGCGTCCGGTGCGGCCGGGTAACAACGTGTAAAGTCTGTTGCCGCGTAAATCGTCGCGCCGGCGGGGCGTTGAAGCGAGTCCCGGCAAGGGCGCGAGACGGCCGCATTCCGGTGATGCCGACGCTGCGCGGCCTTCGGTTTTTCCGTCGCTTTCCCCGCGATCCCGCCCCATCGCCGTGCCAGGCCCGGCGGCCGCGCGCGCCGCGCATCGCGAAATCGAATGCGCGGCATCGCGACATTTAATTGGCCTCGGGCGACGGCGTCCGATATCGTGGCCGGATTCCCTGCCAACGGTCGCGCCGTGCCGGCTGCTGTGCCTTCCCCTGTCCGCGCCGGCGACGTGCCGCGACCGCCCCACATTCCGAGCCATGACCGATCGTATCTTCATCAACGCCGTCGACGCTGGCGGCCAGCCCATCCATCTCGTCGTCCGTGACGGCCGCTTTACCGCGATCGGCGCCGATTGCGCCGCCGCGCCCGGCGCGGAAACGATCGACCTCGACGGCCGCGTCGTGCTGCCCGGCTTCGTCGACGGTCACATCCACCTCGACAAGAGCTTCGTCGGCGATCGCTGGGTGCCGCACGAACCGGTCGGCACGCTGCGCGAGCGGCTCGCGGTCGAGAAGCGCCAGCTCGCGGCCGCGCCGCCGATCGTCGAACGCGCGAATGCGCTGATCGCGCAGGCCGCCGCATTCGGCACGGTCGCGATGCGCAGCCACGTCGACGTCGATGCAACCACCGGCCTGTCGAACCTGCAGGCCGTGATGGCCGCGCGCGAGCAATGGCGCGGGATCGTCGATATCGAACTGGTTGCGTTTCCGCAGGCCGGCGTCGTCACGTGCCCCGGCACCGCCGAGATCCTCGACGCGGCCGTGCGCGAAGGTGCGGACGTGGTCGGCGGGATCGACCCGACGACGCTCGACGGCGATGCGGACGGCCAGCTCGACATCGTGTTCGGCATCGCCGAGAAGCGCGGCGCGAAGATCGACATCCACCTGCACGAGCCTGGTGAAACGGGCATCGCGCAGCTGCTGCGGATCGCGGCGCGCACGCGCGCGGCGGGGCTCGGTGGCCGCGTGAACGTGAGCCATGCGTACGCGCTCGGCCAGGTGAGCGATGACGACGTGCAGCGCACGGCGGCGGCACTGGCCGACGCCGGCGTGTCGATCCTGACGAATGCGCCGGGCGACTGCGCGTTTCCGCCGGTGCAGGCGCTGCGCGACGCGGGCGTGCTCGTGTTCGCGGGCAACGACAACATCCGCGACGCCTGGTGGCCGTACGGCAACGGCGACATGCTGCAGCGCGCGATGATGGTCGGCTATCGGTCGGGCTTCTACACCGACGAAGCGCTCGGCATCGCGCTCGACATGGCGACGCACGCCGGCGCTCGCGTGATCGGCAAGGATAACTACGGAATTGCAGTCGGCTGCGATGCGACGTTCGTCGCGGTGCGTGCGCCGAATGCGGCGGCGGCCGTCGCGGGCGTGCCGGCCGAGCGCTGGGTGTACCGTCGCGGTGAAAGCGACACCGGCGCGCCGTTCGCTCCCGCGCTGCGCTTCACGCGCTGACCGACCTGACCGGCGGCACGGCATGCGCCGTGCCCGCTTCACGCTGACTGCACTGACTGCACTGACTGCACTGACTGCACTGACCGACCTTACCGGAACCGACATGACGAACCTGCTGATCCGCAACGTCCGCCCGAACGCCGACGCCGCGCTCGACATCCTGATCGAAGGCGATCGCATCGTGCGTGTCGGCCCGTCGCTCGACGCGCCCGCCGGCTGCGCGATCGAGGACGGCGCAGGCGCGCTCGCGCTGCCCGGCCTCGTCGAAGGCCACACGCACCTCGACAAGACGCACTGGGGGATGCCGTGGTATCGCAACCAGGTCGGGCCGCGCCTCGTCGACCGCATCGAGAACGAGCGCCACTATCGCGCGACGAGCGGCCATGACGCCGGCGCCGCGTCGCTCGCGCTGGCGCGCGCGTTTCTCGCGGCCGGCACGACGCGCATCCGCACGCACGTCGACATCGATACCGAAGCCGGGCTGCGGCATCTGCACGGTGTGCTCGCGACCCGCGAGACGCTGCGCGGGCAGGTCGAGATCCAGATCGTCGCGTTTCCGCAATCGGGCGTGCTCAAGCGGCCGGGCACCGATGTGCTGCTGTCCGAAGCGCTGGCCGCCGGCGCCGATCTGCTCGGCGGGCTCGATCCGTGCGCGATCGAAGGCGATCCGGTCGAAGCGGTGGACGTGCTGTTCGCAATCGCCGAGCGCCACGGCCGCGGGCTCGACCTTCATCTGCACGAGCGCGGATCGATGGGCGCGTATTCGCTCGACCTGATCCTGCAGCGCACGGCTACGCACGGCATGCAGGGCAAGGTGACGATCAGCCACGGGTTCTGTCTCGGCGATATCGCCGAACGTGAGCGCGATGCGCTGCTCGCGCGGATGGCCGAACTCGGCGTCGGGCTCGTCACGACCGCGCCCGCGGCGGTGCCTGTGCCGCCGGTAGCCGCGTGCCGTGCAGCGGGCGTGACGGTCATCGGCGGCAACGACGGCGTGCGCGATACGTGGACGCCGTATGGGTCGCCCGACATGCTCGAACGCGCGATGCTGATCGGCATGCGCAACGATTTCCGTCGCGACGATGCGCTCGAAGTCGCGCTCGACTGCGTGACGCACGGCGCGGCGCGCGGTTGCGGCTTCGACGGTTACGGGCTGCAGCCGGGCAGTCGCGCGGACGTCGTGCTCGTCGACGCGCTGACGTTCGCCGAGGCTGTCGTTGCGCGACCGGTGCGGCGGCTCGTCGTGTCGTCGGGGAAGATCGTCGCGCGCGACGGCGCGCTGGTCTGAGTGAAGCGTGAGCGCAGCGTCGCCCCGGTATGATCGGGTTTTCAGCGGGATTGCCCGGGAGACGACGATGCGACGCACGACAGCGGCACGGGCCGCACGATGGATGGCGGCGGCCCTGTTCGCCGTGAGCGCCGCGCACGCGGTGGCGGCCGGCCCAACCGACGCACAGCAGGAAGCCAACCGGCGGACGGTGCTCGCGTTCTATGAAAAAGGCCTGAACGAGAAGGACGCCGACGCCGCGCTCGCGTACGTCGGCGATCGCTACGTGCAGCACAACCCGAACGCGGCCGACGGCCGCGACGGCTTCCGCAAGTTCGTCGCGTTCCTGCGCGACAAATATCCGCAGTCGCACAGCGAGATCAAGCGTTCGTTCGTCGACGGCGACTACGTGATCCTGCACGTGCATGCGGTGCGCGAACCCGGCACGCGCGGCAGCGCGATCATGGACATCTTCAAGCTCGAGAACGGCAAGATCGTCGAGCACTGGGACGTCAATCAACCCGTGCCCGAGCAGGCCGCGAACGGGAACACGATGTTCTGACGAGGGCCGGGCGCTCGGGCATGTCGACGCGCCCGCGATCTCGTCGTATCGGCAGTGCCGCGGCGTCCTTCACGTTGCCGCCGCATCCGGCCTGCTTGCTACTCCTCCAATTCCAGCATCGTCGCGAGCGCCTTCGTCAGTTCGCTGACCATCGGGTCGGCCGTCGGCCGGTGCAGGATCGCGATGTCCATGTGCTCGATCGGCGCGAAGCCCTGCTTCGCGGTCAGCACGACGTGCTCGTCCGTCACCACGCGCGCGGGCAGCACGCTGATGCCGAGCCCGTCCGCGACGGCGGCCTGGATGCCGCTCAGGCTCGACGTCGTGAAGCTGATCCGCCAGCGGCGGCCGCGTTCCTCGATCGCCTTGATCATGTCGTCGCGATAGAGCCCGCGCGGCGGGAACACGACGATCGGCACCGGGTCGAGGTCGATCGTCGGATGCTTCGCGCTGTCGATCCAGCGCAGCTTCTCGGGCCAGCGCACCACGGCCTCGCGGCTGTCGCGACGCTGCTTGATCAGCACGAGGTCAAGCTCGCCGCGGTCGTACGCGGCGCTGATGTCGCGGCTTAGCCCGCACATCACTTCGAGCTTCACTTGCGGATGCGCGCGCTTGAACGCCGCGAGCGCGTGCGTCGTGCGGCCCGCCGCGAAATCGTCGGGCACGCCGAGCCGGATCGTCAGCGCGACCGTGGCGCCCGACAACGCTTCCAGCATCTCGTCGTTCAGCGCGATCATGCGCCGCGCATAGCTGAGCACCGTCACGCCCGCGTCGGTCGGCCGCACGTCGCGCGTGCCGCGGTCGAGCAGGCGATGCCCGGCGATTTCCTCGAGGCGGCGCACCTTCTGGCTGACCGTCGACTGCGTCGAATGCAGACGCGCGGACGCCGTCGTGAAGCTGCCGCAGTCGGCGACCATCACGAGTGCGCGCAGCAGGTCGAGGTCGAACAGGGGTCTATTCATTTATACACTTCTGTGGATTCGAACATTTCATTTCCAAATGCGTGCGACGACTTTTAACATGGCCGGACGGAGTGGGCAATCGCGGTTTCGCCGGACCCGGCGCGGCGTCGCGGGGGCTATTGAGGCGTCTGGCGCATACTCCAGTGGCGGTATAGGGCGCTTTGCTCGAGCGGTCTGAACCGCGCTTGGAAAGTGCTGCGTCAATCGCCTGTGTAGACGTCGCCGCTCGCGAATATCCGGGGAAATACGCTGTGTGTCGGATGTGCATCGCGCAGGGTAAACACGCAAAAACCACTCTTTTATCCGTAGACCAGCCACTGCACTAGCCTTCAGGTTCGCCCCCGCCTTCACCGCCTCTCTATTCCCGTTTCCCCCGCTTGCACTCAAAAATTGAGCGGTCTAGACTGCAACGCAGTTTCATCGAAGTCCCTGCCTTTCGCGCACCGCTCCCCACCGGACGCCGGCGTTCGCCCGCCGCGTCGAGACCTACAAGGACGCACCATGAACCGCACTGCAAAGCTTCTCGTTACCGCGCTCGCGTTCGCACCGCTCGCGTCGTTCGCCCAGGACACGTCGACGATCCGCTGGGGCATCGACCCCACGTATCCGCCGTTCGAGGCGAAGCAGCCCGACGGCTCGCTCGCCGGCTTCGACATCGACCTGCGCAATGCGATCTGCGAGCAACTGCATGCGAAGTGCGTGTGGGTCGAGCAGGGTTTCGACGGGATGATTCCGGCGCTGCGCGCGCGCAAGTTCGACGTGATCATGTCCGCGATGACGGCCACCGACGAGCGGCTCAAGCAGATCGACTTCTCGAACAAGCTGTACGCGTCGCCGGGTGCGCTCGTCGCGCCGGTCGGCTCGACGCTGCTGCCGACCGCCGCGTCGCTCGCGGGCAAGCGCGTCGGGATCGACCAGGGCACGACGCAGGAGGCGTACGCGAAGGCCGAATGGGCGACCAAGGGCGTGACGATCGTCTCGTACCAGAACCAGGACCAGGTGTACCAGGATCTCGTCAACGGCCGCCTCGACGCGACTTTCCAGGACAAGACGCAGGCCGGCTACTCGTTCCTGAAAACGCCGCGCGGCAAGGGCTATGCGTTCGCGGGCCCCGACGTGACCGACGTGCGGATCACCGGCTACGGCGTCGCGATGGGCGTGCGCAAGGGCGATGAAGCGATGAAGAAGCGGCTGAACGACGCGATCGTCGCGATCCGCGCGAACGGCACGTACCAGAAGATCGCCGCGAAATATTTCGACTTCGACATCTACGGCGCGAAGCAGCAACTGACTTCCGCACCGTGAATCAGTGATTGCGTGATTCCGTGATTCACTCCATCGACAGGCACACCATGACGAGTATCCAGGACCGCGTCGCGCAAGCCGTGACGCCCGAACTGATCGCCGCGTTCCGCGAGGAAGGCGCGGTCTGCATCAAGGGCATCTTCTCGCCCGACGAAGTCGCCGCGCTGCGCGCCGGCATCGACACGAATCTCGCGCAGCCGAGCGAGCGCGCGAAAGTCGCGAGCCGGCCCGACGATCCGGGCTGGTTCTTCGAGGATTTCTGCAACTGGCAGCACAACGACGCGTATCGCGACTTCATCGTGCGCTCGCCGGCGCCGTCAGTCGCCGCCGCGCTGATGGGCACCGAGCACGTGCGACTGCATCACGACCACCTGCTCGTGAAGGAGCCCGGCACGCGGCAGCGCACGCCGTGGCACCAGGACCAGCCGTACTACAACATCGAAGGCGACGACAACGTCAGCATGTGGATTCCGGTCGATCCGGTGCCGCTCGAATCGACGCTCGAATTCGTCGCGGGCTCGCATCTCGGGCCGTGGCTGATGCCGCGCACGTTCATGGACAAGGAAGCGAAGTGGTTCCCGGAAGGGAGCCTGGCTGACCTGCCCGACATCGAAGGCGACCGCGCGGCGTTTCCGATCCGCCACTGGGCGCTCGAGCCCGGCGACATGGTGTGTTTCCGGATGCTCACGCTGCACGCGTCGGGGGGGACGCAGAACCGTCGGCGTGCGTTCTCGATCCGCTTCGTCGGCGACGATATCCGTCACGCGCCGCGCCGCTGGAAGACGTCGCCCGATTTCCCGGGGCTCGCCGAGCAATTGGCCGACGGCGCGCCGCTCGATCACCCGCTGTTTCCTGTCGTGTGGTCGCGTGACGCGGGGCAGGCCCGCGCGATCTGACGCGGGCGGGTGTGCGTGACGGACGCGGCGGCCGTTTCCTGACGAAACGGCCGCCGCGCGCTTTTTACTGTGGGAACAGGATCAGGTCGGGTGGCGTCCGGCGCCCGGCTTGAAGCGCGAGCCGAGCCGGTAGCGGTTGCCCGGGTGCAGGAAGTGCACGAACGTGACGGGCTGCCCGTTCGTCCAGGTGCGGCGCGTGAGCGTGAGGCACGGCTCGTCGGCGCGCATGTCGAGCAGCCGCGCCTGTTCGCCGGTCGGTAGCGACGCATCGACCACGTGCTCGATCTCCAGTTCGTCGTGCGACACGTTGTTGAACAGGTACTCGGACGGCGGCTCGACCTGGAAATCCTGGTCGATGAAGCCGGGCGCGGCGGCCGGGTTTACGTAGCGATCCTCGAGCTGGATCGGGCGGCCGTTTTCCTCGTGCACGCACACCACATGAAACACCGGCGTGTTGACCGGCAGGCCGAATGCAGCCGCGACATCGAACGACGCGGGCTCGCTCGACTGGCTCAGCACGCGGCAGCGATATTCGTGCCCACGCGCGCGGATTTCGTCGCGGATGTGCGCGATCATCAGCAGGTTCGACTGCGGCTTCACTTCGGCGACGAACGTGCCGACGCCCGCGATGCGCTTCAGCACGCCTTCCTCGGTCAGCTCGCGCAGCGCGCGGTTGACCGTCATGCGTGCGACGCCGAACTGGGCGGCGAGATCGAGCTCGGACGGGATGCGGTCCCCCGGGCGCCAGTCGCCCGCTTCGACGTTCTGGCGAACGAGCGTCTTGATCTGCTGGAACGGTGCGGTGGCCTTCGTGACCATCGGGGATCCTTGCGCGAAAAGGTGACGATGCTAGTCGTCGTGACTGACGATGACCACGATCTCCGCCTGCGCGGTGCCGAGGCTGCGCGTGCGGTGCGGGATGAGTGCGTTGAAATAGACTGAATCGCCAGCCTTGAGTTGCACCGTCTCGTTCGGAAATTCGATTTCGACGCGACCCTTGTGCACGAACAGGAATTCCTCGCCTTCGTGCTCGCGGAACGTCGACGCGACGAATTCGTGCGGCGGATGCACGACGAACGGCAGCATCTTCTTCGGCGCGACGCCGGCCGCGATGCTTTCGAAGCGGTGGGCCTGGCTGTCGGCTGCAGCGCCCATCGCCGTGCGCTCGCCGGCGCGCGTGACCGTGATCAGCTCGCGGTTGTGGCTTTCCGAGAACAACTGCTCGACGTCGACGTTCAGTGCCTTCGACAGCTTCAGCGCGACCGCGATCGACGGCACGCTCAGGCCGCGCTCGACTTTCGACAGGTAGCTCTTGGTGAGGCCCGTCTCGTCGGCCAGCACGTCGAGCGTCCAGCCCTTCTGTTTTCTGAGCAGCTTCAGGCGAATCGTCATGGGGCGCCAGGTGTCCTTCGAAAAACCGATTGTAACGCATGACACAAAGTGTCCTATGGTGTATTGTGTGTCATGTTTTGCCGGGAAAGCGGCCGCGGACGGCGCGACCCGACCCGATCCATTCAGGAGGTGAACATGGCGGAAACACTGAATCTGACGAAGGAGGCGCTGGTCGCGCTGGCGGAGCGGCGTCTGGACAACGCGGTGGGCGACAGCGGCTGGTCCGCGCGGCAGAAGCTCGCGCTCACGTGCCGGATCCTGTTCGACGCCGGTCACGATTCGGGCCTGGCCGGGCAGATCACCTGCCGCGCGGGCGACGCCGGCACGTACTACACGCAGCGGCTCGGGCTCGGTTTCGACGAGATCTCGGCGGCGAACCTGCTGCGCGTCAACGAGGATCTCGACGTCGTCGACGGCGAGGGCATCCCGAATCCGGCCAACCGGTTCCATACGTGGATCTACCGCGAGCGCCCGGACGTGAACTGCATCATCCATACGCATCCGGCGCATGTCGCGGCGCTGTCGATGCTCGAACAGCCGCTCGTCGTATCGCACATGGATACCTGCCCGCTGTACGACGATTGCGCGTTCCTGAAGGACTGGCCCGGCGTGCCGGTCGGCAACGAGGAGGGCGAGATCATCTCGAAGGCGCTCGGCAGCAAGCGCGCGATCCTGCTGTCGCACCACGGCCAGCTCGTGGTCGGCAAGACGATCGAGGAAGCGTGCATGCTCGCGCTACTGATCGAGCGGGCCGCGAAGCTGCAGCTGCTCGCGATGGCGGCCGGTGAAATCAAGCCGGTGCCGCCGGCGCTGGCGCGCGAAGCGCACGACTGGATTTCGAAGCCGAAGCGCGATGCGGTGACGTTCGACTACTACGCACGCCGGGCATTGCGGACGCATCAGGACTGTGTCGCATGAGCGGGCGATTCGTCGTTCTCGTCTCAGATCATCATTGAGGAATACCTATCGTGTCCATTCTGCTGAAAGGCATCATTGCCTACCCGGTTACGCCGTTCTCCGCTGACGGCGGCGTCGACCTGAAAGCACTCGAAGCGCTGATCGAACGGCTGATTGCCGACGGCGTCCACGCGATCGCCCCGCTGGGCAGCACCGGCGAAAGCGCGTATCTGGCCGACGCCGAATGGGAGGCCGTCGCCACCGCGTCGATTCGTGCGGTGAAGCGGCGCGTGCCGACCGTCGTCGGCATTTCCGATCTCACCACGGCGGGCGCGGTGCGCCGCGCGCGCTTCGCGGAACAGGCCGGCGCCGATGCGGTGATGGTGCTGCCGGTGTCGTACTGGAAGCTCGCCAACGACGAGATCGTCGCGCACTATCGCGCGATCGGCGCTGCCATCGGCATCCCGATCATGCTGTACAACAACCCCGCGACGAGCGGCGTCGACATGTCGCCCGACCTGATCGCGACGATCTGCCGGACCGTCGACAACGTGACGATGGTGAAGGAGAGCACCGGCGACATCGGGCGGATGCACCGGCTCGCGCAGCTGAGCGACGGCGCGATTCCGTTCTACAACGGCAGCAATCCGATGGCGCTCGCCGCGCTCGCGGCGGGTGCAGCCGGATGGTGCACGGCCGCGCCGAACCTGAATGCGGCGTTGCCGCTGGCGCTGTTCGACGCGATGCAGGCGGGCGACCTGGCGCGTGCGAGGACGGTCTTTCATGCGCAGCTGCCGCTGCTGCAGTTCATCGTCAACGGCGGATTGCCGGTGACCGTGAAGGCCGGGTTGCGCCTGCGCGGCTTCGATGCCGGCGAACCGAGAAAGCCGCTGATGCCGCTCGGCGACGCGCGCACGCGCGAACTCGAACGCCTGCTCGCGGCGCTGCCCGACGGTGTGACGACATGAGCGATACGGCACGGCCGCTGATCTCCGCCGCCATCGACGCGGTGCGGGTCGGCAAGCGCCGGCCGCTGGCCGGCACGCCGCACGCCAGCGCGATCGACAAGCAGCCGGTCGACGCGCGTCTGTGGCTGGGCACGCTCGGCTTCGCCGGCGACGAGCAGGCCGATGCGCGGCATCACGGTGGACCTGACAAGGCGGTGCACCACTATGCGCACGATCACTATGCGTGGTGGTCGGCGCAAATCGGCGCGCGCGACGTGCTGGCGCAACCGGGCGCGTTCGGCGAAAACCTGTCGACGCTCGGCGTGACCGAGCACGGCGTATGCCTCGGCGATGTGTTCACGCTGGGCGGTGCCGTGCTTCAGGTGTCGCAGTCGCGGCAGCCGTGCTGGAAGCTGAACGCGCGCTTCGATCATCCGCGGATGGCCGCGCTCGTGCAGCAAAGCGGCCGGACCGGCTGGTACTACCGCGTGCTGCAGGAAGGCTGGGTGGAGTTGGGTGATGTGCTGACGCTGCACGAGCGCCGCTACCCGCAATGGTCGCTGGCGACGGTACTCGACGTGCTGTACCGGCGCACGCTCGACATGGCCGCGCTCGATGCGCTGTGCGCCGTGCCGATATTGCCGCCCGGCTGGCGCACGATGCTCGAAAGGCGCCGGACGGAGCGGCAGGTCGAAGACTGGACGAAGCGGCTCGAAGGACGATGATGCGCCGCGCGCCGCGTGCCTCAGTGGCTCGGCAGTTCCCGCACGTCGGCGGTGGGCACCGAGCCGAACGCGTCGCTCAGCGCATAGCCGATCAGATGTCGCGCGGCCGCCTCGGGCGTCGCGAGCGCGCCGCTCGACTTCAGCTGGTCGAATTTCTCGCGCATCGGGAAGTTGTCTTCGCTGGTTGAGCGGATCGTCGCCTGCATGCCCGTATCGACGACGCCCGGCGCGACGCTGCAGATCCGCAGCGCGCGGTTCGCGTCGAGTGCGACTGCGCGCGCATGGTGATCGAGTGCCGCCTTGGTCGCACAGTAGACGCTCCAGCCCGCGTACGCGTTGCGTGCCGCCCCGCTCGACACGTGCAGGATCCGGCATTCGGTCGTGGCCGATACCGCTTGCGTGAGCGCGGCCGACAGCATCAGCGGTGCCGCGACGTTCACGCCGACCGCGCGCGCGACGATCGCCGGGTCTTGCGCGGCGAGCGGGCCGATCGGGTCGACGATGCCGGCGTTGTTGAACAGCAGCACGATCGACGCGCCGTCGACGAAGCGGCGCAGCGTGTCGCCGGCCAGCCAGGCCGCGACGGCCGCCGTGTCCGACAGGTCGAGTTCGATTTCGGCGAAACGGTCGCCGGCTTGCGACGCGAGCGACGGATGGCGGCTGCGCGACACGCCGAGCACGGCGACGCCTTCCAGCAGCAATTGCTCGGCGAGCGACGCGCCGAGGCCGCGAGTGTGTCCGGTGACGATGGCGCGCACGTGCGGGGCGGAAGAGGATGCGGTCATGGTGGTGAACGGGTCGAAGGGGTGAACGGGATGAGCGGCGTCGACGCGCGGTGCGCATGCGTGGCGGCATGGCGTGCGGGACGGACGATGCGTGGTATTGCGTGCGATGGCGGTCGCGCGGCGCCGCAGACGTCGGGGTGACGCATATCGTAGCGCTCGCATGCGGGGCGTGCAAACGCCGCCGTGCGTGCGGACGCGGAATCCGCGGGGCTGCGCGTATCCGACGCCGCGCGGCGCGGGCTCGCCGATACGTTGGACGAAAGCCTGCTGCGGCAAGTGCGCGCGCCGGCACGCCGCGCGGCGCCGGGCCACGCGACGCGAGCTATCATATGGCTCGCCCGTGCGCGATGCCGGACGGGCCGCGACCGTTTCCCTTCACCTGCTGCACGCTGCGACCCACTCATGAACACCACGCCGGATACGCCCACGCCACGCGCCCTTCGCGAACTCACGCCCCTCGAGGCCCGCATTCTCGGTGTGCTCGTCGAAAAACAGCACACGGTGCCGGACACCTATCCGCTGTCGCTGAATGCGCTGACCGCGGGCTGCAACCAGAAAACCGCGCGCTCGCCGGTGATGAACGTCAGCGAGGATGAGGTCACGACCGCGCTCGACGGGCTGAAGCACCTGAGCATCGTGATGGAAGGCAGCAGCAGTCGCGTGCCGCGTTTCGAGCACAACATGAACCGCGTGCTCGGCATTCCGAGCCAGGCGATCGCGCTGCTGACGATCCTGCTGCTGCGCGGCCCGCAGACGGCCGCCGAACTGCGCCTGAACAGCGCGCGCCTGCACGGTTTCGCGGACATCTCGTCGGTCGAGGCGTTTCTCGACGAACTCGCGGCGCGTGCGCAGCCGCTCGTCGTCCGGCTGCCGCGTGCACCGGGCGCGCGCGAGAACCGCTGGATGCACCTGATGTGCGGCGAAGTGAATCTGGCCGATTTCGCGAGCGCGGAGGCCGGCGGCGCGGATTCCGTGCCGCCTTCCGAATTCGAAGCGCTGAAGGCCGAACAGAAGCGCCTCGCGGATGAAGTGGCGCGGTTGAATGCGCTGGTTCTGCGGATGGCCGGCGAGTTGGGCATCGACGTCGACGCGCAAGGCGACGCGGGCTAATGTAGATGGCGGCGGTGGCCCGCCACGGGATGGCCACGTCGCGGCACGGCCGGGTCGGGGCGCGATGCGGGGACTACCCGCATCGCCGCGTTACTTCAGCTTGACGCCGGGTACGAGATAGCGCGAACCGCCCGGTTTCAGGATCGGCGCGAGCGCGGCAAACGGCACATCGAGTTGCGGCCCGAGACAGGCGCCCGCCGCGTGACCGATTCCGGATACGACGAACGACAGCTTGCCGGGCGCATCGAGTTCGAACGCCAGATACTCGGGGAACACGTCGGCGCACGACAGCCACTCGCCTTCGCCGTCCGTTACTTGCCGACCGTGTGTCGCCTTGTCACGCAACCGCGTAATGAAGCTCACCAGCGCGGGGCTTGTTCCCGGATCGCCGTCCTTGCCCGCCGTAGTCGCGTCGATCACGCGATTCCAGTCGAGATACGCGCCGCGCAGCAGGTCGAACGTGACCGGATGGTAGTGATTGTTCGGATGGGCACCGCCGCAGAACGTACTGCCCGATTCCACGATGCCGAGTGCCGCAGGTGACAGCCACGTGACCGTCACCTGTTCTTCGTCGTAGCCGCCGAGCGAACCGGCCGCCGGCCCGTCTTCGGTATAGCGAGTCGAAGCACATGCGAGCGCGGCGAGATTCATCTGCCAGTGCTGCTGCTCGAACAGGCGGTTGACCCGTGCCATGACCGCCGGATCGGGATGGCGGCTCAGACGCGGATACATGAGCCTCGTGCGCGGGTCGCGCCACATCCGGTACGCGACGGTGCCGTCTCCGATCTCGGGGCCGGCCGGCTGCGCGTGCCCGGCGAGCTTCAGCGTGGCATAAGGCGCCTGCCGCATGTCGATGGCCACGCCGTTGGCGATACCGCTGTCGACGCCGCCGGCGATGCGGTCGGTGATGGCTTCGACGGAGCCGGGCGCGACCGCGTCGGGATCGTATTCAGCGATGCGTCGCAGCGTGAAGCTGCGCGTCTTGCCGGTGCGTGCGTCGGTCCATTGGCCGCGATAGCCATTCTTGTCCTGCGTGCCGCGCCAGGTTGCCGCTGGATGGTCGAAGTCGGCGCCGTCGCTGTATCGCGTCATGTCGCGCACGTCGTCCGGCAACGCGGTGCGCTCGAGCGGCTCGACGAGCTGCGCAGGGTCGCCGTGCAGCGGAATGTCGATGCCGTACTGCGTATAGAAATAGCGACCCGAGATCGTGCCGTTCGCCGCCGGGCGGCGGTCGAGTTCCATCACGATCTCGCCGGCGCCTTGCAGCAAGCCGCGATAGACGACCCGCGGCGCGGCGTCGGCCGCTCCCGCGCGCAGCGCGATCATCACCAGCACGATCCGGATCAGCGGGCGCATCACCAGCGGCACCCGGTTTGTTCGGACGCGTCGACGTCCAGTACCCTGCCGAACGTGGTCTGCTTGCCGGTGCGCGCGCTGGTATAGGTCATCGAATAGATCATCGCGCCCTGCGACATCATCTCGTAGCGCCCGTTGATCCTGCCGTCGACCATCTCGACCCAGGTTGTCGTGAACTGGCGCGGGCGGCCCTCGGCGAGCACTTCCTCGTCCACGTGCTCGACCACCAGCGGCAGCGCCGTTTTCGCTTTCGCATAGCGAACCATGCCGCCTGACCAGCCGACGGCGTCGTCGTAGTAGGTGCGCATCTCGAAGCGCACGGGCTTGTCGCCGTCCGACTTGAAGCAGTACACCTCGGTGGAGACCTTGGCGAACGCGGGCAGCGACGCGCAGAGCAGCAGGGCGGCAAGGATTTTTTTCATGATGGGCCGGTGAAGAATGAAGTGCGGCATCAACCGAGCACGATCCGCGTGGCGCCTGCATCGACGAGCCGGAACAGCAGATCCTCGACGGCCGTCTCGGGCGCGGAGCCGAGATCCGCGTTGACGCGCCACCCGTGTTCCGTGCGAACCGGTTCCGACAGGTAGTGAGCGATGCCGTGCAGGCCGTCTTCGGCCGGCGTGTTCTCGTCGTCGACGTCGAACCACGCGAAGAACCACGCCTTGAACGCCTCGACGGCCGCGCTTTCGTCGAGACCATCGGCCTCGATCGCGGCCCAGTCCCACACGAACGGGCGGATCGACACGGCCGCTGTTTCGAGGTCGAACGCCAACGGCTCGAACGCCAGCTGCGTGGCGGAATCGACCAACGCCGGCTGGCCGGCCGATTTGCCTTCGGTCGCGATGAGGTCGGCCCGGCACGGCAACGCGAGCGGCCCTTCGGTGGCGAGCGTGCCGTCGGCCCGCCGGTAGGCCGGTTCGACGATCACGGCCGGTTGCGCCGCCGCTTTCGCGAGCAGGTCGGCATACGGTTGGCGGATGGCGCGGAGCAGTTCGGAGACGGTCATCGTGGCGTATCGGTTGGGCAGGGAGCGATCGGTTACAGGCAGTCAGTATGCGGCGCGGCCGGCATCGCACGACGCGGCCTTCGGTACCGGACAGCCGTGATCGTACGGCACTTCGACAACACGCGGACAGTCGGCCGAATGACCGGAGCGACCCTGCATCGCGCGACGACCGATTTAGACGTTTACCTTCAAACAATCGAAAACGCCCATCGAGCGCGCGCTCGTTGTGCTTCAATTCATCCGGTTTGTAGTCCTACTAAAATTACAGGTTCAGAACAGGCCGGATTACTCATTCACAGGAGACAGTCGATGGCTCGGAAACGGTTTTGAAGCGGCACACGCGATGGTCTGCAACACCGCGAACTTCCTTCGATGAAAGCAGGTTATCCCAGGGGCCCCAACCATGTCCTCCAGACGTTTCATGATGGCCGCGGCAGCGATGTCCGCCGCGTTGGCCATCAACGCGCCGGCAGCCAGCGCCGCCGCGCCAGCCGTATCCGACCCGTTCTACACGTACACCGGCACCACGCCGTTGGCATCGATTCCACCGGGCACGGTGCTCAAGACGCGCAACGTCACCTACCACGTGGCCGGCATCCCCACCGCGCTGACCGCGCAGCAGTTGCTGTATCGCACCCATAACGCGCTGAACCAGCCGGTCGTCAACGTGACGTCCGTGATCCGGAGCCCGGTCAGCAACGGCCAGGCCATCTCGTACCAGTCGGCCTACGATTCGCTGAACCCGTACGACGAGCCGTCGCAGGTGATCGCCGGCGACCGTGACGTGACCAAGATCATCAACGTCGGCACGCTGCTCTACAGCGCGGAATCGATCCCGCTGTCGACGCTGCTGCTGCTCGGCTACAACGTCATCGTGCCCGATACGGAAGGCCAGACGGCCGACTTCGCCGCCGGCCCCGAATACGGGATGACGACGCTCGATTCGATCCGCGCGGCGCTCAATACGCCGTCCACGGGCCTGAATCCGTCGAGCAAGGTCGCGATGATCGGCTATTCCGGCGGCGCGATCGCGACGAACTGGGCCGCGCAGCTCGCGCCGAGCTATGCGCCCGAGATCAACAGGCAGCTCGTCGGCGCGGCGGAAGGCGGTGTGCTGGTCGATCCCGCGCACAACCTGCGCTACGTCGACGGCAGCATCGTGTGGGGCGGGGTGGCCGCGGCCGCGCTGGCCGGGCTGTCGCGCGGCTACGGCTTCGACCTGACGCCCTATCTCAGCGATACCGGCGTCGCCGTGTTCAAGGACATCCAGAGCCAGTCGCTCGCCTACATCCTGCCGAAGTACACGGGGCTGCGCTGGGGCACGCTGTTCAAGCCGCAATACGCGAACGACATCAACAGCATTCCCGTGTACGTGACGTATGCGAACAAGGTGAATGCGGGGCTGGCCGCATCGCCGACGATCCCGATGTTCATCGGCCAGGGCACGGCGGGCGCGCTCGATGGCACCTTCAGCAGCCAGGTGGGCGACGGCGTGATGATGGCGTACGACGTGCGCGCGCTGGCGCAGAAGTTCTGCGCCAGCGGCACGCCGGTCACGTACAACGAGTATCCGCTCGAACATGCGGGCGCGATCGTGCCGTGGGTGGCCGGCATGCTGCCGTGGCTCTACGACCGTTTCAACGGGAGGGCCGCGCCGAGCAATTGCTGGCTGACGTCGCTGCTGCCGAGCAATTCGCTGGCGCCCGAGACGCTGCACTAGCCGCAACGCCGCGTGCGATGCGGTGCATGGCCGGGCGACCCTTCGCGGGTCGCCTTTTTCTTTTTGCCTTTTGATCTGCGTCGCGCTGCGGCAAGGCCGCCGCGTCGGTCCCCCCGCCGCCACCCGCCACCGTCCCGCCCGGGTGCCATAATCGAGCCTGCCCATCATTCCAGACGTCCCCCGGAGAATCACCATGCAGAACCTCGACAATCCTTCCCACGATCGCGAGGTAGGCAGCGCCGACGCGACGCAGGACACCACGCGCATCGACGACGTCCGCATCGGCGCCGTGCGCCCGCTGATTTCGCCGGCGCTGCTGCTGGACGAACTGCCGGTGCCGGCCGCCACGCAGACGCTCGTCGAGGATACGCGCCGCGCGATCGGCGACATCCTGCACGGCCGCGACGACCGGCTGCTGCTCGTCGTCGGCCCGTGCTCGATCCACGATCACGACCAGGCGCTCGATTACGCGCGCCGCCTGAAGATCGCCGCCGATGCGCTGAAGGACGACCTGCTGATCACGATGCGCGTCTACTTCGAGAAGCCGCGCACGACGGTCGGCTGGAAGGGCTACATCAACGATCCGCGCCTCGACGGCAGCTTCCGCATCAACGAAGGGCTGCGCGCCGCGCGGCAACTGCTGCTCGACATCAACGCGCTCGGCCTGCCGGCATCGACCGAATTCCTCGACCTGCTGAGCCCGCAGTACATCGCCGACCTGATCGCGTGGGGCGCGATCGGCGCGCGCACGACCGAGAGCCAGAGCCATCGCCAGCTCGCGTCGGGCCTGAGCTGCCCGATCGGCTTCAAGAACGGCACCGACGGCGGCGTGCAGGTCGCGTCCGACGCGATCGTCGCCGCGGCCGCGAGCCATGCGTTCATGGGCATGACGAAGATGGGGATGGCCGCGATCTTCGAGACGCGCGGCAACGACGACGCGCACGTGATCCTGCGCGGCGGCAAGAACGGCCCGAACTACGACGCCGAGCATGTCGAGGCGAGCTGCGCGGTGCTGCGCAAGGCGGGCCTGCGCGAGCAGGTGATGGTCGACTGCTCGCACGCGAACTCGAACAAGTCGCATGAGCGGCAGATCGACGTCGCGCAGGATCTCGCGCGGCAGCTGTCGCAGGGCGAGCAGCGGATCGTCGGCGTGATGGTCGAAAGCCATCTCGAGGCCGGGCGCCAGGACCTGAAGCCGGGTGTGCCGCTGAAGTACGGCGTCTCGATCACGGATGCATGCCTGAGCTGGACGCAGACGGAGCCGGTGCTCGACGTGCTGGCGGAGGCGGTGCGGCAACGGCGCGCGCAGTCGCGCAGCGCGTGACGAGGGCGATGTACGCGATTCGCTGCGGTGTCCGTAATGTCGCCATGGCAAGAGGCGCCTGACAGCAGCTGCGTCATCACGTCCGATGCAGCGTTTCGCGAGTGGCGCTAACATGGGCCGGTGTGATGCGTCGTACAGAGGCCTTCTCGTTTCACGCGGCGCATGCACGGAGGCGGCTTGGCCGGCCGCCGACACCGACAACAATTCACCGGAGTGCATAACAGCATGGCTTTCTACAAGACCCTCATCGCAGCAACCGTCCTCGCCTCGAGCGTCAGCGCACATGCGCAGATCGCGGGTGCGCAGCCGATCAGCGTGACCGTCGAGCAATCGCAGGCGCTGCTCGAAGGCTGGAGCGTGAAGAAGAGCGTGCTCGGCAAGGCCGTCTACAACGACGAGAACCAGAAGGTCGGCACCGTGCGCGACCTGATCGTCGCGCCGGACGGCTCGGTATCGGCGGCGATCGTGTCGGCCGGCGGCTTCCTTGGCGTGGCCGCGCATGACGTCGCGGTGCCGATCGCATCGCTCGACGTGCGCAACGGCAACATCTACCTGCCGGGCGCGACGAAGGATGCGCTGAAGGCGACGCCCGCGTTCCAGTACGCGAAGGTGCCGTCGCCGCCGAAGCCGAAGAAGCTCGACGACAAGCACTGAGCGAGCACGGATTGGCAATACCCGGCGCGCAACGCGCCGGGTATTTTGTTTGCGGTCAGCCGTTCGACGGATCGTCCGGTGGCGCGAGCGCCACGACGTGGCTGATGCCTTCGTGCGCCATCTTCGTATAAGGGCTGAAGCGCTCGGTATTGCGGACGAGTTCTTCCGCCACCGTGCGCTCGACCCCCGGCAACTGCACGCGAATGTTCGCGTTCAGCATGAACAGCCCATCCACCGGATCGCGGCAGAAGTCGACCGATGCACTGACCGACGCGCCGGCGATCGACACGCCGGCCCGCGTGGCGAGCAGGCTCAGCGCCCCATGAAAGCAAGCCGCATAGCTCGCGGCAAACAGTTGCTCCGGGTTCGGGCCGTCGCCCGGCCCGCCCAGTGCGGACGGCAGGCGCAGCGCCACATCGAGGCGGCCGTCGTCGGAACGCGCGACACCCGATGCGCGGCCATGCTCCGCCGCCCCGCCCGTGACGGTCACCGTCGTCGAATAGAGCGTCTGTGGTTCCCGCCCGCGATACTTGTCGAGCAGCGAGAGCGGCGGCGGCCGTAGCGGCGTCATGGTGTGCGCGATCCTGCGGTGCGGCTCAGCGCGCGGGCTGGTTTTTTTTGAACCACGTATCGAAGGTCGTCGCAGCGAGGCGCGCGCCGGGCGCGGGGACGAGCGTGTCGTCCTGCAGTATCGCGCCGAAATAATCGGCGCCTGCGTCCCTGACCACCGTGCGCGGGTCGTGCGTGATCTTCAGGAAATGTTCGACCAGGTCGGCGATCCGCACCCGATCGGGGCCGCCGATTTCGGCGATGCCGTTGCGCGGTGCGTCGAGCGCGACATCGGTGACGGTGGCCGCGACGTCGTCGGATGCAATCGGCTGGAAGAACGCGGTGGCCTGCCGCGTGGTGTCGCCATCGGCGCTCGATTGTGCGATCGCGCCGACGAAGTCGAAAAACTGCGTCGAGCGTACGATCGTATAAGGCACGCCTGCTGCGCGGATCAGGTCTTCCTGAATGAGCTTGCCGCGGAAATACGCGCTTTGCTGCAGGCGGTCGGTGCCGACCACCGACAGCGCGACGTGATGGCGCACGCCCGCCGCGCGCTCCGCGGCGAACAGGTTGCGCCCCGACGTCTCGAAGAATGCCTTCACGGCCGCTTCCTCGAACGACGGCGAGTTCGCGAGATCGACCACGACGTCCGCGCCCGCCAGCGCGTCGCCCAGCCCCGCGCCCGTGATCGTATCGACGCCGGTCGACGGCGCTGCCGCCAGGGCGTCGTGGCCGCGCGCGATCAGGTTCCTGACGACTTTGCTGCCGATGAGGCCGGTACCACCAATCACGACGATCTTCACGATTGCTCTCCTTGAACGGGCGCGCGAGAGACGCGCCGCCTGAATCGGTCGAAGCCGGCGCGCATCGCATTCGCACGCGTGCGCCGGCACGTTGCCGAATGGCGCGCCGCGATGCCCGCACGCCGTTCGATCAACCCGCATCGTAGGCAGATGCCGCGCGATCCGGTAGAGCCCCACAGGTGCTCACGGTGTTGCTTCGAATGCATCAATCGACCGGCTCCAGCGGTGCCGTCGTCGTTACAGTGGTCACCGTGGTCATCGTCGTCAGGCACTGCAGGTCGCGTGCACGCGTCTGTTCGATCATGTAGTCGATGAATACGCGGATGCGCGTCGGCAGGTGCTTGCGGCTCAGGTAACACAGATAGTGTCCGCCGTCGTCCGGCGCGTGCTGGCCGAGGCAGCTCACCAGTTGCCCGTCGGCGAGCAGGTCGCACACCTGGTACGCGGGCAGTTGCGCGATGCCGAGCCCGTCGAGCGCCGCGCGCACGACCAGATCCATGTCGTTGAAGGTGTGATGCGCGGCGAGCTGGTGCTGCTGCGCCAGCCCGTCGACCTTGAATTCCCATTCCGTCACGCGGCCCGACGCGGTGCGCAGGTTGATGCAGCGATGCTGCGCCAGCTCGTCCACGTGACGCGGCAAGCCGTGCCGGTGCGCGTACGACGGCGACGCGCAGACGATCATCTGCATCGGAATCAACTGGCGCGCGACGATCGCGCTGTCCTCCATGCGGCCGTCGCGAAACGCGACGTCGATGCGGTCGGCGGAGAAGTCGGCCGGCCGGTCGTTCAGCAGCAGCTCGAGCGTGATGTCCGGATACTGCGCGTGGAAATCGCCCAGCAGCGGCGCGATGATCTTGCGGCCGAAGCCGGGCGTCGAGCCGATCCGCAGGTGTCCGCTCGGCGGGCCGCTGCGCAGCTCGCGCATGTCCTCGAGCGCCTGCGCGAGCTGTTCGATGCCGGGGCGGCAGTTTTCATAGAAGCGTTCGCCTTCGCGCGTCAGCGACATGCTGCGCGTCGTGCGCTGGAACAGGCGCGCGTCGAGCCGGTCCTCGAGTCGCTGCACGTGGCGGCTGACCGACGAGCGGCCGACGCCGAGGCGATCGGCGGCACGGGCGAAGCTGCCTTCGGTGACGACGGCCAGGAAGGTGACCACGCCGGCGTAGCAGGTCGAGAAGCTGCGCGCGAACGGATCGTCGGCGTCGGGGCGGCGGATGGAAGTATCTGACATGAAGGTGCTGGAATCGTGGTGTCCATACGCGACTAGACGTTTCAGCACAGCGGCCTGTGACACCGCCCGTCAATTTTTCTAAAAAAGCGACGCGGCGGCGGGCGGGCAGGATTATTGCCGGCACGAGCACGAGCACGAGCACGAGCACGAGCACGAGCACGAGCACGAGCACGAGCACGAGCACGAGCTCGAGCTTCGATGGCGCTCGAGGCGCGCACGTCAACCGGCGGTGCAGGTTGCCGCGAGCCGGGCGAGCTTGTCGGGGTTGCGCTGCACGAGAATCCGGACGATGCGTGTACCGTCGGTCTCGAACGACATCGCGGCGTCGAGCTGTCCGTCGATGAAGCGCAGCATGGCCCACTGGCCGTTGAGCACGACGGACCGCATCTCGACCCCGCTGCCGTGGCGCAGCCACGTCGCATAGAACAGTTGTGCGACACGCCGGCTGCCGACCATGGGCCTCGGGACACTCCGGACCTTGCCGCCGCCGTCGCCGATCAGGGTCGCGTCCTCCGCGAGCAGCGCCTGGATCGACGGGAAGTCGCCCTGCGCGAGCGCGTGCGAGAACGTCTGCAGCAACCGGTGGTGCGTTTCGCGCGGCACCGCGTGGCGAGGCGAGGCGTCGTCGCGCAGCCGCGCCTTGGCACGGCTGACGAGTTGCCGGCACGCGGCTTCGGACTTGCCGATCGCGTCGGCGATCCGGTCGTAGTCGATCTCGAAGATTTCATGCAGCAGGAAGGCGGCGCGCGCCTCCGGCGTCAGCCGTTCGAGCAGCAGCAGGAACGCGACCGACACGTCGTTCGCGCGCTCGGTCATTTCCTCGGGCGTGGCCGGTGATGCGTCGAGTTCCGGCTCGGGCAGCCAGATCCCCGCGTATTGCTCGCGCCGGATCTTTGCCGCGCGCAGGCGGTCGATCGACGTGCGTGTCGTGACCGCGACGAGCCACGCTTCGGTGTTCTCGATCCCGTCGCGTGCCGTGTCGTGCCAGCGCAGCCAGACGTCCTGCACGATGTCCTCGGCGTCCGCGACGGAGCCGAGCATCCGGTACGCGATCTTCTGCAGGCGCGGACGCAGTGCCTGGAACGTGTGTGCGTCGTCGGCCGTCACGGCCATACTCCGCTGAACCCAAATGTGACCGGCCCGCTCAGGAGCACACTGCCGGCGCCGTCCCAACGCACCGTCACGTCGCCGCCGTCGCACTCGACCCGCACGGTCTCGTCGAGCAACCCGCGCCGGATGCCATTGACGACCGCCCCGCACGAACACGATCCTGAACCGAGCGGCACGCCGCCGCCGCGCTCCCAGATGCGCAGGCGAATATGCGTGCGATCGATGACCTGAACGAAGTGCACGTTGGTTTTCCGCGGAAACAGCGGGTGCGTTTCGATGGCCGGGCCGAGCACCGCGACATCGATCGCGCGGAGATCGTCGACGAAGAACGTGCAGTGCGGATTGCCCATGTTGCACGCGGCCGGCGCGCCGGGCAGCGGCAGCGCGAGGGTGTCGAGGGCCTCGGCGAGCGGCACGTCGCGCCAGCCGGTGAGCGGCCGGCCCATTTCGACGGTGATCAGGCCGTTCGCCTCCGTCGAGCACACGAGATACCCGCGGGGCGTCCGCAGCACGAGCGACGACAGGCCGGTTTCCCGCATCAGTTGCCATGCGACGCCGCGCGTCGCGCTGCCGCAGGTGTCGAGCGGCGTGCCGTCCGCGTTCCAGAACGCGACGCGGGCCGCCGCGTCGTCGCAGTCCGACACGACCGCGAGCTGGTTGAAGCCGATGCCGAAACGCCGGTCGCCCATGCGCCGCACCAGATCCGGGGCGATGGGGGGCGCTTGATCCTGACCGCGCAGGTCGACGATGGCGAAGTCGTCGCCATTTGCGTTCATCTTCTGAAATCTGAGCGGCATGACAGTTCCGGAAGGGAGGCAGGCGAACACTGTACGTGGCTCGCCGTTCGCGATCAATCGCCGCACGATGCCGTGCCCGCGCGGCGCACCTACGTAATTCTACGTAGCTCCGCATACGTAGTTATCCGCTTGTAAGCCGCCCCGGTCGCGCGGAATACTACGGCCCATCGCCGCGACCTCTGCGAGGCTGCGGCACGACGCATCGACGTCACGCGGGTTCGGCCCCTCGCCGCATCCACTCAAAAACACATTGGAGACCAGGAGACGCCATGAATCGGGCTTCCAGTACCCTGCTCTGGATCGCGGTCGCGCTGCTCGGCGCGTTCGCGTTCGGCACGATCGCACTCGCTCACGGCGAGCGCGTCAGTGCCCTCTGGATCGTGATCGCCGCAGTCTGCGTGTATCTGATCGCGTATCGCTTCTACAGCCGTTTCATCGCCAGCAAGGTCATGCAGCTCGACGGGCTGCGGATGACGCCGGCCGTCAAGTACAACGACGGCCTCGACTACGTGCCGACCAACAAGTATGTGCTGTTCGGCCATCACTTCGCCGCGATCGCCGGCGCCGGCCCGCTCGTCGGGCCCGTGCTCGCCGCGCAGATGGGCTACACGCCCGGCATGCTGTGGATCCTGGCCGGCGTCGTGTTCGCCGGCGCGGTGCAGGATTTCATCGTGCTGTTCATCTCGACGCGCCGCGACGGCCGCTCGCTCGGCGATCTCGTCAAGATGGAGCTCGGCACGGTGCCCGGCGTGATCGCGCTGTTCGGCGCGTTCCTGATCATGGTGATCATCCTCGCGGTGCTCGCGCTGATCGTCGTGAAGGCGCTGACCAATTCGCCGTGGGGCACGTTCACCGTCGCCGCGACGATCCCGATCGCGCTGTTCATGGGCGTCTACACGCGCTACATCCGTCCGGGCCGCATCGGCGAAGTGTCGATCATCGGCTTCGTGCTGCTGATGGCATCGATCGCGTTCGGCCAGCACGTGCACGATTCGCCGACGCTCGCCGCGTGGTTCACGTTCACGGGCACGCAGCTCACGTGGATCCTGATCGGCTACGGCTTCGTCGCGTCGGTGCTGCCGGTGTGGCTGCTGCTCGCGCCGCGCGACTACCTGTCGACCTTCCTGAAGATCGGCACGATCCTCGGCCTCGCGATCGGCATCCTGGTCGTCGCGCCGGAACTGAAGATGCCCGCGCTGACGAAGTTCGTCGACGGCACGGGCCCGGTGTGGTCGGGCAACCTGTTCCCGTTCCTGTTCATCACGATCGCGTGCGGTGCCGTGTCGGGCTTCCACGCGCTGATCTCGTCGGGCACGACGCCGAAGCTGATCGACAACGAAACCAACGCGCGCTTCATCGGCTATGGCGCGATGCTGATGGAATCGTTCGTCGCGATCATGGCGCTGGTGGCGGCATGCGTGATCGAGCCGGGCATCTACTTCGCGATGAACGCACCGGCCGCCGTGCTCGGCTCGACGCCGGAAGCGGTGGCCAACACGGTCACGCAATGGGGCTTCGTGCTGACGCCCGACATGCTGACGCAGACCGCGAAGGCCGTCGGCGAAACGACGATCATCGCGCGCGCGGGCGGCGCGCCGACGCTGGCCGTCGGCATGGCGCACATCCTGCACCAGGTGATCGGCGGCGAAGAGATGATGGCGTTCTGGTATCACTTCGCGATCCTGTTCGAGGCGCTGTTCATCCTGACGGCCGTCGATGCCGGCACGCGCGCGGGCCGCTTCATGCTGCAGGACCTGCTCGGCACGTTCCACCCGGCGCTCAAGCGCACCGAGTCGCTGCCGGCGAACCTGGTCGCCACCGCGCTGTGCGTGGCCGCGTGGGGCTACTTCCTGTACCAGGGCGTGGTCGATCCGCTCGGCGGCATCAACACGCTGTGGCCGCTGTTCGGCATCTCGAACCAGATGCTCGCCGCGATCGCGCTGGTGCTCGGCACCGTCGTGCTGTTCAAGATGAAGCGCGAGCGCTATGCGTGGGTGACGATCGTGCCGACCGTGTGGCTGCTGATCTGCACGCTGACCGCCGGCTGGCAGAAGATTTTCGACGCGAACCCGAAGGTCAGCTTCCTCGCGCACGCCGCGAAGCTGCAGGCCGCGGTGGACGAAGGCAAGGTGCTCGCGCCGGCGAAGTCGATCGCGCAGATGAAGCGGATCATCTTCAACGACTACATCGATGCGGCGCTGGCCGGGCTGTTCATCTTCGTCGTCGTGGCGATCGCGGTGTACGGCGTGATCGCCGTGCTGCGCGCGCGCCGCGAGTCGAAGCCGACGGTGCGCGAGACGCCGTACGAAGCGATGCCGGCCGCGCAGGCGCTCGGCAGCGGACGTTAAGGGGAGGCCGCGATGTTCAGCGATCTTGGCAGCGACCTGCGCAGCGCGGGGCGTTACCTCGGGCAGGCGTTGCGGCTGATGGTCGGCCTGCCCGACTACGACACCTACGTCGCGCACATGCGCGCGACCCATCCGGACCGCGAGCCGATGACGTATGAGGAATTCTTCCGCGAGCGTCAGAACGCGCGGTACGGGTCGGGCGCGGGGAAGTGCTGTTGAACCGGGCGGTTCAGGCCGTTCGGTCATAGAAAGGGAAGCGCCGCGATGCATGTCGCGGCGCTTTTTTCTTTGGCGGGCCGGCGGCGCGCTGCGCCGTTTGCCTGAACGCAGCACGGCAAATTCCGCCGGCCGGTATCATAGGGTTTCCTCTTTTCCCGATGGACCCGCAGGAGAACACGTCGTGCATGTCGGTGAGCGTTTCAACAGCATTTCCCATCTCGTCGGCGCGGTGCTGTCGGTGGTCGGTCTCGTCGCGCTCGTGACGATGGGCGCGCTCGAAGGCGATCCATACAAGGTGGTGAGCTTCAGCGTGTATGGCGCGATGCTGATCCTGCTCTATGCGATCTCGACGCTGTATCACAGCGTGCGCAATCCGCGCCTGAAAGCGATCCTGCAGAAGTGCGACCACTCGGCGATCTACCTGCTGATCGCCGGCAGCTATACGCCGTTTACGCTGGTCACGCTGCGCGGCCCGTGGGGCTGGTCGCTGTTCGGCGTGAGCTGGGGGCTGGCCGTGTTCGGGATCGTGCAGGAGCTGACGCTCGGGCGGCGCACGCGCTTGTTGTCGATGATCCTGTACGTGGCGATGGGCTGGCTCGCGCTCGTCGCGATGCGTCCGCTGATCCACGCGCTGCCGCCGGTCGGCACCGCGTGGCTCGTGGCCGGCGGCCTGATCTACAGCGCGGGGATCTACTTCTTCATCAACGACGAGCGCATCCGTCACGGGCACGGCATCTGGCATCTGTTCGTGCTGGCCGGGAGCCTGTGCCAGTTCGTCAGTGTCGCGATGTATGTCGCGTGAGCGGCAGGCGGCGTTGAGACAATGACGGCGCGCTGCGCCGCCGCGCGCGCACCTGCGGGAGCTTGCGTTACCGGCGCGTGGCGGTTTGCAGCGGCGCGGCCGGTTCGCCGGATGCCGGTGTCGGCCTCGCCGTGACCCACCACGTCGCGGCGGCGAGCGCCGACAATCCGGTCGCGATCCCGAGCGCCACCCGCATCGCCGCCGGAAACGGCTGCAACGTCGCGATGCACGCACCGAAAATCGCCACCCCGAGCGCCGATCCGCTCTGCCGCGCCGCGTTCAGCGCTGCCGCTGCAACACCAGCGCGGCGCCGGTCGACCGTCCCGAGCGCCGGCGACGTCGCGGCCGGCGAGATGAATCCCGATGCAAAGCCGATCGCGAGCATCGGCGCGACGGCGAGCCATGCGGGTGTCGTCGCGCCGATGCCCGTCATGCCGAGCGCGCCGGCCACATAGAGCGCGAACGCCGCGCACATCGTGCCGCGCGCGCCGAAGCGCGCAACCAGCCTGCCCGAACCCAGCCCGCCGAGCGCGACCATCGCGGTCATCGGCAGGAACGCGAGCCCCGTATCGAGCGGGCTCGCGCCGCGGACCTGCCGATAGAACAGGCTGAACACGAACAGCAAGCCGTAGAACACGAACGCCGACGCCATCGACACGACCGTCGATCCGGCGAACAGCCGGTTGCGGAAGAACGCGAGCGGCAGCATCGGTTCGCGGCGCCGCGCTTCGATCGCGATGAACGCGCTCCACGCGACGACGCTCGTCACCGCGCCGCTGATGATCGGCGCCGAGCGCCAGCCGAGCGACGGGCCTTCGATCAGCGTGCCGATCAGTGCCTCGATCGCAACGATGGCCGAAGCCTGGCCGCCCCAGTCGAAATGCCGCGATGCGTCGACGACGGCGGCGCGCACGACCGAGCGGCCGAGCCAGATGCCGGCCAGCCCGAGCGGCAGGTTCACGAAGAACAGGCTGCGCCACCCGAACAGATGGATCAGCAGGCCGCCGATCAGCGGGCCCGACGCCATCGCGATGCCACCGCAGCCCATCCACCGGCTGATCGCCGACGCGCGCGCGGCCGGTGCGGGGAAGGCGCGGTTGAGCAGCGCGAGCGAGCAGGGCACCAGCATCGCGCTGCCGACGCCTTGCAGCGCGCGGGCGATCGCGAGCGCCGGGAGGGTCGGTGCGACGCCGCACAGCGCCGACGCTGCGACGAATACTGCGAGCCCGGCGAGATAGACGTCGCGATCGCCGAGCCGGTCGCCGAGCGTGCCGCCCGTCATCAGCAGGCTCGCGAACGCGAGCGTGTACGCGTTCACGATCCACTGCAGGCCGGCCACGCGGCTGCCGAATGTCTGGGCGATGTCGGTGAGCGCGACGTTGACGATGGACGCGTCGAGCAGCACGAGCGTGTAGCTCACGCAGGTCGCGGCGAGCACACGGCGGGCCGCGGCGCGATTCGGCACGGCGGCCGTCATGCGCGCTCCGGCGCCGGCGTGGCGGCGCGCAGCGCGAGAAAGCCGACCCATCCCCAGTACACGCGGTGATGCGCGATCAGCCCGTCGCGCAGGTCCATCACCTCGACGAGATCGACCTGGTCGCCGTCCGGCGTGGCGCGCGGGTATTCCCACGTGAGCTGGCGGCCGTTCGAGAAGAACAACCCGGTGCGGTACCAGCGCCCGAGCGGGTTGCCCGGATTGCGCAGGGCCGCCGCGAAGAATGCGCCGATCGCGGCCTTGCCGTGCAGCACGCCGGAGCCATGATCAGGCAGCGTGACGACGATCAGCGGCGTTTCGAGTACGGCGTCGTCGGCATACAGCGCCATCAGCGCATCGACGTCGAGCGCGACGACGGCTGCGTGCCAGCCTTCATAAATATGCCGGACATCGGCGGTGGCGTGTGACATGACGGGTTCCCGAAGCATCGATAACGGAACCCACTGTAGGGGCGCGCCGCCGCGGGACGTTTCACGTCAACCCGAAACGTGGATGTCGCCGCGCCGCAGGCGGCTGCGTGACGGCCGTTATCCGGCCAGTGCGTCGAGATTCAGCTGATACGACTTCCCGATCCACACCGCGCAATCGCGATGGTCGCGCAGTTCGTCGTTCGTATTCGGGTGCAGGAAGATATCGAGCGCGCCGTGGTTCAGCACGAGCCACGGCACGATCTCGTCGAAGCGCGCGGCGTCGAACGCGATCTGGTACGACCAGGCCGGATGCGGGCCGACGGGGCGTTCGTGAAAGCGGCCGAGTTCGATGACCGTGCCGAACCGTTCGTCGACGACCTGGCGAAACGCCCAGGCCGCGTCGCGGCTGGCCGCATCGAAATAGACGTGTGCGTGCCAACTATGGATGGCGGTGGTGTCGAGGGCAGCCATGGACGGACTCGATGAAAATGGGAATGCATGAGGTGCCGTGCGAAACGGCCGATGCGTGATTATCGCGCGTCATTGCCGTGCGCGTCGTGTCTCGATCCGGCAATCCGGAAGCGACAACTTGTCCTGAATCACGAGAACCGTTCGATTCGACGGGCCCACCGATTGAAGTGTCCGCACGCGCGATATCACGCCGGAAGCCTTGTCGGCGGGTGTGCCGGTGGTGATCGCATCGGCAACATGTCATTTCGGAAATTGAAACAGCGTGGCGTGCGCTGCTTCGGATCGTCTGAACAAAGGCGATCAGGGCATTGAATGAAATAAAGAAATTCCTGTTTGACGGGATTCGCGCATGACGCGATTTGCGCACCGGGTGTCGACACCGAAAATATCAATTGCAGAATCGGCTATTCATACGGAATGCAGCGCGTCATACGATGGTTTCAACGCATCGTCGAACATGATCGATGCGGGGACAACCACCTGGAGGCCACTATGCGATCCCTCGTTCCCGTTGCGGTACTTTCCTGCGCACTCGCTGCGCTGCCCGCTGTCAGTTTCGCTCAGTCCGTCGTCATCGACGGCACCTCGAATGCGTCGCTGTCGAGCTGGTCGGCGGCGCGTGCCGAAACCGACGCGCAACTGATGCAGATGACGCGCGCCGGTTATCGCGCAACGTCGGCCGGCAACCAGAACTATCCGCTCGCGATGCAGCGTGCGCTCGAACGGGTCCACAACCCGGTGCCGGACCGGTCGCGCGAAGAGCATGCCGCAATGGAAGCGCGCGCCGCGCGCGATGCGCAGGGCGGCCATCCGGTCAAGGCGTTCTTCGTGAAGACCGCGTACTACCTGAAGGGCGAGAACACGTTCTGATGCAGGAGGCGAGCATGGCTTGCACGATCCGATTTGCAGGCGTCGCTCGCGCGTCGGCGCCGCTCCGGCCGCCGGACGCACGAGCGACGCCACGGCGCGACGATGGGCGCGACGATGGGCACGACGATGGGCACGGCGCGCGGCGTCGTGCGAAGTATCTGCGCGATGCGCGCCGCGACGCCGCTGCGTGCCGCATCGCATGGCCGGCTTTCGACGCGAGCGATGCGCCTGCCGACGGGAGCCCATCATGAAGGGCGCCCGGAAGAACCGTCGCCACGTGCCGCTGACCCGCGAGTGGCTGCTGCCGCTGCCGCCCGTGCATGCACGCGACATCTCGCTGAAGTGCCACATGGCGCTCGTCGCGCTGCGTAGCGGGCATGGCAGCGAGGCGCTGCTGATGCGCTTGCGCACGAGCGTCTACCTGGTGTTCCTGGCGCTCGACGACGCGGTATGCGCGGATGCGGACATCGACCTGTGCGTCGATGCGGAACGGGCGCTCGATGCGGGCGTGGCGCGCGCGTCGCAAAGCGGCGCATGGACGCTGCGCGACGACGAATGCGCGGTGCTCGAGCATGTGCTCACGGCGCACGACACGTGCGTCACGACGCTCACGCGGCACCGGCTGGCCGAGCTGTGGGAGCACGTCTGCGCGTTTGCATCGAGCGGCCAGCCGGCGCTCGTTGCGGGCGCGGCGCAGAAGCTGCGCATGCATGCGGCCGAATCGCTGGCCGCGTAGCGTCGCACCGGTTTCGCAGGGAGGATGGAGGAGACAGGGCCGGACGCACCGGCGCAGCCGACACAGTCGCGTTGATTCAGCGTATGCGTGACTGTCGCGGCAATCGATACGGTGGCGGCGAAACGCGAGGCAAAATCGCGGCCCAAAACAAAAGCGCCACGGAGCGGACTCCGTGGCGCTTCATTTTTTCCCGCCGGCGCGGAGGCGTGACCTCCGCGTGGCGAACCGCGCTTACGCTGCGGCTGCCGGCTTCGCCGCCTTTTGCAGCTTGCCCTTGCCGGCGCGCTGGATTTCCTCGAGCTTGATCTCGACGTGACGCGAGAACACGTACTCGGCCGGGCGCTGCTTGTCGATCGGAATGTCCGGCGCGAACGGGCCGTCGGTCTTGATGCCCTTGCGGCTCACGGCGAACGCCTTCAGCGGATGCGCCATCGTGTCCATCACGGCGGTCGCTTCGAAGCCGCAGTGGACCATGCAGTCCGCGCACTTCTCGTAGTTGCCGACGCCGTAGTTGTCCCAGTTCGTGTCTTCCATCAGTTCCTTGAAGGTCTTCACGTAACCTTCGCCGACCAGGTAGCACGGCTTCTGCCAGCCGAACACCGTACGCGCCGGGTTGCCCCACGGCGTGCACTTGTACGTCTGGTTGCCGGCCAGGAAGTCGAGGAACAGCGACGACTGGCTGAACGACCAGCGCTTGCCGCCTTCGCCGCGCTTCAGGATTTCGCGGAACAGGTTCTTCGTCTTGTCGCGGTTCAGGAAGTGCTGCTGATCCGGCGCGCGCTCGTACGCGTAGCCCGGCGACACGGTGATGCCGTCGACGCCGATCGGCTTCAGCGTATCGAAGAACTTCGCGACGCGCTCGGGGATCGCATCGTTGAACAGCGTGCAGTTGATGTTCACGCGGAAGCCGCGGCGCTTCGCTTCCTTGATGGCCGCGACCGCCTTGTCGTACACGCCTTCCTGCGACACCGAATGGTCGTGCATCTGCGCGTCACCGTCGAGGTGGACCGACCAGACGAAGTACGGGCTCGGCTGGTAGTCGTCCATCTTCTTTTCCATCAGCAGCGCGTTCGTGCAGAGGTAGACGAACTTCTTGCGCTTCATGATGCCGCGGACGATTTCCGGCATTTCCTTGTGCAGCAGCGGCTCGCCGCCTGCGATCGACACGATCGGCGCGCCGCATTCGTCGACCGCTTCCAGGCATTCCTGGACGGACAGACGCTGGTTCAGGATGGGGTCCGGGTAATCGATCTTGCCGCAGCCGTTGCACGCGAGGTTGCAGCGGAACAGCGGCTCGAGCATCAGCGCGAGCGGATAGCGTTTGTTGCCGGACAGGTGTTGGCGCGTGATGTACGCGCCGACGCGGACTTGCTGGAGCAGCGGAATAGACAAGAGATGTCCTCCTTAAACTTCGCGGGCGACAGCTTGCGTGAGCTTCGCCGGCAGCTTGAATTCGACTTTTTCCTCACGGCCCGCCATCGTCGTGACGTCGACGGGACCCAGCGCGCGCAACGCGCCGATGACATCTTCGACCATCTCCTCGGGCGCGGACGCCCCGGCGGTCAGGCCCACGGTTTTCGCATTCGCGAACCATTCGGCCTTGACTTCCGAACCGTCGGCGACGAGGTAGCTCGGCACACCGCTTTCGGTGCCGATCTCGCGCAGGCGGTTCGAGTTCGAGCTGTTCGTCGCACCGACGACCAGCAGCACGTCAACCTGTTCGCTCAGCTCGCGCACGGCGGCCTGGCGATTTTGCGTCGCGTAGCAGATGTCGCGCGTGTCCGGGCCGACGAGGTCGGTGAACCGGCGCTGCAGCGCTTCGATGATGCCGCGCGTATCGTCCACCGACAGCGTGGTCTGCGTAATGTACGCGACCGGCGTGTCGACGGGCAGCGTCAGCGTATCGACTTCGGCTTCGCTCTGCACGAGGATCACCTCGGCCGGAATCTGGCCGATCGTCCCCTCGACTTCCGGGTGGCCCGCATGGCCGATCAGGATCAGCCGGCGGCCCGCCGCGACATACTGGCGGCCCTGCACGTGCACTTTCGTGACGAGCGGGCAGGTGGCGTCGAGCACGTCGAGCCCGCGCGTTTCCGCGTCGCGCTCGACCGTCTGGGCGACACCGTGCGCGCTGAAGATCGCGACAGCGCCGTGGGGCACCTCGTCGAGTTCCTCAACGAATCGGGCCCCTTTATTACGCAGATTTTCGACGACATGCCGGTTATGCACGATCTCATGACGCACATAGACCGGCGCACCGTGCTGTTGCAGCGCGCGATCGACGATCTCGATCGCGCGGACAACCCCCGCACAAAAGCCGCGGGGCTGGGCAAGGATGACTCGCATAAGTGAGCGAACTCCGACGACAGACGCCGGGGTTCGAGGAGCTGGCACTCGCTCGCTCGCCCCGGCTTGATGTTATGAAGGCAGGAACGAACCGGCCGGCCAGGCCCCGGAACCCCGAATTAATCGCGCATTTTAACTCTATCGGGAAGTCCTTGCTCTGGTGCTGTGTCCGGCGTGTTGCATTTGCGGGAGAACCGCGTCGGCGCTGGCGCGCGCGGAACCCAGTAAACTACGCGGTTTCGCGGGCAGCCGCTCCGGCTGCCCGGCGTCGCGCTCATTTCAAGGCCATTCGATGACCGTCGATTCTTACGCGTATTGCCCGCCCGCCCGTGCGGTTTCGGGCGTTTTGATCCAGACCCCTATTAGTTTTGCCGATGCCGGCGCCCGACAGGAGGCGCGCCGATGATGCTGGTTCTTGCATTCCTGGTGTCCGGCGTGTCGCTGATGATCTGGATCGTGCTGCTCGTCGCGCGCGGCGGCTTCTGGCGTGCGGTGCCCGCGCGGCCGCTGCCGCCCGAGGCGCGCGGCGCGGCGGCCGAGGCCGGCTGGCCGGCCGTCGTCGCGGTCGTGCCGGCGCGCAACGAGGCCGACGTGATCGCCCGGGCGGCGACTTCGCTGCTCGAGCAGGATTACCCGGGCGACTTTCATCTGATCATCGTCGATGACCACAGCGACGACGGCACCGCCGACGCGGCCCGCGCGGCCGCGCTCGCGATCAACCGCGCCGACCGGCTGACGGTGCTGGCCGCGAAGCCGCTGCCGGCCGGCTGGTCGGGCAAGGTGTGGGCGCAGTCGCAGGGGATCGCCGCGGTGCAGACGCTCGGCCTGCCGGCCGACTACCTGCTGCTGACGGATGCCGACATCGGCCATCCGCCCGACGCCGTCGCGCAGCTCGTCACGCGCGCGCAGGCCGAGAACCGCGATCTCGTGTCGCTGATGGTGCGGCTGCGCTGCGATTCGTTCTGGGAAAAGGCGCTGATCCCGGCGTTCGTGTTCTTCTTCGCGAAGCTCTACCCGTTCTCGTGGATCAACAACCCGCGCAACCGGACGGCCGGCGCCGCGGGCGGCTGCATGCTCGTCAAGCGCACGGCGCTCGAGGAAGCGGGCGGCATCGAGTCGATCCGCGGCGCGCTGATCGACGACTGCAGCCTTGCCGCGCAGATCAAGCATCGCGGCGAGGGCCGCCATCCGATCCGGCTCGACCTGGCCGACCGCAGCGTGTCGTTGCGCCCGTACGACAGCTGGCGCGACATCTGGAACATGATCGCGCGCACCGCGTTCACGCAGCTGCACTACTCGCCGCTGCTGCTGGCCGGCACGCTGCTCGGGATGACGATCATCTATCTCGTGCCGCCCGCCGCGGCGCTCGCGTACGGCGCGCGCGCCTGGCCGGCGTGGCTCGCGTGGGCGTCGATGTGCGCCGCGTATGCGCCGATGCTGCGCTACTACCGGCGCTCGCCGCTGTGGGCGCCGGCGTTGCCGCTCGTCGCGCTGTTCTACGTCGGCGCGACGTTCGCGTCCGCGTGGCGTTACTGGCGTGGCAAGGGCGGCCAGTGGAAGGCGCGCGTGCAGGCGCCGGTGGATCGCTGAGTGTTGCCCGGGAGGCGCGCCTCCCGGCAGCCGGAACGCAAAACAGCCCGATCGGTGGAAACCGGTCGGGCTGTTTCGTTTGGGACGGTGCCTGTTCGGCGCTGTGGCGTGCCGGTACTCAGCGCTGCGTCAGCATCATGTACATCTGAACCACGACGTCCGGCGAGAACGTGAACGGCACCCAGCCGTAGCCCGTGTGGCGGGCCACCAGCAGGCGGTCGCCATTCGACTGCTTCTGCACGGCCATCATCGGGTTCTTCGTCGTCACGAAGCGCCAGCCGGCCGGGATGCCGGGCGGCGGCTCCGGCTGCATCGATGCGCGCGCATGCGCGAGTTCCTCGATCAGCTGGCCCAGTTGTTCCGGATGCAGCGTGATCGATTCGCCGTTGATGGTCAGCGTGAGTTCGTTCTGCGTCGGGCGCGACACGTGCAGCGTCGCTTTGTCGGACGGGGCCGGGGTGGTGGCGACGTCGGCTTCGGCTTCGACTTCAACCGGCGTTTCGGCTTGCGCCGTCGCGACAGTGGCCGTTTCGGCGTCGGCCGTTGCATCCACCGTTTCGGCCGCCGCCGCCGCGGGCGCGATCACGGCCGGTTCCGCCGCCGGCGTACCGGCCGGTGCAGGTTCGACGACTTCGGCTGCAACGGCCGTGGCGGCGACTGCGCTCGTCGCGGCTTCCTTGACGACGGCCTCGACCAGCGCCTCGGCGTCGGCGATGGCCTTCGCGTGGTGCCGCGCGGCCGCTTCGGCTTGTGCGATCGCTTCCGCATGACGCTGCGTGACGGCCTCCGCCTGCGCGGTGGCATCGGCGTGGCGCTGCGCGGCCGCCTCGGCCTGCGCGATCGCTTCGGTATGGCGTTGCGTGACGGCTTCGGCCTCGGCGGTCGCTTCGGCATGACGCTGCGCGGCGGCCTGCGTTTCCGCGATCGCCTGCGTGTGCTGCTGCGCGAGCGCTTCGGCTTCCTTGATTGCAGCCGTATGGCGCTGCGCGGCGGCTTCGGCTTCGGCGATGGCAGCCGCGAGACGCTGCGTGGCCGCTTCGGCTTCGGCGGTCGCTTCCGCGTGCCGCTTCGCAGCGGCTTCGGCTTCGACGGTCGCGGCTGCATGGCGCTGCGCGGCCGCCTCGGCTTCGGTGGCTGCCGCGTGATGGCGTTGCGCGGCGGCCTCCGCTTCGGCGATCGCTGCCGCATGGCGCTGCGACGCCGCTTCGGCATCCGCATGACGCTGCGCGAGCGCTTCGGTCAGCGCGGTGGCTTCCGCATGGCGCTGCGACGCGGCTTCGGCTTGCGCGGTGGCATCGGTATGACGCTGGGCGGCGGCTTCGGCCGCGGCGGTCGCGCTGGCGTGGCGCTGCTGCGCCGCCTCGGCATCGGCTGCTGCTGCCGTGTGGCGTTGTGCGGCGGCCTGCGCTTCGGCTTCCGCGGCGGCGTGACGCTCGGCCGCCGCCCGGGCCTCCGCTGCCGCGGCGCGCGCGAAGGCTTCCGCGCTGCGGGCCGCCTGCTGTGCGGCGTGGTGATCGTGGAGGAGCTGATCGACGCCCACGGTGAGCGAAGCGATCTGATCGTTCAGGTTCATGCGTGTCTTCTCTGCGTAAGACCCGCGATTTTAACCGCTGCGCCGGTAGCGGGCCGCGCGCGACGTGTAACAAAGTGCGCAAAGCGGCGTGAAGCCCGCCGCTTTGTGTTACTTCAGGTAGCCCGCGGCGCCGAACCAGTCGAGCGCATCGCGCAGCCCTTCACGGTACGGGCGCGCCCGGTAGCCGAGTTCGCGCTCGGCTTTCGCGGACGTGAAATACATCTTGTTCTTCGACATCCGCAGCCCGTCCACGGTGACGAACGGCTCCTTCTTCGTGAACTTCGCGACCGCTTCCGCACCGACCGCGAGCGGGTAGAGCGGCCAGCGCGGCAGCGCGATCGTCGGCGCCTTGCGGCCCGTCATCTGCGCGATGTCGGCCAGCATCTGCTGCAGCGGCAGGTTCTCGCCGCCGAGGATGTAGCGCTCGCCGATCCGGCCGCGCTCGAGCGCGAGGAAGTGGCCGTGCGCGACGTCGTCCACATGCACGAGGTTCAGCCCCGTGTCGACGAACGCGGGAATCTTGCCGAGCGCGGCTTCGACGATGATGCGGCCGGTCGGCGTCGGCTTCACGTCGCGCGGGCCGATCGGCGTCGACGGATTGACGATCACCGCCGGCAGCCCTTCGTCGGCGATCATCCGCTCGACCGCGCGTTCCGCCAGCACCTTGCTGCGCTTGTAGACACCGATCGCCTGCTCGGCCGTGAGCGGCCGGTTTTCGTCGGAGGGATCGCCGGCGCTCGTCACCTTCAGCGTCGCGACGCTGCTCGTATAGACGATCCGCTCGACGCCTTCCGCGCGCGCCGCGCGCATCGTCGCGACGGCCCCTTCGAGGTTCGCGCGTTCGATCTCGTCGGGATCGGGCGCCCACAGCCGGTAGTCGGCTGCCACGTGCAGCAGGTAGCGCACGCCGCGCAGCGCGGCGCGCATCGACGCCTCGTCGCGCATGTCGCCGGTGACGATCTCGGCGTCGAGATCCGCCACGTTCGTGCGCGGGCTGGTCGGGCGCACGAGCACGCGCACCGCATAGCCTTTCTGCTGCGCAATGCGCGCGACGGCCGAGCCGACGAAGCCGGATGCGCCGGTGACGAGAACGAGATCGCGGGAGGTATCAGTCATGCGTTTCCTTCAGGGCCGCGCGCGGGCGGCGCGGCGGTTGAGCATCGGCGAGATTGTACGTGGTCGGCGCGGGCGGCGACGCCACGCCGTGACGGGCATGAAGCGGCTCCGGCCCGTGTGCGAAGCGGCCGACGCGACTACAATGCCGGGCTTGAATGCAACGGGAGGGCGACGCGATGAGCCGCAATGAACTGGACGAACGGATCGAGACCTACTACGTGCGGGTGCGCGGCGTCGTGCAGGGCGTCGGCTTCCGTCATGCGACGGTGCGCGAGGCGCATGCGCTGAAGCTGCGCGGCTGGGTCGCGAATCTCGAGGACGGCACCGTCGAGGCGATGATCCAGGGCCCCGGCGCGCAGATCGACCGGATGCTCGCGTGGCTGCGCCACGGCCCGCCGGCCGCGCGCGTGACCGAGGTGACGTTCGAGGAACGCAAGACCGAGAAACGCTTCGAGCGCTTCCAGCAGCAATAAGAGGCGCGGAACGATCATGACGGGGTATCCGGAGGCCGGGCGCGGCCTCGTGTTGTCGGTGATGGCGTCGACACTGTTCGCGCTGATGTCCGCTTACGCGAAACTGCTGGCGCCGCTCACGGGGCTCGACATCTTCGCGTGGCGCGTGTTGTGGACCGCGCCGGGCGCGCTCGCGCTGATCGCGCTGCGCGGCCGTTGGCCGGCGCTCGTCGACCTCCTGCGGCGCAGCGTGCGCGACTGGCGCCTGCTGATTGCGCTGCCCGTGAGCGCCGCGCTGCTCGGCGTGCAGTTGTGGCTGTTCCTGTGGGCGCCGCTGCACGGCCGCATGCTCGAAGTGTCGCTCGGCTATTTCCTGCTGCCGCTGACGATGGTGCTCGTCGGCCGTTTCTACTATCACGAACGGCTCGATCCGCTGCAATGGGCGGCGGTCGCGTGCGCGGCGCTCGGCGTCGGGCACGAAGTGTGGGCGACGCGCGCGTTCGCGTGGCCGACGCTCGTCGTCGCGCTCGGCTATCCGCCGTATTTCGTGCTGCGCCGGCGGATCAACGCCGATTCGCTCGCCGCGTTCGCGGTCGAGATCGTGCTGCTGTGCCCGATCGCGTTCGCGATGGTCGTGACGAGCACGACGCACGTGGCCGACCACCCGGTGCTGTGGGCCGCACTGCTGCCGGGCCTCGGCGTGCTCAGCACGCTCGCGCTCGCGAGCTACCTGAAGGCGAGCCGGATGCTGCCGATGGCGCTGTTCGGGATTCTCGGCTACGTCGAACCCGTGCTGCTCGTCGCGGTGTCGCTGCTGCTGCTCGGCGAGACGCTGAGCATCGCGAAGCTCGCGACGTACGGGCCGATCTGGGTCGCCGTCGCGCTCACCGCGTGGCACAGCGCGATGCTGATGCGGCGCCTGCCCGCGCGCGGATAAACGTCGATCGCGACGCGGCGGCTGCATGCGGCGTGCCGCGTCGCGCATCGCAAAACCACCACGCCGCAGCGGTCGAACCCATCGATGCTGACCGCAAGCTGGCATCGCGCTGACGCGAGTCTGGCGACGCTGCCTGCCTTGTGCGACAAGGCTCGCGCCTGTAATCGAACAGAAGATTCGGTTGCACTTTGTTACTTAGGGTCTCCCCGGATCGGCCATTAGACTGGCCTTACCGACTTCCCTTCGTATGCAGCCTTTCAATGAACGGTCATCTCCGTGCCTGGCCGGCCGGGTTGGTGCGATGCGGGCATACGCGTATCGCCGCTGATCGCGCTCGCCTTCCGCTCCTCGATCCATTCTCCGGTGCGTACCGCACCGCCGTCGTGCAGGTGTGCTCATGTCGTTGAGCCCGCCGTCTTCCGCCACGTTTCCACCGTCGCGCGGCGGCCGCCTGATCGAAGTCGATTTCTTCCGCGGCATCGTGCTGTTGATGATCGTCGTCGATCACATCGGCGCGAGCGTGCTGTCGCGCATCACGCTGCACGCGTTCGCGCTGTGCGATGCGGCCGAGGTCTTCGTCTTTCTCGGCGGCTTCGCGACCGCGAGCGCCTATGGCGCGATTGCCGAGCGACACGGCGCGCGCGCCGCGCAAAAGCGCTTCGTGCGCCGCGCGATGCAGATCTACCGCGCGTTTCTCGCGACCTCGACGCTGATGCTCGTCGTGTCGGCCGTGCTCGATCACTACGGGATCGATGCGCCGAACCTCGCGCTCGACGACGTTAGCGTGATGCTCGCGTCACCGCTCACGGGCGCAGCCGAGCTGCTGACGTTCCAGCGCCAGCCCTATCTCGCGTCGGTGCTGCCGATGTACGTGCTGTTCGCGCTCGCGTCGCCGGTGCTCGTGCCGTTCGCGCGCCGGCATCCGTGGCTGCTGGTTGCGCTCAGCGTCGCGTCGTGGCTGACGGCGGGCTGGCTCGGCCCCGAGTTGCTGGATGCCGACGGATTCCGCTGGAGTTTCAATCCGTTCGCGTGGCAACTGATGTTCGTCGCCGGCGTGCTCGCGCGCTGCCAGCCGTTCTACCGGCGCATCGCGCTCGGGCGCTGGGGGGCCGCCGCGACCGGGCTCGCGTGCGCGGTCGTGCTCGGCTGCGCGAGCTACAAGCTGTTCTCGGGGCTGCCGCTGCCGGAAGGCGTGTTCAAGCGCGATCTCGCGCTGCCGCGCGTCGTGAGCTTCGCGGCCATCGCGTGGCTGATGGCCGATTGCGTGCGCTTCGGCTGGATCGCGCGGATCGCGCAGGGTGTGCGGCCCGTCGTGGCCGTGGGCCAGCGCGGGCTCATCTGCTTCGTCGCGGGCGCGGCGATCTCGCTCGTCATCGATTCGCTGCTGCATCCGGTCGTGCGCAGCGCGGATCTGCGGCACGTCGGCGTCGGCCTCGTGGCCGACGCGTGCGCGCTCGGGCTGATGATGGCCGTGGCCGGCTCGGGATCGTGGATCGCGCGGTGGCGCGGCGCGGCCGCGTGAGCGGCGCGGGACGCAGTGCGTGCGGCACGGAGCGTGCCGCGCGGCGTCAGTGAGGTGAGTCGATACGGGAGCGGGGAACGGAGGTGGCGTCGTCGGCTTCCGCGTCGTCGCGTTCGTCGGGCGCCGGCTCGTCGCGTTCCGCGAGTACCGCGTCGGCTTCGGCCGCGGCGCGCGCGGCACGTATCGCGGTGCAGCGCTGAGCGTGCCGGATGTCCGACAGTATCCTCAAGAGCCGCGTTGCTTTGCTTTTCATCGTCTTCTCCCGCCAGTGCGCATCTCGCGAAGCGGATGCGCTTCCTGCAACCAGTGTAGGACGCGTTCGCGTGCCTGGCGGGAGAATGTGGCGTGCATGCCGCACGCCGAGGGATATTACTTACTGCGCGGTGGCGACGCCCTGCGCCTGCGGCGCATCTTCGCGGCGCGCTTCCGCACAACGCTGGTGCTGGCGCGACAGGCGGTTCATCAGCGGCAGCAGCAGCAGCGCGAGCACCATGCCGATCGCGGCGAGCCAGCCGAGCTTCTCGAACAGCGACAGGTACAGCGGCAGCGATTCGGTGGCCGGCAGTTCGTGCGACGGCATCTGCGCGAAGTTCGCGACGACGCTGCCCAGATACTGCGACACGCCCGTCGCGACGAAGTACGCACCCATCATGAAGCCGCTCATGCGCGCCGGCACGTAGCGGGCGATCATCGCGAGGCCGAGGCCGCTCACCAGCAGTTCGCCGAGCGAGTAGAGGCCGTAGCCCCACACCATGAACCACGACGACACACGGCCGTCGACCGCGTAGCGGCCGCTGATCGTGAACACCAGGTAGCCGGCGGCCACTGCGCCGAAGCCGAGCGCGTACTTCGCGGCGACCGGCAGGTCGCGGCCGCTCTTCGCGACGGCGTTGTACACCCACACGAGCACCGGGCTCAGCAGCATGATCCAGATCGGGTTCAGCGCCTGGAACTGCGCGGCGCTCCACGTGAACAGCGTCGTGTCGAACAGCATGAAGCGCGGATCGACGTTGCGCAGCGCGAACAGCGTCAGCGACGTCGACATCTGCACGTAGAAGATGAAGAACAGGATCACCTGGCCGATCAGCACGAGCGCCGCGATCAGGCCCGCGCGCTCCGAGCGCTCCGACTTCGCGATCATGTACGCGAAGATCGCGAGGATCGCGAACGCTGCCGTCCACACGCTGGCGACGGCGAGCTGCTTGTGCTGCAGCACGTACAGCGTGATCAGCGCGAGCCCGACCCCGCCCAGCGCGACCGCGCCGAGGCGCTTCCAGCGGATCGGCTGGTCGTCCGGCAGCGAGCCGACGTGCGCGAGCGTGCGATGCATCAGCATGAAGTTGAGGATCGCGAGCAGCATGCCGCCGCAGCAGACCGCGAACGCGGCGTGCCAGCCCCAGTGATCCTTGATCCACGGCGTCGCGAGCATCGACACCGTCGAGCCGATGTTGACCGCCATGTAGTAGATCGTGAACGCGCTGTCGATGCGCGCGTCGTCGCCTTCATAGATGCGTCGCACGAGGTTGGCCGCGTTGGCCTTGAACAGGCCGTTGCCGACGACGATCACGCCGAGCGACGCGTACATGTACGTCAATTGATCATTCGGGACCGACAGCATCAGGTAGCCGGCGCACAGCACGGCCGCGCCGATGATCATCGTGCGACGGGCGCCGAGCACCTTGTCGCCGATCCAGCCGCCGATCGACGGCGCCGCATAGACGAGTGCGGTGAACGCACCCCAGGTCAGGTTCGCATGGCTGTCGGTGAAACCGAGCCGGTCGACCATGAAGAGGACCAGGAGCGCGGCCATGCCGTAGTAGCCGAAGCGCTCCCACATTTCGATGAGGAAGACCGTCGTGAACGATCGGGTTTGTGAAACGGGTGGTTGCATCATCAATCTCGTTTGAAACGGACGGCACGGATCACGCGTCGTCTTTGGGGTCGAACTGGCGCCGATGCACAATGGGCCGGGTAGGCTTCGTGACGGCGATGGAACAGTCGGGCGGTTAGCCCGGGCCGGGGTCGGACTCCGCCGGGTGTGGCGGGGAAGGGCCCCGACCGGCGCGCGCATGGTAACGGCTGCCGGTCCGGTGCGTCAGGTGCCTGCCACCTAGGGAAACTCCCAATGTGGCAGCAGCTTTCAGGAACATTCGTCTCATCATCTATTTGTAAGATTCCGTGCAGGTCCTCCGAAGATTCCCGGAGAGCCGCTTGCAGCTTGCCTGTGAAGCCGGCGAGTCTGGCAAGATAGCGCGTCGTTTCGCTCGCTTCGTGTCCCGTTTAGTGCACCGGGCTTGACACCGAAGACGTGGGCGAACCCGAAGACTAAGCTATATCGTTCTAACTTAGTTATTTTCCATCAAACATTTTTTGACGATCACTTTTCGGCCTGCTATGGTTCCCCCCACTGAAAACTCGCGGGCTGCAGATGCTGCCGCGCTGGGCAGCAAGATTCGCGCGTTGCGCCAACGACTCAAGCGCACGCTCGACGACACCGCTACCGCCGCGGGGATTTCGAAGCCGTTTCTGTCTCAAGTCGAACGCGGGCTCGCGTCGCCGTCGCTGACATCGTTGGCCGGTATCGCGCACGCGCTCGGTGTGACGGTGCAGTACTTCGTGGATACGCCGAGCGAGGAACGCTCGGTGTGCCGAGGCGAGCAGTTGCGCTTCTTCGGGTTTGCCGATTCGGCGAACCTGTTCGCGCGGTTGACGAACGTATCCGAAGGGCGCCAGCTGGAGGCGATCCTCGTGAGGATGCCGCCGGGGCAGAAGCGGTCCGAGGTGACGACACATGCAGGAGAGGAGTTCCTGTATGTGATTGAAGGGGAAGTGTCGCTGACGCTGGAAGGCAAGACGTTCGTCCTGCAGGCCGGCGACAGCTCGCACTATCAGTCGACGGTCCCGCACAGCTGGGTCAACACCGCGAAGATCGAGTCGGTGGTGGTCTGGGTCGGTACACCGAGGCTGTTCTAACGCACAGGTATTCCTTCGTTTCGAAGACGGAATGCCTGTCGAAAGAAACGTAAGGAATACTAAAATGCAATACGAGAATCACGGGCCTCCTCAATCGCTGCGCCCGTCAGCGTCTCAAGCGTAATCCGCGGCATCCGCCGCGCGACGCTCACCGAACAACCTTTCTCAAGACTGCCACGATGAAATCCTTGCATGCCATGTCGGCCGTGCTGGCCGCGCTCGCCCTGACGCCTGCCGCCCACGCCGTTACCGTTCCGTCGAACGTCGCGCTCGCGCCTCAACAGGACCTGACGCGACAGGTGCCCGCCGAAATCGAGTCGCTCGACCCCGCGCACATCGAATCGTGGACCGGCAACACGATCGGCCTCGACCTGTTCGAAGGGCTGGCCCGCATCGATGCGGCCGGCCAGGTCGTGCCGGGCGTCGCGCTGTCGTGGGAGCGCAAGTCGCCGACGACGTGGATCTTCAAGCTTCGCCATGACGCGAAGTGGAGCAACGGCCAGCCGGTGACGGCCGCCGATTTCGTCTATTCGTGGCAGCGCCTCGTCGATCCGAAGACGGGCTCGAAGTACACGATCCTCGTCGAGTTCGTGAAGAACTCGAAGGACATCATCGCAGGCAAGGCTGCGCCGTCGACGCTCGGCGTGCGCGCGATCGATCCGTACACGCTGGAAGTGACGACCGACGTGCCGGTCGCATTCTTCCCGGAACTGACGGCCATGGTGCCGCTCGCGCCGGTGAACAAGGACACGGTGACGAAGCTCGGCGACGCATGGACGCGCCCGGGCAACATCGTCAGCAACGGCGCATACCAGCTCGTCGACTGGCAGCCGAACAACCGCATCGTGATCTCGAAGGATGCGAAGTACTGGAACGCGCCGAAGGTCGTGATCAACAAGGTCACGTACTTGCCGATCGAGAGCGACGAGACGGCGATGCGCATGTACCAGGCCGGCCAGATCGACTACAGCTACTCGATCCCGTCGGGGATCTTCCAGCAGGTCAGCAAGCAGTTCGGCGGCGAACTGCGCCAGGGCCTGCAGCTCGCGACCTATTACTACTACCTGAACAACAGCGATCCGGCGCTGAAGGACAAGCGCGTGCGCCAGGCGCTGTCGATGGTGCTCGATCGCGACGTGCTGACGCAAAGGCTCACGCAGGCCGGCGAGAAGCCGATGTACGGCCTGATGCCGAGCGGCACGAAGGGCGTGCAGCCGTTCACGCCGGATTGGGCGTCGTGGCCGATGGCCAAGCGCGTCGAGACCGCGAAGAACCTGCTGAAGCAGGCCGGCTACTCGGATGCGAAGCCGCTGTCATTCACGCTGACGTACAACACCAACGACCTGCACAAGAAGGTCGCGCTGTTCGCCGCGTCGGAATGGCGCACCAAGCTCGGCGTCAATACGAAGCTCGAGAACGTCGAGTTCAAGGTGCTGATGAAGGAGCGTCATGACGGCAAGGTGCAGATCGCCCGTGACGGCTGGTTCGCCGACTACAACGACGCGATGACGTTCTTCGACCTGCTGCGCTGCGGCAGCGCGCAGAACACCGTCGGCTACTGCAACAAGCAGGCCGACGCGCTCGTCGACGAAGGCAACCAGAAGCTCGACGACAAGGCACGCGCCGCGCTGCTCACGCAGGCGCACGACATGGCGCTGAGCGACACGCCGATGGTGCCGCTGTTCCAGTACTCGGCCGATCGTCTCGTGAAGCCCTATGTGGGCGGCTACTCGCTGAAGAACGTGATCGACATGCGTGCTTCGCAGGACATGTACCTGATCAAGCACTGAGCGGAGCGATCATGCTGGCCTACGCATTGAGGCGCACGTTGTGGGCGGTGCCGACGATCCTCGCGGTCGTCACCGTCTGCTACCTGCTGCTGCACTTCACGCCCGGCGGTCCGTTCGATACGGAAAAGCAGTTGTCCGCCGCGACGCTCGCGAACCTGAACGCGAAGTACCACCTCGATCAGCCGCTGTGGAAGCAGTACCTGATGTACCTCGATTCGCTGCTGCATGGCGATCTCGGTCCGTCGTTCCGCTACGTCGACTGGTCGGTGAACGATCTCGTGAAGAAGGCGCTGCCCGTGAGCCTCGGCGTGGGCGGCGTGTCGATCCCGATCTCGATCGTGTTCGGCGTGTTGCTCGGCACCGTCGCGGCGGTGCGCCGCGACAGCTTCATCGACCGCGTCGTGATGCTGATCGGCAACGTCGGCAATGTCGTGCCGCCGTTCGTGCTCGGCCCCGTGCTCGTGTGGATCTTCGCGATCCTGCTGAAGACGTCGTCCGGCAACGGCTGGCTGCCCGCGGGCGGCTGGGGTGACGGCGGCTGGGAGTACCGGCTGCTGCCGATCGTGCTGCTGACCTTCATCAACATGTCGCTGCTCGCGCGCGTGATGCGCGGCTCGATGATCGAGACGCTGTCGAGCAACTACATCCGCACCGCGCGCGCGAAGGGCCTGCCGGGCTCGACGATCGTGCTGCGCCATGCGCTGAAGCCTGCGCTGATGCCGGTCGTGTCGCTGTTCGGCACGGTCTGCATCACGTCGATCACGGCGGCCGTCGTCACCGAATCGGTGTTCGCGCTGCCGGGGCTCGGGCAGCTCGTCGTGAACGGTGCCATCAACCGCGACTACACGCTGGTGCTCGGCCTCGTCGTGCTGACGACCGTCTGCGCGGTGCTGTTCAACCTGCTGGTCGACCTCGCGTACGCGTGGCTCGATCCGCGCATCCGTTATTGAGCGAGGCACAGCGATGACTCCGACTACTCCCGTCGTCGGCCTGCCCGTGCAGGCCGACTCGCCGCCGCGTTCGCGCTCGCCGTTCGCGCTTGCGATGGCGCGCTTCCTTCACAACCGTGCGGCCGTGTTCAGCCTCGTGCTGCTCGCGCTGATCACGCTCGCCTGTTTCGTCGGCCCGTGGCTGCTCGCGGCCGATCCTTCGGCAAGCGACTGGGGCTCGATCAGCCTGCCGCCGACCTGGACGAACCAGCACTGGTTCGGCACCGACGAGCTCGGCCGCGACCTGCTGGTGCGCACGCTGATCGGCGGCCGCGTGTCGATCGAGGTCGGCCTGCTCGGCACGCTCGTGTCGGGCCTGTTCGGCGTCGCATGGGGCGCGACCGCGGGCTTCGCGGGCGGCCGCGTCGACTCCGTGATGATGCGCATCGTCGACATGATGTACGCGATCCCGTACCTGCTGATCGCGATCCTGATGATGACCCTGTTCGGCCGCTCGTTCATGCTGGTCGTGCTGACCATCAGCGCGTTCTCGTGGATCGACATGGCGCGCGTCGTGCGCGGCCAGACGCTGTCGCTGCGCAGCCGCGAGTTCGTCGATGCGGCACGGGCGATCGGCGTGACGCCGGCGTCGATCGTGCTGCGCCACATCGTGCCGAACCTGCTCGGCGTGGTCGTCGTGTACGCGACGGTCTCGGTGCCGGGCATCGTGCTGACCGAATCGGTGCTGTCGTTCCTCGGCCTCGGCGTGCAGGAACCGATGACGAGCTGGGGCGTGCTGATCCAGGACGGCGCGCAGAAACTGGAATCGACGCCGTGGCTGTTGCTGGCCCCGGCCGTCATGCTGTGCGTGACGCTTTACTGCGTGAACTTCGTCGGCGATGGCCTGCGTGACGCGCTCGACCCGAAGGATCGCTGAAGATGGCCGCACTGCTTGAAGTAGACAACCTCGGCGTGCGCTTCACGCGCAAGGACGCGCCGCCGGTGGACGCCGTGAGCGGCGTGTCGTTCTCGCTCGAAGCCGGCAAGACGCTCGGCATCGTCGGCGAATCGGGCTCGGGCAAGAGCCAGACCGTGATGGCGATGCTCGGCCTGCTGGCCGGCAACGGCACGACCACCGGCGCCGCGCGCTATCGCGGCGACAACCTCCTCGAGATGGATTCACGCGCGCTGAACAAGATACGCGGCGACCGGATCGCGATGATCTTCCAGGATCCGATGACGTCGCTCAATCCGTTCCTGACGATCGAGCGGCAGATGACCGAGACGCTTCAGCTGCATCGCAAGATGTCGCGCAAGGACGCCACGAAGCGCGCGATCGAGGCGCTCGAATCGGTGCGCATTCCCGATGCAGCACGCCGCATCCGCATGTATCCGCACGAGTTTTCGGGCGGCATGCGCCAGCGCGTGATGATCGCGATGGCGCTGCTGTCCGAGCCGGAAATCCTGATCGCCGACGAGCCGACCACCGCGCTCGACGTGACCGTGCAGGCGCAGATCATCGACCTGCTGCGCGAGCTGAACCGCGAGCGCGGCACCGCGATCGTGCTGATCACGCACGACATGGGCGTGGTCGCGGGCCTCGCGGACGACGTGATGGTCATGTATGCGGGCCGCACCGTCGAATACGCGCCGGCCGAATCGATCTTCGCGGCGCCGTCGCATCCGTACACGATCGGCCTGCTCAACGCGCTGCCGCGCCTGACCGACGCGGACGATGCGCCGCTCGTCGCGATTCCCGGCAATCCGCCGATGCCCGGCACCGCGCCGGCCGGCTGCGCGTTCGCGAAGCGCTGCACGTATGCGGAAGAACGCTGCGGCGCGGCGCGCCCCGCGCTCGAAACCTATGGCGCCGTGGGCGCGGTGCGCGCGTGCCACCGCCCCGTGGCCGATCTGACGGGAGGTCTGCGATGAGCGTCAATGAACGCCGCAATACCGGCGCGACGGACGACACGCTGCTGTCCGTCGACGGTCTGAAAGTGCATTTCCGCGTGCCGCTCGGCGGCTATCCGTGGTCGCCGAAGGGGACGCTGCGCGCCGTCGACGGCGTGTCGTTCGACGTGAAACGAGGCGAGACGGTCGGGCTCGTCGGCGAATCGGGCTGCGGGAAGTCGACGCTCGCGCGCGCGCTGATCGGCCTCGTGCCGATGACGGCCGGCACGGTGAAATGGCGCGGCGAAGCCGTGGCGCCCGATCACCTGCGCGGCACCACGATGCGGCGCGAAGTGCAGATGATCTTCCAGGATCCGCTCGCGTCGCTCGATCCGCGCATGACGATCGAACAGGTGGTCGCGGAGCCGCTCGTCACGCACCAGGCCGGCCTCGGCCGCACCGAGGTGCGCCGCCGCGTGGTCACGATGCTCGAACGCGTCGGCCTGAACGCGCATCACCTGCTGCGTTATCCGCACGAATTTTCCGGCGGGCAGTGCCAGCGCGTCGGCATCGCGCGCGCACTGATCGGCGAGCCGAAGCTCGTGATCTGCGACGAACCCGTCTCGGCGCTCGACGTGTCGATCCAGGCGCAGATCGTGAACCTGCTGCGCGACCTTCAACGCGAACTGTCGTTGTCCTATCTGTTCGTTGCGCACGATCTGGCGGTGGTGAAGGCCATCAGCCAGCGTGTGCTCGTGATGTATCTCGGCCGCGTGATGGAGTTCGGCACGCGGCATGACGTGTACGGCGTGCCGCAGCACCCGTACACGAAGGCGCTGCTCGACGCGGCGCCGACGCCGGAGCCGGCGCGCGAGCGTGCTCGCCGTCCGATGCTGCTGGCGGGCGAGATGCCCTCGCCGCTCAACCCGCCGTCCGGCTGCGCGTTCCGCACGCGCTGCCCGGTCGCGATCGACGCGTGCGCGCAGGACGTGCCGCTGCCGGAAGTTCGGCAGGGGTCGGCCGCGCGTGTCGCGTGCATCCGCGCGGGTGTGGCGTGAGCTGAAGTGACGCAGCAAACATAACCAAGGCAGGTCAACAGGGGTAGGTGCGGCGCGAACGATCTTCGCGCCGCGGGTACAGGCGCGTCTTTAATCGGGCGCGCCGGGGGGCCGGGCGCGGATCGCAACCGGCGTGGACGATATCAACACAAGACGAGAATTACGATGAAAAAACAGAAGACGATCGGGACGGCATCGAAAATGCTGCTTGCCTGGGGGCTGCCGGCACTCGCCGGTGTCTCGCTGACGGGCGTCGCGCACGCCGACGACGCGGCCCCCGCACCGCTGACGGTCGCGCAGGCCGCACCGGGCACGACCGTTGCGCAGGCAACGACCCCGAACGCCGTCATCAACGCCGAGGCGAACCAGGCCGTCACGCCGCCCGACGAGCCGTCGGCGCAGTCGCAGTCGAAGGGCTTCATCGCCGACAGCCATCTCAACTTCCTGTTCCGCAACTATGCGGACGTGCTCGACGCCAAGGGCGGGCCGCATCGCCACGCGTGGGTCCAGGGCGCGATGGCGAACTTCGAGTCGGGCTACACGACGGGCCTGATCGGTATCGGTTTCGACGCATCGCTGTATGCGGCGCTGAAGCTCGACGGCGGCCAGGGCGCGGGCAGCATGGTGCACATCGCGAAGGGCGGCGGTGGCGGCAACCAGCTCGCCTGGGCCTATCCCGGCATCTACGACGTGAAGGCGCGCATCTCGAACACGGTGGTCAAGTACGGTCTGCAGGCCGTCGACAACCCGTTCATGGAGCAGCACGACAACCGCGCGCTGCCGCCGACGTTCCTCGGTGCGACGCTCGTCAGCAATGAATTCAAGAACGTGATGCTCGAGGCCGGCAGCTTCACGAAGACCGACGCGCGTGGTCATACGACGCTCACCAACCTGACGACGCAATACGGCGGCACGCGCATCAACCGCCTGTCGTACGTCGGCGGCACGTGGGACTACTCGCCGAACGGCGAAATCGCGCTGTACGCGAACCAGGCCGACGACGTGTGGCACCAGTACTACGCGTCGGTGAAGCACAGCATCGGCAGCCCGCAGACGATCAAGTGGACGGGCTTCGGCAACGTCTACTCGACGCACGACACGGGCGACGCGCTGCAAGGCAAGATCAACAACAACGCCTACAGCCTGTCGCTGGCCGCGCAGCACGGCCCGCACGAGCTGCTGCTCGGCTTCCAGCAGGTGCTCGGCGACCAGTTCTTCGACTACCTGAACGAAACGAACGGGATCTTCCTGACCAACTCGATGGACGTCGACTACAACGCGCCGCACGAAAAGTCGCTGCAGCTGCGTTACACGTTCTACGGCAAGGAAGCGGGCCTGCCGGGCTTCAAGGCGATGGTCTGGGGCGTGACGGGCTGGGGGGCGGACGGCAGCGCGGGCGCGGCGAACGACCCGAGCAAGTCGAGCATCTACTGGAGCAACGGCGCGCCGGTGCAGGGCCGTCACCACGAGTTCGGCTTCATCCCGTCGTACACGTTCCAGAGCGGCAAGCTGAAGGACACGAAGGTCACGTTCATCGCGATGTGGCACGCCGGTTCGGCACACTACTCGGACGCGACGAACACCGAGTACCGCCTGGTCGTGAACCTGCCGCTGCACGCGTTCTGATCGAAGGGGGCGCAGGCGCCCCCGCCTCGCACGGCCGGCCTTCGATCGACGCGATCAGGCCGGCTTGTGCAGCCCCGCGACCGGATCGTTCGCAGCGGGCATGTCTTCCACGAGCGACGTGAGCTGGCGGCCCGTATCGCGCCATGCATCGAGGCCGCCGCGCAGCGCGAGCGCATCGGTGAAGCCGGCGTCGAGCAGGCGCTTCGCCATCAACGCGGCCGTGAACTCGTTCGGGCACGAGCAGTACACGACGAACTTCTGCGAGAACGGATAACGCGCGACGATGTCGCCGATCTGGCGTTCGTCGGCGAACTGCGCGCCGGGAATCGTGAACGGATCGAGCTTGCGGTGCTCGGGCGAGCGCACGTCGAGGACCACCGGCGCGGACGTATCGCGCAGCATCGCGTCGAGCTCGTCGACGCCGACCCGCGCGCTCGCGAGCTGGCGGATCAGCGCGCGGCGGCGCATCCAGCGGATCGTCGCGTACACGGCCAGCACCGCGACGGCCACCAGCAGCGCCGCGCGGCCGAGCTGGCCCGCACCGGCGAACAGCCAGTCGATCTGGCGCGCGAACATCAGCCCGACCATCAGCCCGACGATCGTCCACAGCGCGGCGCCGAGCGCGTCGTAGCCGAGGAACGTGCGATAGCGCGTGCCGAACGCGCCGGCCATCGGCACCGACACGAGCGACAGCCCCGGAATGAAGCGCGCGACGGCGAGCACGCGCACGCCGTAGCGGCCGAAGAAGCGTTCGGTTTTCTTCACGCAGCTGTCACGCGACAGCGACAGGCGGCAGATCGTCTTCAGCGTCGTGCCGCCGAAGCGCCGGCCGGCGAGGTACCACACGGTGTCGCCGATCAGTGCGCCGAGCACCGACAGCACGACCACCGTGACCAGTTGCGAGCCGATCATCGCCGGATGCATCGCGGACATCGCGCCGAACAGCACGAGCGTCGGCATCGCGGGCACCGGCAGCCCGATGGCCGCCGCGAGCACGTTGACGAAGACGAGAAGCGGCCCGTATTGGGCGACGAGGTCGCGGAGGAGCATGACGGCTGGCCGAAAAGGAAACGCGCGCGGAAAGCACGCAGATGGGCCGATTATCGGCCTTTTTCAAGTCAGCGGCGGGAATAACGCAACGTGCGTGACGGCGGCAGGGGGCGCGGTGAGCCGGCGCGTTGCGCGCGGCTCACCGTTCGAAATCAGGAGGAGGTGCGGGCGAGTGACGCGGCGCCGTGGTTTTCGCCGGGGAGCTCGGCGCCGTGCGAGCGGATCGCCGCGATCAGTTCGGCCGGCGTGATCTCGTAGCGGACTTCGCGGTGGATGCCGGGCTTGCGTTCGTCGATCTCGATCAGCAGCACGCTCTTGCCGTCGCCGGTTGCTTCGAGCCGGAGCGAGCGCAGTTCGCGACCGTCGGTCGGGTCGTGTTCGGTGAGCAGGGTCATTGCCCCGGATGAGCCGGAAGTGCGCATCGAACCTATCCTCGTATCGTGGATGCCGTAGTGGCGAAGATGTCTTGGTTGAATACAGCTTGGCGCAGTTTAACGCGAACGGGCCGCAATTCGGAGCAATTTCGTTGGGGGGAATTGAGGGCTGAACCATTGATCCTTCTGATGTTTGAGCCGCGCGGGGCGGGCGTTTGCGCCGGATCGGGCGCAGCCGCGGCCGGCGCCTGACCGCCGCTCGCGCCCGGGCCGGCCCGGGCGGCGACACGCGGCGCAGCGCGGGTCGCCGCGGCGGCATCAGAAGCGGTCGGCGAGCCCCATCGCCGGGTCGCTGACCGAGTGCCGGCCGGTTTCGACGCGGCCGGCGACGCGGCGCGAGAAACTCGCGTCGCTGTCGGCGGTGACGATGAAGTCGTACCAGTGGCCGGTCGAGTCGAGCTTCCAGTGCAGCTCGGCCTGGTCGCCGGCGCGTACCGTGACCGTCCACGTGGTACCGGTACCGTGGCCGTGACCCTGGCCGTTGCCGTCCTCGTTGCCGTGGCCATGACCGCGATCGTCGTGCGCGCCGCGTCCGGACAGCGGCCCGTAGACCTGGTTCGACCTCACGGTGAAGCGCACCGTCCCGCCGCCGTGGTTGCGCAGCTTCAGGTGGAGGTTGCCGCTCGCGCCCGCATAGCCGACGCGAACCTCCGGCTGCGGCGCACGTGCACCGGCCAGGCGGCTGAGGTCGCCGGTGAAGCGGCGGTGATAGCCGTTCGGGCCCAGCACCCACAGGTCATATTTACCGCCGTTGTCGGCGCGCGCGGCCCAGTCGCCGTGCAGCGTCTTGCCCGGTTCGACGACGTAGCGCCGCGGCAGGCGGTCGAGGTGCAGCTTGTCATAGACGTGAAACACGGCGGCGGCGCGGCCCGTGTTCGCGAACTTCAGCGTGACCGTGCCGGTGCCGGCATCGGTACGCGCGCTGGCATGCAGTTCGTAAGGCAGCGCGCGCGACGGGCGCACGCCGGTCGCCTGCGCGGGCAGCGACGGCGCGGCCGGCGGCACGATCTTCGGCGCGGCCTGTTGCGCGGCGCTCAGCGCGTCGACCTGGCTTTTCGTCGTATGGCCCGCGAGCGTCGGCAGCGGTTCGTTGTTCGGCGAGCGGAAGTTGAACGCGCTCGTCAGGTCGCCGCACACCGCGCGGCGGTACGCGCTGATCTGCGGCTCCGCGACGCCGAAGCGCTTTTCGAGGAAGAGCAGCGTCGACGTATGGTCGAACACCTGCGAGTTGACCCAGCCGCCACGGCTCCACGGCGACACGACCCACATCGGCACGCGCGGGCCCGGGCCGTACGGACGGCCGTCGATCGCCGGCTGGCTCGACGTGGCCGGCGTGAAGTCGTGGTACTCGGCGGCGACGTCGGCGTCCCGCAGCGTATGGCCGCCCGCGAGCGTGCCGTCGGCGTTGCGCGACGGCACGGCCGGCGACGGCATGTGGTCGAAGAAGCCGTCGTTTTCGTCGTAGTTCACCAGCAGCACGGTCTTGCTCCATACCTCCGGGTTCGCCGTCAGCGCATCGAGCACGGCCTGCACGTACCAGCCGCCCTGCGCGGGGCTCGACGGCCCCGGATGTTCGCTGTACACGGACGGCGGGATGATCCACGACACCTCGGGCAGCGTGCCGTTGCGGATGTCGTCGCGGAACGATTCGAGGAAGCCGTACGGCATCGTGTTGCCGAACCCCTTCGCGAGCGGGCTCAGCGGATCGTCGATCGCCGGATCGTAGAACGCGCCGGCCGCCGTCACGGGTTGCGTGATGTCGGTCGACGCGACGTACGCGGGCCGGCGCGCGGGCGGCATCTGCTCGATCGCCGCGCGCCAGTGGCGGAAGCTCATCATCTCGTTGCAGCCGAAGTTGTCGATCAGGCTCTGGTAGACCTTCCAGTGCACGCCGGCCTGCTGCAGCCGGTCGGCGTAGGTGGTCCAGGTCCAGCCCTGGCTCGACGGGCCGATGTCGTTGCCGCCGTTGAACTGGTTGTTCAGCGCGGCGATCTTCACGCGGCTGCCGTCGGCCGGGCTGATGCCGTTCGGGCCGTTGGTGCCGCTCCAGTAGAACAGGCGGTTCGCGATCGTGCCCGTGTGCATCCCGCAGTGATAGTGGTCGCACAGCGTGAACGCATCGGCGAGCGCGCGCTGGAACGGTACTTCCGCCGCGTCGTAGTAGCCCATCGACAGCGGCGTCTTCGCGTCGGGCCAGCGGTTCATCCGGCCATGGTCCCACGCGGCCTGCGCATCGGCCCACGTGTGCGGCGTGCCGCCGGCGCGCTGCGCGTTGCCCTGGCTCGCGTCGAGGTGATACGGCGTGACGGTGGTGGCCGGCGTCGGCTTCGTGTACGTCTGGTAGAACACGTTGCGGCCGTTCGGCGACGGCACCGCGAAGCGGTCGCCGTAACCGCGCACGCCCTTGAACGTGCCGAAGTAGCTGTCGAATGCGCGGTTCTCCATCATCAGCAGCACGACGTGCTTCACGTCCTGGATGGTCCCCGTTTCGTGAAACGCGGGAATCGCGAGCGCGCGGCGGATGCTCGGCGGAAACGCGGACAGCGCGGCGGCGGCGAGGCCGGAAGTGGCGGTTTGCTGAAGGAATTTGCGGCGTGACGTCATGGCGTTCGGGTCCTGTGATGATGGGAGCGTTCGTGACTTCGTCTGGCGGCGCCCGTGCATCGCCCCCTGGGACGATTCGCGCGGCGTGTGCGTTCGAGTGCATCGGCCGCGCGTGGCGGAGGTGCGCGCATCGCGCGCGATGCGTGGTGTCGCGCGGATGCGTTGGCCGTCGCCGCGATCCCGTGCAACGCGCGCTCGTGATGCGCGGCCGGGACGTCGGCACACGCCGGCCCGGCGCATGCCGGGTTGGGCGGCGCCCAGTCTAGGGACGCGGCGTGACGTCGACGTGATGAAGACATGACATCGCATGTCGCGCGCGTGACGTTGCGTGCGCAACGATTGATCGGGAAGCGATGCGTGACGGAATGGGTCAGGAATTACCGATCGCGGCGTGAGAAATCGGTCATATTTTTCCGGTTCGCGATGGAGGGGTGTGCTCGCGCATCGTTGCGGGTGCAACGGCATCGCATGACGCCCATGTTTCAAATGCGTGAAATCGGATAAGCTCGACACGTTGCTGCGCACGTGTCGCAGCCCGCGCGACTGGCGCGACTTTTCGGAACCGGCTCACCCATGACCGACATCACGATCCGGCACAGCGAGGCGCACGACGTCGACGCGATCCGGCAAATCGCCGCGCATCCCGCGGTGTACGCGAATACGTTGCAGCATCCGTTTCCGTCGCTCGAGAAATGGCAGAAGCGGCTCGACGGCGTGCGCGAGCACGGCGTGAGCCTCGTCGCCGAAATCGACGGCGTGGTGGTCGGCCATCTCGGCCTGCATCCCGAACAGAATCCGCGCCGTCGCCATGCGGCAGGGCTCGGCATGATGGTCGACGCGGCGCGCCACGGGCGCGGCGTCGGCAGCCGGTTGCTCGCGGCCGCGATCGATCTCGCGGAAAACTGGCTGAACATCACGCGTCTCGAGCTGACCGTGTTCACCGACAACCGCGCGGCCGTCGGGCTCTACGAGAAGCATGGCTTCCGGATCGAGGGTGAATCGCCGGGCTATGCATTGCGCGATGGCGTGCATGCGTCCGTGTATCACATGGCGCGGATCAAGGCGCGGCAGTGAAGGCTCGGCCGACGCGTATCTGACAGCATGCGCGGCCGCGATGCCGCGTCATATTCATTCGAGAATTCGTTCGTTTTCTGCCGGCTGTGCCCGTCGTATCGTCGAAGGATTTGCCGGTCGCCTCGGCCGGCGTGCGTTTTTCCGAAACGATCATGCGCGGCGTTGCACGTCGGCAGGCTTCATCGTCATCGCTTCATGGCTGTTACTTCGCAGCCATCGCTTCGCGCGCCGCACCTTCCCGCAACTGTCTCTTTCAACGGACCCGCTTCGATGAAAACTGCTCTCCGGAATCTGACTGCCGCCTGCCTGCTCGCCGCCGCGGGTGCGGCGCTTGCCGCTGCCACGCCCACGGGCGCCCCGGCGGCGAGCGCCGCGCCTGATGGCGCGCACCTGCCGCCCGGCATCGCGTGGCAGCACGGCGACGTCGACGCCGCCTTCGCGCTGGCGAAGCGCACCGGCAAGCCGCTGCTGCTCTACTGGGGCGCGGTGTGGTGCCCGTCGTGCAACCAGGTGAAGTCGACGATCTTCAGCCAGCAGGCATTCAAGACCCGCTCGTCGTTCTTCGTGCCCGTGTATCTCGACGGCGATACCGAAAGCGCGCAGAAGCTCGGCGAGCGTTTCAAGGTGCACGGCTACCCGACGATGATCCTGTTCCGTCCCGACGGCACCGAAGTGACGCGGCTGCCGGGCGAAGCCGATCTCGATCGCTACATGCAGGCGCTGTCGCTCGGGATGACGGCCGCGCATCCGGTGCGTCAGACGCTCGCGACCGCGCTGAAGAATGGTGCGTCGCTGACGCCGGACGAATGGCGCCTGCTGGCCGACTATTCGTGGGATACCGACGGCGCGCTGCCAGTGGCGGCCGATCGCGTCGCGGAGACGCTGCAGTCGCTCGCGCAACGCGCACGCGCGGCCGGCGCGAAGGCCGAATCGGCGCGCTTCGCGCTGAAGTCGGCCGTGGTCGCCGCGTCCGACGATCCGGCGCAGGCCGGCGCGCTCGACAAGGCGGCGCTTGCCGATTCGTTGCGCACGGTGCTGCAGGATCCTGTGTTGTCGCGCGCCGACTCGGACGTGCTGGTTGCGGCGCCCGCGCGCGTGGTCGCGTATCTCGTCGGCGACGACGCGCCGCGCGCGAAATTGCGCGGCGCGTATGACACAGCCCTCGCGCGCCTGTCGACCGATACCACGCTGTCGTCGATCGACCGGCTGATGGCGCTGCACGGCCGCGTGCTGCTCGCGCGCGGCGATGCACGCAAGGGGGCACCGCTGGCCGCGCCGGCGCTGGCCGACACGGCGCGCAAGCAGATCGCCGCGTCGGTGCAGGGCGCCGCGAATGCCTACGAGCGGCAGGCGCTCGTCAGCGAAGGGGCCGACACGCTGACCGACGCGGGGCTGTACGACGAGTCGGATGCCTTGCTGAAGACCGAGCTGACGCGTTCGTCCACGCCGTACTACTTCATGTCCGGGCTGGCTGCGAATGCGAAGGCGCGCGGCGACAAGGCCGCGGCGCTCGACTGGTACCGCAAGGCCTATGACGCGGCGAGCGGGCCGGCGACGAAGCTGCGCTGGGGCGCGACCTACTTTGCGAATGCGGTCCAACTGGCGCCGGACGATTCGGCGCGCATCGAAGGGATTGCCGCGAGCGTGCTCGCGCAGGCCGACAAGACGCGCGATGCGTTCTACGGCGCGAACCTGCGCGCGCTGACCAAGGTCGTCACGCAGTTGAACCAGTGGCGCGCCAGCGGTGCACACGATGCATCGGTCAAAGCGATCGCGAAGCAGTTCGACGGTATCTGTGGGAAACTGCCCGCCGGCGATCCGCAGGCAAGCGCCTGCGCGCGCCTGATCCAGCCGGTCAAGGCATAGATCCGGTGGCACTGCGTGGGCTGTCGGGATGCCTTGCGGCGCTTGTCCCGATACCCACGAGGCCACCGACACCATGCCCCACCTGACGCTCGAATATTCCGCGAACCTCGACGGGTTCGATGCCGGCGCGACCTTGCGCGCGCTCAATGCCGCGCTTGCCGCGTCCGGTCATTTCAACGAGCTCGACATCAAGAGCCGCGCGCTGCGGTTCGATACATTCGCGGTCGGCACGTCGCCGGCGCCGCGCGCGTTCGTCCACGCGAAGCTCGCGGTGCTGAGCGGCCGGACGACCGACGTCAAACGTGAATTTTCGGAGCAGGTGCTGGCGGAACTGAAGCGGCACGTCGTTGCGCCGCCCGGCACGCACCTGCAGCTGAGCGCGGAAATACTCGAACTGGAACGCGAGTCCTACGCGAAAGCGAGCACCGAGCCGCGCTGAGCGGACGGTGCGGTGCGTGCGGCGCGAGCCGCGAACGTGGCGGTGGTGCGCGCACGGCCGGCGGATTCGAAACCGGACTATTGGCCCGTGGAGTACGTGCCGCGATTGCCGTAGCCGGCGCCCGCGGCCCGCGGCGCACCCTGCTGCCGCGCGATCTTCGCCTCGGCGGCCTGGATGCTGGCCGGGTAGAACCAGTCGCTCGGCTGGAAGCCGGCCTTTCTCAGTGCAACCACTTCGGCATGAACTTCGGCGCGCGTGAGCGGCTGGCTGGTTTGCGCCTGCGCGGCGAGCGGCGCGGCGAAGACGGCGGCGAGGGCGATGGTGCGGATGAGCGGGTTCATGAGCGGATACCTCCAGGTTTTCGACGGTGCCGATCGCATGCGGTCACCGTTGAAAGCAGTGTAGGCCTCGCCCGACGCGCGAAAAATGCCGCTGCGACCAACGTAGTGTTCTGCTGCGGATAACAATGCGTGAGCCGGCGAGCGCGCGTGGGCGGCGTGCGGCAAAAGGGGGAGGAGTGGAGGCGCGGCCGGCCGCATCGACGCGGCCGGCGGGCGGCGGCCCGGAGACGGGCCGCTGCGGGGTGTTACACGAGCCCTGTCGTGTAGTACACGGCGATCACGAAGAACACCGCGAGCGTCTTGATGATCGTGACCGCAAAGATGTCGCGATACGACTCGCGGTGCGTGAGGCCCGTGACCGCGAGCAGCGTGATCACGGCGCCGTTGTGCGGCAGCGTGTCCATGCCGCCGCTGGCCATCGCGACGACCCGGTGCAGCACGTCCAGCGGGATATTCGCGGCCTGCGCACCCTTGATGAACAGGTCCGACATTGCGGCGAGCGCGATGCTCATGCCGCCCGACGCCGAGCCCGTGATACCGGCGAGCGAGCTGACCGACACGGCCGCGTTGACGAGCGGGTTCGGAATGCTCTTCAGCGCATCGCTGACGACGAGGAAGCCCGGCAGCGCGGCGATCACGCCGCCGAAGCCGTATTCCGACGCGGTGTTCATCGCGGCGAGCAGCGCACCGGCGACGGCGGCCTTCGAACCGGCCGCGAAGCGCCCGCTCACGCGCTTGAATGCGGTCAGCACGACCAGCACGATGCCGAGCAGCAGCGCAGCCTCGACCGACCAGATCGCGACGACCGTCTTGATCGACGTCGTGACCGGCGCGTGCACGCCGGGCAGCACGTCCGGCGCGACCGTATACGACGCGGCACCGTACCACTGCGGAATCAGCTTCGTGAACGCGAAGTTCGACACGCCGACCAGGATCAGCGGCAGGATCGCGAGCGCGGGATGCGGCAGCGACGTGGTCTCGACACGCTCCGGCTCGTTGACGAGCGACGTGCCGTAGCCTTCGCCCTTCGCCATCGCCGAACGGCGGCGCCATTCGAGATACGTGAGGCCGACGACGATGATGAACAGCGAGCCGATCGTGCCGAGCACCGGCGCGGCCCAGGCGGTCGTCTTGAAGAACGTGGTCGGGATGATGTTCTGGATCTGCGGCGTGCCGGGCAGCGAATCCATCGTGAACGAGAACGCGCCGAGCGCGATCGCGCCGGGCATCAGCCGTTTCGGGATGTTGCTCTGGCGATAGAGTTCGGCCGCGAACGGATAGACCGCGAACACCACGACGAACAGCGATACGCCGCCATAGGTGAGCAGCGCGCACACCGCGACGATCACCGCATTCGCGCGTGAGCGGCCGATGTAGCGGATCGCCGCATGGACGATCGACTCGGAGAACCCGGAGAGTTCGATCACCTTGCCGAACACTGCGCCGAGCATGAACACCGGGAAATACAGTTTGACGAAGCCGACCATCTTCTCCATGAAGATGCCGGAGAAGACCGGCGCGACGGCGGCGGGTTCGGTCAGGAGCACCGCGCCGAGCGCGGCGATCGGCGCGAACAGGATCACGCTGTAGCCGCGATACGCGGCGAACATCAGGAACGCCAGCGCGGCGAGGACGATCACGAAAGACAAGGGAGTCTCCTAATGGCTTTGGTTGTTGTTCGATCGCGGGACGCGCCGCGGACCGGCTCAGGTTCGTGCAGGTTTCGTGCCATCGGCCGGATTGCGCCGCCGGACATGGGTCCGCCGGAGACTGGCGGGCCCGCGCCGGTCGTTGTCTGAGGATTCTACATAAAACGTCTCCATCCGGAGACGAAATGGCCGTCCGGCCAGCCCGTGGAACCGGGCAGGCTTTCCTGGGCAACGTGTTGCGGCGTGTCTCCAGAGTGAGATAATCCGTCTCGTTCCGGAGACAGCCGGCCCAAAATACACGGAGACGACGACACGATGATGAATGACTGGGCTCGCCTGCCCGTCAACTACGGCGACGTGCTGCGGCGCGCCGCCGAGTCGCTGTTCCGGACCTTCGAGGATTCGAGCGCGGGCACGGTGGTCGTCGACCGCGATGCGCGTGTGGTGTGGATGAACGAGCGGTACGCGGCGCGCTTCGGTTTCGCCGATCCGCAGCAGGCCGTCGGCCTCGACTGCGAGGCCGTGATCCCGAACAGCCTGATGCGCGAGGTCGTGTCGACCGGGCAGCCGATCCTGCTCGACATCATGGAGACGGGCCGCGAGCCGCTCGTCGTCACGCGCCTGCCGCTGAAGAACGAGGCCGGCGAGACGGTCGGCGCGATCGGCTTCGCGTTGTTCGACCAGTTGAAGACGCTCACGCCGATCTTTTCCCGCTACGCACAGCTGCAGCAGCAGCTGATCGCGACGCAGCGTTCGCTCGCGCAGGCGCGCCGCGCGAAATACACGTTCGCGAGCTTCGTCGGCACGAGCGCCGCGAGCCTCGAAACCAAGCGCCAGGCGCGCCGCGCCGCGCAGGTCGATTCGCCGGTGCTGCTGCTCGGCGAGACGGGCACCGGCAAGGAACTGCTTGCGCATGCGATTCACGCGGCGTCGGCGCGCGCGCTCCAGCCGCTCGTGACCGTCAACGTCGCCGCGATTCCCGACACGCTGCTCGAAACCGAGTTCTTCGGCGCGGCGCCCGGCGCATACACGGGCGCCGATCGCAAGGGGCGCATCGGCAAGTTCGAGCTGGCCGATCGCGGCACGCTGTTTCTCGACGAGATCGGCGACATGCCGCTGCCGCTGCAGGGCAAGCTGCTGCGCGTGCTGCAGGACAAGGAATTCGAGCCGGTCGGCTCGAACCGGATCGTGCGCGCCGACGTCCGGATCATCGCGGCGACGAGCGCCGACCTGCCGGCGCTGGTCGCGGCCGGGCGTTTTCGCGCGGATCTCTATTACCGGCTGAACGTGCTGACGATCCACGCGCCGCCGCTGCGCGAGCGCGCGTCCGACATCGCGGCGCTCGTCTACGCGACGCTCGAGGAGTTGGCCGCGCAGCACGGGCGCGCCGCCCATTGCGAGCTGACCGACGATGCGCTGCGGATGCTGTGTGCGTATCCGTGGCCGGGCAACGTGCGCGAGTTGCGCAACACGCTCGAACGCGCGTTGATGCTGTCGGACCGATCGGTGATCGATGCGCGCGCGCTCGCGCCGTTCCTTGGGCCGGTGCGCGTCTCGACGGACGGGGCCGCACCCGCGCAGCCGCTGGCCGTGGCACCGGTCGAACGGCGCGCGGGCGAGCAGCCTGCTGCGCCGGCCGCTTCGTATGCCGACGCATTGGCGGCGTGGGAGCGCCAGTTCCTGACCGATGCGCTGGCGGCCTGCGACGGGAAGGTGGTGGAAGCGGCCGCGCGCATCGGGATCGGCCGCGCGACGCTGTACAAGAAACTGGCGGCGCTGGGCATCGACCGGTAAGCCAGACGGCCAAACGTGCGCGCTCGGGCGTGAAGCATCGAACAGGAGATCACGATGAAACGGATCGGCATCGCAGGGTGGCTGACCATGTTGCTGGCGACCGCTGCGTTCGCGCAGTCCGGCGACACCGATGCGCCCGAGGCGCGGCGCAACTGGTACAACGATCCGTTCATCGCGCTGTCGCGGGACGTGGCCGAATGCCCGTTGCCGCTCGGCCCGTGGATGACCCGGGCCGAGATGACGGACGACGCGCATTACCGCGCCGAACGCGGCACCACCTGCTGGCTCGCGCATCGCTGCACGAAGCCGAATTCCTATATGTATGACGCACCGATCGCCGATGCCGTGAAGGCGCACTTCGCCGGCTCCGATCGGCTGCATGGCACGAGCCTGTGGATCACCGTGCAGCGACGTTTCATTTACGTCGAAGGATGTGCGGATACGGCGTTCGATCAGCCGGCGTTGCAGCGCGAACTCGAGGCGCTTCCGGACGTCGAGCAGGTGTTCGTTCGCATCACCGACGATCCACGCAAGCGCTTGCCGTACAAGGCGCGCGGGCAACCCGGCCGTACGCCGAACTGACGGCCGAAGGGCCGCGCATGGCATACTCGCGACATTCAAAAAAAGGTTGACGGGAACCACAATGAAACACATGCTTGCGTCGGTCTGTCGGCGGCCTCGGGCGGCCGTTGTCTTGGCTCTGGTTGCAGGGCTCGGCGGGTGTGGCGGCAGCGCACCGCTGTTCACTTCGGACGGGCGTCCGACTACCCAGGTGCAATGCACCGGTAGCGACTGGAGCAATTGCACCGACAACGCGCGGGCGATCTGCAACGGCGATTTCGAAGTGATTCAGCAATCGAGAGATGACGCCACGCGAAATCTTCTCTTCGCGTGCAAGAAAAAGAGCGGTTATTGATCCCGAGATAACCGGCTGAGGAGACCACGATCGGGCGAAGCGTTTTTCTGTTGGCTGAGCGTCATCTATTTTTCACGAATAACACTCACGGAGTCCCATCCATATGGCGACCTACAGGCAACTGAGCGCGCAGCTCGAACGGCTTCAGCAAAAGATCGACAAGGAACGTGAAAAGGCGATTGCCGATGCGATTGCCGATATCCGCGCGAAAATCGAGGAATACGACATTACGCCGGAAGAGCTCGGGTTTCGTCCGGTAGGCGCGGCCGCTGGCGCAACCAAGCCGAAGCGCGTGTCGCCGCCGAAATATTTGAACCCGAAGACGGGTGAAACCTGGAGTGGCCGCGGGCGCTCGCCGACCTGGCTCGGCAAGAATCGCGAGCGTTTCCTGATCAAGGACTGACTCCCGAAAAACCTCACCTTTCGCGTACTGACTGACGGTGCGAACGGCCATGCGGCCGCCGCACCGTTTTGTTTTTGTGCATTTCCGGCGCGATTCCCGATGGCGTATTGAACTGCGACGCCGCGCAATTAACGGATCCCGTTTTGCGAATTCACTGCGATTCGCCGGGATATCGCGGCGAATTCCGGTAAACAGCCGCGCAATTGCGCAGCGCATGCGCATTGGCCTGCGCCATTCTCGTGGTGCACGCGTGCTGCGAATTCCGATCACCTTTCGCGTGTTGGCGCGTGGCGCCGTGCAATTCCCGAAGAGTCTCACCATGGCTCCTGTAAATCCTCACCTTTGACGAAGTGGACGCAGCGTCGCGCTGCACGCCTGCACCGTGTGCGCCGAGCGGATGTGCTCGGCCGGCGCGCGGCGATGGCTTCCGTACTGGTGTTGCAGGCCCATGATGCGAGCGTTGACGTGGGTCGAACAGTCGGCCGTTCGGCATATAGGCAGCCGCATGCGCTTCGCCTATGCTTGGGGTTCGCGTCGATCGGCGTATGGCCTGCCCGTGCCGCATGCCGATCGGGTCGTCTTTCGTTACCGCAGGGAGCCGATGTGACCGTTCGCCATCTCGATGCGTTGTTCCAGCCCAAGTCCGTTGCGGTCGTCGGCGCGTCGTCGCGCGCGGGCAGTATCGGCGCGATGGTGTGGTCGCGCGTGCTCGACGGTGGATTCGAGGGGCCCGTGTGGCCCGTCAATCCGAAGTATCGTGAGCTGCACGGGCATCCGGTCGTTGCCGATGTCGACCGGTTGCCCGCGCCGCCATCGGTGGCCGTGATCTGCACGCCGCCCGCGACCTGGGCCGGCATCGTGCGCAAGCTCGGCGAGCTCGGCACGCGCGTTGCGGTGATCGTCGGCGAGGCGCGCACCGATGCCGATCGCACCGCGCTCGATCGCACGCTGAAGGCGGCGAAGCCGTTCGTGCTCCGTATCGTCGGGCCGGGCAGCCTCGGCGTGCTGTCGCCTGCACGGCACGCGCATTTCGGCGCGCCGGCCTACACGGCACGATCGGGCGGCGTCGCGTGGGTGTCGCAATCGAACGCGCTGACGAACGCGGTGCTCGGCTGGGCCGATGCACGGGGCCTCGGCTTTTCGCACGTCGTCGCGCTCGGCGGCGAGTCCGACGTCGATGCGGGCGACGTGCTCGATTATCTCGCGAGCGATCCCGGCACGCGCGCGATCCTGCTCGAACTCGATACCGTGCGCGCCGCGCGCAAGTTCATGTCGGCCGCGCGCGCGGCCGCACGCAACAAGCCGGTGCTCGCATTGCGCACCGGCCGCGCCGATCCCGGCGACGCGCTCTATACGGCGGCGTTCCAGCGCGCGGGGATGGTGCGGGTGGATGCGCTCGACGATCTGCTCGACGAGATCGAGACGCTCGGCGTCGGCCGCGTCACGGCGCGCGGCGCGGCCACGCTCGTGACGAGCGACGCGGGTGTCGCGAAACTCGCGGTCGATGCGGTGGCCGAGGTGCGCGATGTGCTGACCGACTGGTCGCCCGCGGCCACGTCGGCGGTGTCGGCCGCGCTGCCGCATCTCGCTTCACCCGGCAATCCGCTGACGCTGGGCGACGATGCGCGCCCCGAGCATTTCGCCGCGGCGGTCAAGGCGCTCGCGCCGTTCCCGCAAACGGGCACGCTGTTCGTCGTCCATTCGACTTCCCACAGCGCGCCGGCCGATGCGGTTGCGCATACGCTGATCGAATCACGGCAGTACGCGCATCGCGGCATCCTCGCGTGTTTCTTCGGCGCGGTCGATGCGGCGACGCGCGATGCGCTGCACGCGAACGGCATTCCGGTGCACACCACGCCGCAGCGGCTCGCGCGCGCGTATGCGCGTCTCGTCGACTACAACCTCGGGCGGCAACTGCTGATGCAAACGCCCGAGGGTACGCCGCTGCAGCCGGCCGAGTGTGTTGCGTCCGCGCAGGCCGATGCGCGCCGGATGGTCGAAGCCGGCCAGCATGAATTGACCGGCGAAGCCGCGCTGCGCTGGCTGTCTCATTTTGGCCTGCAGGGCGAGCCTGCCGTCGAGCCGGCGGGAAAGAAAGTCGTCGATGTCACCGTCGACATGTACGACGATTCGAACTTCGGCCCGGTGTTTCGCTATGCCGTGCCGCCCGCGGACGGCGTATCGGCGCCGTTCGTCGTCTATGGCCTGCCACCGCTGAACACCGTGCTTGCCCGCGCGGTGATGGAGCGCTCGCCGTATGCACGCAGCACACCCGTCGAGCCGACGCTCGACGCGTTGACGGCGCTGTCGCAGGTCGTCTGCGACGTGCGTGAAGTCGTTGCGATGTCGGTCACGCTGCGCGTGCTGTCCGACCGCGCGCACGTGATCGCGCCGCGCATCACGCTGGCCGCGGGGCGCAGCCGGCTCGCGATCATGCCGTATCCGCGCCACCTCGAGCAGACGCTCGAGTGGCGCGGCGAGACGGTGACGATCCGCCCGATCCGTCCGGAAGACGAGGCCGCGCACAACGAACTGCTCGGCGCGATGACGCCGGAGGATCTGCGGATGCGTTTCTTCGGCGCGGTGCGCAGCTTCGATCATTCGCAGGTCGCGCGCATGACGCAGATCGATTACGACCGTGAGATGGCCTTCATCGTGTCGTTCACCGATGTGTCGGGGCGCGACCACACGCTCGCGGTGGCGCGCGCGGTGGCCGATCCCGACAACGAGACGGCGGAGTTCGCGATCGCGGTACGACCCGATCAGAAGGGCAAGGGGCTTGGCCGGCTGATGATGACCCGCATCATCGACTACGCGCGCTCGCGCGGAACCGCCTGGATGATCGGCGAGGCGCTGCGCGAGAACACGGCGATGATCTCGCTGGCGAAGGCGTGCGGGTTCGCGGTGTCGACGACGGAGGAGCCTGGCGTCGTGGGTTTCAGGATGAAGTTGCAGCCGTAGCGTCTGTCGGCGGCCCGACGCGCGGAGACGTTGCATGCGGTGGATGTCTCCGGCCTTCCGGCACGTTCCGAATGTTGCCGGTCAGGAATGCAGAGCATTCGAACCTGCCTCGAGAGCGAGGCAGCCGAGAACGAGTCGGCGCCTGTTCGCGGCGGAAATATCGACGCGCAAATGGCACCGATCCGGCACCGCGAGACGCGTACCGCTTGCCGCGATATTCGCCCCGCAGCGCCGTTTCGGACAGGTGTCCGCACGCATTTACCGTCGCATTCCACCTTCGAAAATTCGAACTTGCCCAAAAGGTGAGATTTTTCGGGAGCTGTCGGTGAGCTTCTCCGGGAAGGTTGGGGTGAGTCGATACGGGAGCGCTTGGTGAGCCGATACAGGAGCACTCGGTGAGCCTTCCCGGGAATGGCCGGTGAGCACCTGCGGGAGCCGCCGGTGAGCCTTTCCGGGGCGCATGGGTGAGGATCTGCGGGAAGTGTCGGTGAGGACATCCGGGACGCTTTGGTGAGGGTCTCCAGGAGCCTGGGTGAGCTTTTTCGGGAGGGTTGGGTGAGCGCTTGCGGGACGCAAAGGTGAGGCTTTTCGGGAGCGTCCGGATGCACGTCTCCCGCAAGCGCAACGCCGGCCTGGGCCGGCGTCATGCGGGGTGCGGGCACGCATGAACCGTGCCCGTGGCTACATTCAGGCAGCGAGTTTCGACGCCGCGTCGTTCACCTGGTCGCGCGAAATCGCGAGTTCCTCGAGGTGCGGATCGGCATAGACGGCGCCGGTTTCGCGCTCGAGGCGGGCGATCGTCAGCGCACAGCGCGCGGTGTCCTTCGGCATTGCGATGAAGCGCTTGACCGATTCGCCGGACGTGAATGCTTCGAACAGCGCGCCGCGCACGTCGTCCGGAAGCGTCTTGGTCCACTGGTACGGCTTGCCGTTGAACGTGATCGACGGCGGCAGCGTGCGTTCCTTCTTGGTCGCCGTGATGAGCCCGTAGGTGCGGGCCGCGTCGCCGATCTGCTCGGGCGAGAAGAGTTCGTCGGGCGTGATGTCGAACTGCTCGATGTAGCTCTCGATCGCCTGCATTGCAGCGGTACGATCGTCGCGCTTCTTCTGCGCGCGCGCGACGATATCGCGCAGCTCGTCCGCCTCTTCGGGCGTGATCGTGAAGCTTGCCTGCTTCTGCTGAAGTTCGGAGAAACGCTGGAATTCTTGATCGTTCAGAAGTTTGGCCATGACATCCATCGGACACGACGGCCGCGACAACCGGCCGCCGTAGTTTTTGAGAGGGCCGCTATTTTAGCGTAGCGCCGTGGGCGCACGATATGGCACCGTGCATCGCGCTCCGCAGAGGGGTTGCGCGCGACCGGGGGCAACGCGATAGCGCCGCCCCCGGTGCGCTCCGCCGGGCCTGCGCGTCAGCAGGTCTCGTCGCGGCACATCGACAGATGGGCGGCTGTTTCGCGCACCCCTTCGACGACCGTGTCGACGGACGGCGCCATATGCGCATCGATCCGGCGCATGTACGGGCAGGTGAGCACCGCGATCGCATGGCCGGACGGCCCGAGGATCGGTGCGCTCAGGTCGGTCACGCCGTACGCCTGGCGGCTGTCCTCGCGCAGGTAGCCGTCCTGCCGGATGGACTGGCACGCATACGCGAGTTCCTGCTCGTTCAATGGCGCTTCGCCCTTGACCTTGCGGTGCTCGGCGAGCATGTGCGCGCGCTGCTCGGCACCCTGGAACGCCAGCATCACGCGCCCCGATGCCGTATCGACGAGCCCGACACGCGAGCCGAGCCGGACCGACACGCCCCACGGGCCGGGCCCGTCGACCTGCGCGATCACGAGCAGATTGCCGCGATCGTAGACGGACAGGTGACACGATTGCTCGGAGGCATCGGCGAAACGCTGCATCGGCGGCAACGCCTCGGCGATCAGCCGGCTCATCGGCGGATGGCGGTGCGCGAGCGAGAACAGCTTGAGGCTGAGCGTGTAGCGGTCGCCGCCGGTCGAGCGCATCACGTAGCGGCGCGCGACGAGGCGTTCGAGCATCCGGTAGATCTCGCTCGCGTTGCGGCCGAGTTCCTTCGTGATTTCGGTGCGGGTGAGGCCTTCTTTCTGCTCCGACAGGAGTTCGAGAATGTCGAGACCCTTGTCGAGCGCGGGTGCGCGATAGCGGTCGATTGCGCCCATCGATTCCCGTGCGTCGCAGCCGGGAAGCAGGTCGTTGGTTGTTTGCATTGTCGGTGTGAAGTTGGGGGATTACTTTCGATCGATTGGCGACGCACGCTGACCGATTCTGCAACACGCTTGTGTCGAGCCCGCGTGTGGCGACGAACGCCATCCGTTTGAGCTTAACAACAAACATTTAGTGTGCAATGCAGCGTCTTTTTACGGATCGTTACCGGACAAGAACGGATCGATTCCCGTTCGGGATGACAGGGAAGCCCCGAATACCCGGTATTCATGACAGGTGGCACCGGTTCAAGGTAATCGAAAGGAAATCGGGCGGGGGCGCTGCCCGCGATGCTGCGCCGCAGCGCCGGCGGGCGCACCAATAGTCGGTATCCGTCGCGCGTCATTTCACGGCGCGCGGCCGATGGTACAAAGGCTGGCGGGCCAGCGACGGTGCGGCCGCGCGTGAAGCCGGCCGGTATGGGCCGGACCATGTCGCGGGTGCCGGGCCGTCGTCGCCGATGCGCAGACCGGCGGCCGCCCGTTCGATGCGCGCCATACTTCCGTGCGGCGCCGCGATCGCTGCGCCCGCGCGAGCCTCGCGCGTCGACGGCATGCCGGATGCGGCGTCGACGCGCGCAATCGACGATCGACAATCAGTCCGGCGCGCGGCCGCGAATGGCCGCGTCGGCCGGAATCCTGTCCCATTCGACAACAGAGGTTGACCACGATGAAACTGCTTCGCTATGGCCCGTCCGGCCAGGAAAAGCCCGGGATGCTCGACGCGGACGGCCGGATTCGCGACCTGTCCGCGCAGGTGCCGGACCTGTCCGGCGATGTGCTGTCCGACGCGGGTCTCGCGCGGCTGCGCGCGATCGATCCGGCTACGCTGCCGCTGGTGTCGGGCGAGCCGCGCATCGGCGCGTGCGTCGGGCAGGTCGGCAAGTTCATCGGCATCGGCCTGAACTACGCCGATCACGCGGCCGAAGCCGGCATGCCGGTGCCGAAGGAGCCGGTCGTGTTCGGCAAGTGGACGAGCTCGATCTGCGGCCCGAACGACGGCATCGATATCCCGAAGGGCTCGGTCAAGACCGACTGGGAAGTCGAGCTGGGCGTCGTGATCGGCGCGACCTGCAAGGACGTCGACGAAGCGCGCGCGCTCGATTACGTCGCTGGCTACTGCGTCGTCAACGACGTGTCCGAGCGCGAATGGCAGATCGAGCGCGGCGGCCAGTGGGACAAGGGCAAGGGCTTCGACACGTTCGGCCCGATCGGGCCGTGGCTCGTTACGCGCGACGAGGTGCCCGATCCGCAGCGTCTCGACCTGTGGCTCGAAATCGACGGCCACCGTTATCAGAACGGCAACACGCGCACGATGGTGTTCACCGTCGCGCAGCTGATTGCCTATCTGTCGAGCTGCATGACGCTGCAGCCGGGTGACGTGATCACGACCGGCACGCCGCCGGGCGTCGGCATGGGCATCAAGCCGTCGCCGGTGTTCCTGAAGGCCGGCCAGACGGTGCGCCTCGGTGTCGAAGGACTCGGCGAGCAACTGCAGCACACGCGCGACGCGCGATAGCCGCGCACCCGGCGATTCCGTCGAACGACCGCTACCGGCAGTTCAATAGCAAGGGCCCGATTCCGCATTGCGCGAAATCGGGCCCTTGTCTTTGGTGACGCGAGCGCGATTACACGATGTTGTCGAGTTCGCAATGCGCTTCCAGCCGATACCCGTCGGGATCGACGACGAACGCTGCGTAGTAGCCGGGGCCGTAGTGTTCGCGCTTGCCGGGCCCGCCGTTGTCCTGGCCGCCGTGCTCGAGTGCGGCACGGTAGAACGCGTCGACTTCGACGGGCGAAGCGGCCTTGAACGACAGGTGCATCCCCGAGTCGGGATCAGGGGCGACGGGGCGAGGTGCATATTGCAACCACAGCTGTGGCTCGGTTGCGCCGTACCCGATGGATTCGTCGTCGGTATGCAGCCGTTTGTAGCCGAGCGCGCCGAGCGTGCTGTCGTAGAAGGCTCGGCTGCGGCCGACGTGTGCAACGCCGAACGAAAGGTGATCGATCATGTGTGGCTCCTTGGACTGAAGCGGAACGGTAGTGCGGCAAGCCTGCTTATAACCACCATGCCAGCCGCTTGTAGCGGAGTGTGCCGAGTGTGCTGTCGTAGAACGCGCGGCTGCGGTTGTTGTGGATAACGCCGGACAAAAGACGATCGATCATCTGTGGCTCCTTGGACTGAGGCGGGTGTCAGTGCAGCAAACCTTTTATAACTACCATGCCGGTTATGTTAGGAAGCGCTCGCGGGCTTGTCAACCGGCATGGTGGTTAGATACGATCCGGGCATGAGCGATACGCAACCTTCCGTCACGATGGACTGCCTGATTCCGGCGCCGCCCGAAACCCTGAGCATCGATTTCGCGAACACGCTGTACTGGCGCGGCAGCGATCCGCCGACGGAAACCTTCGGCACGATGGACGACCTGCTGGCGTGGTGTCGCGACCAGGCTGGCGTGCCGGCCGGCCTGGCGGAAGCGTGTCGTGCGCACGGCGAAGAAGAAAGGGAGCCGGCGATGCTCGCGCATGCGCTCGCGTTGCGCGAGGCGCTGTATCGGCTCTTTCTTGCGCAGGCCGAACAGCGCGAGCCGCAGGCGGACGATCTCGCGCTGCTCGGCGGCTTCCTGGCGGAAGCGGCGCCGCGTGTCGCGCTGGCACGCGTCGATGGCGGTTATGCGTGGCGGATCGGGGAGGGGCGTGCGACGCTGGCCGGGCTGCTGAGCCCGGTATTGTGGTCGGCGATCGACCTGCTCGGCGGCGCGCGGCTCGCGAAGGTCAAGCGTTGCGCGAACGACGCCTGCCAGTGGCTGTTCATCGACGACAGCAAGAACGGCAGCCGCCGCTGGTGTTCGATGTCGTCGTGCGGCAATCGCGCGAAGGCGTACCGCCACTATCACAAGGCCGACTGACGGTCGGCCCGTTCACTGCGCGGCAACCGCCCTGGTTATTTCACCGACAGCTTCCGCCACAGTGTCGTCTTGCTGATGCCGAGCATCGCGCACGCGCGGTCGCGGTCGCCGCCGCATGCGTCGAGCACCGCGCGGATCTCGTCGGCTTCCGCGCGACGGCGGCGCGCGTGCAGTGTCTGCGCGTCGTCGCTGTCGGCCGCATCGGGTGGTGCTGCGAACAGCTCGGGTGCGATCGCCTGCAGCGCGTCGGGATCGAGCGCGCCGCACGCGGCGGCCGGATCGCTTTCATCGACTTCCTCGGCCAGTTCCACCGCGATCCGCTCGATCACGTTCTGCAGTTCGCGCACGTTGCCGGGCCACCGGTAGCGTACGAGCGCAGCCTGCGTTACGCCGAGCACGCGTGTGGCATCGGCGGCGTCGCGCAGACGTTCGGCGAGGCGCGGTTCGCGTCGTGCAGCCTGCACGAGCAGCGTGGCCGCGAGTGCGGGGATGTCGGCGGCGCGCTCGCGCAGCGGCGGCAGGCCGACATTCAGGATGTTGAGCCGGTAATAGAGATCCGCGCGGAACGTGCCGGCCTCGACGGCCGCGAGCAGCGGCCGGTGCGTCGCGGCGATCACGCGCACGTCGATGCGGATCGGCTCGGTCGAGCCGAGGCGGATCACCTCGCGCTCCTGCAGCACGCGCAAGAGCCGGCTCTGCAGCGACGGCGGCATCTCGCCGATCTCGTCGAGAAACAGCGTGCCGCGGTGCGCGGCTTCGAACAGGCCGGTCTTGCCGCCGCGCCGCGCACCGGTGAACGCGCCTTCCTCATAGCCGAACAGCTCGCTCTCGAGCAGCGCTTCCGGAAACGCGCCGCAGTTGACCGCGACGAACGGGTAGCTGCGCCGCGCGGACAGCGCGTGCAGGCTTTGCGCGATCATTTCCTTGCCGGTGCCGCTTTCGCCGAGCACGAGCACGGTCGCGTCGGATTTCGCGTAACGGCGCACGAGATCGCGCACGCGCGCCATCGGCGCCGATGCGCCGACCACGTCGTCGAGCGCATAGCGCGCGGCGAACTGCTGCATGGTGGGCTGCGAGCGCAGCGCGCGGTCGAGCCGTTCGACCGCGCGCGATTCCTGGAACGTCAGCACGCTGCCCGACGTGACGCCGCGATCGACGAGCGGCCCGCGATGCACGACGTAGCGCACGCCGCGCACGGTCGCGAGCGCGTCACCGTCCTCGCCGCGCAGCGTGCGCAGCTCGGGCCGCAGGTCGACGAGCGCGCGGCCGACGGCCGCCGCGGGTTCGACCCCGAGCGCCGACGCGAGCCGCTCGTTGATCGCTTCCACACGGCCGCGCGCGTCGAGCGCGACCACGCCGTCGCGCAGATGCTGGAGCAGGTTGTCGAGCCGCTGGCGGCGGAACGCCTCGGCATGCGTCGCATACGCGACTTCGAGTGCCGTATCGACGGCCTTGCGTACCGATGCGTGCGAATACAGGAACACCGCGCCCATGCCGGCGCTGGCCGCGAGATCGGTGACGAGGCCGGGGCCGACGATCGTCTCGATGCCGCGGTCGTGCAGGTCGTGCACGCAGGCTTCCGCTTCCTGCGCGGACTGATATGACGCAAACTGCACGTCGAGGCCGTACGCGGCGACGAAGCGGCGCACTTCGGGCGGCGTTTCCCCGGCGCTGACGAGCGCGATCCGCGACGCGTCGCGCCGGGCGCGTGCCAGCGCCTGCATCACGTCGAAACCGGTCGGCGACACGACCACCACCGGCACCTGCGCACGCGTCTTCAGGAACCCGCCGTTCGAGCCGGCCGCGACGATCACGTCGGGCCGCGCGGTGCCGGCCTCGGCGATCGCGCTGAGCGCGTCCTCATAGGCGCGCGTCACGATGCGCACGTCGGCGCGTTCGTCGAATTCGCCGGCGATCTCGCGAAACAGATCGCGCAGGCGGCTGATGCCCATCGCCCAGATGCGCGGGCGCGTCGCGCGATCGGCCGGGCCGACGGGCTTGGTCGAGGAGAGGTCCATGGCGGTCGATTATGCGCGCGCGATTTCATTTTTGAAACATGAAATTGCTGAATTGAAATCGCCGGGCACTTCGACGCCCGTGCCGGTTGCTTAAGAATCAGTGGGTTAGCGACGTGGCGCGAGCTGGCCCGGTCCTTGCTGTTGATGGTCGTTCCTTCAGGAGGCCGTTCATGAGCAATACGCATCTTCAGAGCGCCGGCGCGAAATTCCGCGCGGCAGTCGCGGCGGAGCAGCCGCTGCAGGTGGTCGGCGCGATCACCGCCTACGCAGCCAAGATGGCGCAGGCCGTCGGCTTCAAGGCCGTGTACCTGTCGGGTGGCGGCGTCGCCGCGAACTCGCTCGGGATCCCCGACCTCGGCATCAGCACGATGGAAGACGTGCTGATCGACGCGAACCGGATCACCAATGCGACCGACCTGCCGCTGCTGGTCGACATCGATACCGGCTGGGGCGGCGCGTTCAACATCGCGCGCACCGTGCGCTCGTTCATCAAGGCCGGCGTCGCGGCCGTGCACCTGGAAGACCAGGTCGGCCAGAAGCGCTGCGGCCACCGTCCGGGCAAGGAAGTCGTGCCGATCGAGGAAATGGTCGATCGCGTCAAGGCGGCGGTCGATGCGCGCACCGACGACCAGTTCGTGATCATGGCGCGCACCGACGCCGCCGCCGCCGAAGGGATCGACTCGGCGATCGAGCGCGCGGTGGCCTACGTCGAAGCCGGCGCGGACATGATTTTCCCGGAAGCGATGAAGACGCTCGACGACTACCGCCGCTTCAAGGCCGCCGTGAAGGTGCCGATCCTCGCGAACCTGACCGAATTCGGCTCGACGCCGCTGTTCACGGTCGACGAGCTGCGCGAGGCGAACGTCGATATCGCGCTGTACTGCTGCGGCGCGTATCGCGCGATGAACAAGGCCGCGCTGAACTTCTACGAGACGGTGCGCCGCGACGGTACGCAGAAGGAAGCCGTGCAGACGATGCAGACGCGTGCCGAGCTGTACGACTTCCTCGGTTATCACGAATACGAGCGCAAGCTCGACGAGCTGTTCGCGCAGGGCAAGAAGTAACGCGCCCGCGCGCCGGGACGCGATTCCGGCGCGTTTTGCATGGGGCCGCACCAGGCGCTAAAGCGCCAAGTCCGGCCGACCGCGAAGCATGGGGCCGGACTAAGCGCTGAAGCGCCAAGTCCGGCCGACCGCGAAGCATGGGGCCGCACTAAGCGCTGAAGCGCCAAGTCCGGCCGACAGCCAATATCCCGATACACATTGGAGAGCAGAAACATGAGCGAGACGAAAGACGCAGCAGCACCGGCCGCCGCAGGCGCATTCAAGCCGAAGAAGTCGGTGGCGCTGTCGGGCGTGACGGCCGGCAACACGGCGCTGTGCACGGTCGGCAAGACCGGCAACGACCTGCACTATCGCGGCTACGACATTCTCGACGTCGCCGAGTCGTGCGAATTCGAGGAAATCGCCCACCTGCTCGTGCACGGCACGCTGCCGAACCTGACCGAACTGGCTGCGTACAAGACCAAGCTGCGCGCGCTGCGCGGCCTGCCGAGCGCGCTGAAGGCCGCGCTCGAACAGATCCCGGCGTCCGCGCACCCGATGGACGTGATGCGCACGGGCGTGTCGGTGCTCGGCACCGTGCTGCCGGAGAAGGACGACCACAACCTGCCGGGCGCGCGCGACATCGCCGACCGCCTGATGGCATCGCTCGGCTCGATGCTGCTGTACTGGTATCACTTCTCGCACAACGGCAAGCGCATCGAGACGGAAACCGACGACGACTCGATCGGCGGCCACTTCCTGCACCTGCTGCACGGCAAGACGCCGTCGAAGTCGTGGGTCGAGGCGATGCACACGTCGCTGATCCTGTACGCGGAGCACGAATTCAACGCGTCGACGTTCACCGGCCGCGTGATCGCGGGCACGGGCTCGGACATCTATTCGGCGATCACCGGCGCGATCGGCGCGCTGCGCGGGCCGAAGCATGGCGGCGCGAACGAAGTCGCGTACGAGATCCAGAGCCGCTACAGCTCGCCGGACGATGCGGAAGCCGACATCCGCCGCCGCGTCGAGAACAAGGAAGTCGTGATCGGCTTCGGCCACCCGGTCTACACGATCTCCGATCCGCGCAACAAGGTGATCAAGGGCGTCGCGCACAAGCTGTCGAAGGAAGCGGGCGACCTGAAGCTGTACAACATCGCCGAGCGCCTCGAATCGGTGATGTGGGAAGCGAAGAAGATGTTCCCGAACCTCGACTGGTTCAGCGCGGTGTCGTATCACATGATGGGCGTGCCGACCGCGATGTTCACGCCGCTGTTCGTGATCTCGCGCACGTCCGGCTGGAGCGCGCACATCATCGAGCAGCGCATCGACAACAAGATCATCCGCCCGAGCGCGAACTACACCGGTCCGGAAGACCTGCAGTTCGTGCCGATCGAAAAGCGCTGACATGCCCACCGTGCACGCCGGCCGCCCGCGTGACGGGGGCGGGCGTGCGCCGGACGCCATACCCGAGTTCCCCACACCATGAATACCGCCAACCGCAAACCCCTGCCCGGCACGTCGCTGGACTATTTCGACGCGCGTGCCGCGGTCGAAGCGATCGCGCCCGGCGCCTACGACACGCTGCCGTACACGTCGCGCGTGCTCGCCGAAAACCTCGTGCGCCGCTGCGATCCGGCGATCCTTGACGATTCGCTGAAGCAGATCATCGAGCGCAAGCGCGACCGTGATTTCCCGTGGTTCCCGGCGCGCGTCGTGTGCCACGACATCCTCGGGCAGACCGCGCTCGTCGATCTCGCCGGCCTGCGCGACGCGATCGCCGACGGCGGCGGCGACCCGGCCAAGGTGAACCCGGTCGTGCCCGTGCAGCTGATCGTCGACCACTCGCTCGCCGTCGAATGCGGCGGCTTCGATCCGGATGCGTTCGCGAAGAACCGCGCGATCGAGGATCGCCGCAACGAGGATCGCTTCCACTTCATCGAGTGGACGAAGAAGGCGTTCGAGAACGTCGACGTGATCCCGCCGGGCAACGGCATCATGCACCAGATCAACCTCGAGAAGATGTCGCCGGTGATCCAGGCGCAAGACGGCGTCGCGTATCCGGACACCTGCGTCGGCACCGACAGCCACACGCCGCACGTCGACGCGCTCGGCGTGATCGCGATCGGCGTCGGCGGCCTCGAAGCGGAGAACGTGATGCTCGGCCGCGCATCGTGGATGCGCCTGCCGGACATCGTCGGCGTCGAGCTGACCGGCAAGCGCCAGCCCGGCATCACCGCGACCGACGTCGTGCTCGCGCTGACCGAGTTCCTGCGCAAGGAAAAGGTGGTCGGCGCGTACCTGGAGTTCCGCGGTGAAGGCGCGGCGAGCCTCACGCTCGGCGATCGCGCGACGATCTCGAACATGGCGCCCGAATACGGCGCGACGGCCGCGATGTTCTTCATCGACGGCCAGACGACCGACTACCTGCGCCTCACCGGCCGCAGCGACGAGCAGGTGAAGCTCGTCGAGACCTACGCGAAGGCGGCCGGCCTGTGGGCCGATACGCTGAACGATGCGCAATACGAGCGCACGCTGACGTTCGACCTGTCGAGCGTCGTGCGCAACATGGCCGGCCCGTCGAACCCGCACAAGCGGCTGCCGACGTCCGATCTCGCCGCGCGCGGGATCGCCGGCCAGTGGGAAGAGAAGGCGGGCGAGATGCCCGACGGCGCAGTGATCATCGCCGCGATCACGAGCTGCACGAACACCAGCAACCCGCGCAACGTGATCGCGGCGGCCTTGCTCGCACGCAACGCGAATGCGCGCGGCCTCACGCGCAAGCCGTGGGTGAAGAGCTCGCTCGCGCCCGGCTCGAAGGCGGTCGAGCTGTACCTGGAAGAAGCGAACCTGCTGCCCGAACTCGAGAAGCTCGGCTTCGGCATCGTCGCGTTCGCGTGCACGACCTGCAACGGGATGTCGGGCGCGCTCGACCCGAAGATCCAGCAGGAGATCGTCGATCGCGACCTGTACGCGACGGCCGTGCTGTCCGGCAACCGCAACTTCGACGGCCGCATCCATCCGTATGCGAAGCAGGCGTTCCTCGCATCGCCGCCGCTGGTCGTCGCGTATGCGATCGCCGGCACGATCCGCTTCGACATCGAGAAGGACGTGCTCGGCCACGACCAGGACGGCCAGCCCGTCACGCTGAAGGACATCTGGCCGACCGACGAGGAGATCGATGCGATCGTCGCGTCGAGCGTGAAGCCCGAGCAGTTCCGCAAGGTTTACGAACCGATGTTCGCGCGTAGCGCCGATGCGGGCGAGCGCGCGGCACCGCTGTACGAGTGGCGCGCGCAGAGCACGTACATCCGCCGTCCGCCGTACTGGGAAGGCGCGCTGGCCGGCGAGCGCACGCTGCAGGGGATGCGCCCGCTCGCGGTGCTCGGCGACAACATCACGACCGACCACCTGTCGCCGTCGAACGCGATCCTGCTGGACAGCGCGGCCGGCGAATACCTCGCGAAGATGGGCCTGCCGGAAGAAGACTTCAACTCGTACGCGACGCACCGGGGCGACCACCTGACCGCGCAGCGCGCGACCTTCGCGAACCCGACGCTGATCAACGAGATGGCGATCGTCGACGGCGCGGTGAAGAAGGGCTCGCTCGCGCGCGTCGAGCCGGACGGCAAGGTCATGCGGATGTGGGAGGCGATCGAGACGTACATGAATCGCAAGCAGCCGCTGATCGTGATCGCCGGCGCCGACTACGGCCAGGGCTCGTCGCGCGACTGGGCGGCGAAGGGCGTGCGGCTCGCGGGCGTCGAGGCGATCGCCGCCGAAGGCTTCGAGCGGATCCACCGCACGAACCTGATCGGCATGGGCGTGCTGCCGCTCGAGTTCAAGCCGGGCACGAACCGGACGACGCTCGGCATCGACGGCACCGAGACCTTCGACGTGATCGGCGAGCGCACGCCGCGCGCCGACCTGACGCTCGTGATTCATCGCAGGAACGGCGAGCGCGTCGAGGTGCCGATGACGTGCCGGCTCGATACGGCCGAGGAAGTGTCGATCTACGAAGCGGGCGGCGTGCTGCAGCGCTTCGCGCAGGACTTCCTCGAATCGTCGCAGGCGGCTTGATCGGGTCACACAGGGATAACGCACATATGGCTCACACTCTTCAAATCAGGATTCCCGCGACCTACATGCGCGGCGGCACCAGCAAGGGCGTGTTCTTCCGGCTGCAGGACCTGCCGGACGCCGCGCAGGCGCCGGGCGCCGCGCGCGACGCGCTGCTGCTGCGCGTGATCGGCAGCCCCGATCCGTACGGCAAGCAGATCGACGGGATGGGCGGCGCGACGTCGTCCACCAGCAAGACGGTGATCGTGTCGAAGAGCACGCGGCCCGGCCACGACGTCGACTACCTGTTCGGCCAGGTGTCGATCGACAAGGCATTCGTCGACTGGACCGGCAACTGCGGCAACCTGTCGGCGGCGGTCGGCCCGTTCGCGATCAGCGGCGGGCTCGTCGATCCGTCGCGCGTGCCGCGCGACGGCGTCGCGACCGTGCGGATCTGGCAGGCGAACATCGGCAAGACGATCGTCGCGCATGTGCCGGTGACGAACGGCGCGGTGCAGGAGACGGGCGATTTCGAGCTGGACGGCGTCACGTTCCCGGCGGCCGAAGTGCAGCTCGAATTCATGGACCCGGCCGCCGAGGAAGAAGGCGCGGGCGGGTCGATGTTCCCGACCGGCAACCTCGTCGACGATCTCGCGGTGCCGGGCGTCGGCACGCTGAAGGCGACGATGATCAACGCGGGCATTCCGACGATCTTCGTCGAAGCGGAAGCGATCGGCTATACGGGCACCGAGCTGCAGGACGCGATCAACGGCGATGCGAAGGCGCTCGAGAAGTTCGAGACGATTCGTGCGCACGGCGCGCTGCGCATGGGCCTGATCGACACGCTCGATGAAATCGCGACGCGGCAGCACACGCCGAAGATCGCGTTCGTCGCGAAGCCGGCCGATTACGTCGCATCGAGCGGCAAGCGCGTGAACGCGGGTGACGTCGACCTGCTGGTGCGCGCGATGTCGATGGGCAAGCTGCACCACGCGATGATGGGCACGGCGGCGGTCGCGATCGGCACGGCCGCGGCGATCCCCGGCACGCTCGTCAACCTGGCGGCGGGCGGCGGCGAACGCAACGCGGTGCGCTTCGGGCATCCGTCGGGCACGCTGCGCGTCGGCGCGGAAGCGCAGCGCGAGAACGGCGAGTGGACCGTCACCAAGGCGATCATGAGCCGCAGTGCGCGCGTGTTGATGGAAGGCTGGGTGCGCGTGCCGGGCGACGCGTTCTGAGCGTAGCCGGTTGAGCGGTACGGATGCGGGCGGCTTCGGCCGCCCGCGTCGTTTTCATCATCCGTGCAGGAACCGGCGCAGTGCATCGTGGCTGAGGCGGCGCGCCGTTTCGGACACGCGCGCGCCGGGCACGATGTCGAAACCGTGCACGCCGCCGGGGAGCACGTGCAGTTCGGTCGGCACGCCCGCGCGAAGCAGGCGCTGCGCGTAGTCGAGATTTTCGTCGAGGAACAGATCGAGCGAGCCGACCGACAGGAACGCGGGCGGCAGGCCGTCGAGCCGCGTGGCGCGTGCGGCGGCGGCGTACGGCGACACGCCGTCGACGCCCGGCGCGTGACCGAGCAACGCGCTCCAGCCGAACCGGTTGTTGGCCGCATGCCAGACGAACTCGCCGGCATGCGGATGCGACGCACGCGTGCAGGTGCGATCGTCGAGCATCGGATAGATCAGGTGCTGGAACGCGAGCCGGTATTCGCCGCGGTCGCGTGCCAGCAGCGCCAGCGCGGCGGCGAGCCCGCCGCCCGCGCTTTCGCCTGCCACGCCGATCCGCGCCGCGTCGATGCCGAGTGCATCGGCGTGGCGGAAGACCCACGCGAGCGCGGCGTAGCAGTCCTCGATCGCGCCGGGAAACACGGTTTCCGGCGCGAGGCGGTAGTCGATCGAGATCAGCGCGCAGCCAAGCTGCGTCACGAGCGACCGGTGCACCGCCTCGAGATCCTTCGCCGCGCCGCGCACGTAGCCGCCGCCGTGCATGTGGACGATCGCCGGGAGCGGGCGTGCGCCGGCCTCGGGCAGATAGACGAGGACCGGGACGTCCGGCGCGCCGGCGGGGCCCGGCACCGCGCGGTGTTCGAGCGTGCTGCCGGCGAGGTCGGGCGGTGGCAGCGGCAGCACGCGTTCGCGCGACTGTGCGAGGTTGTCGGCGCTGAGCGTGACGGTCGGCCAGGCCGCGAGCAGCGGGCGGATTTCAGGATCGACGAGATGCAGGGTATCCAACGCATGGCTCCATCGTGACGGTGGGTCGCGCGATCACAGCACGCTGCGCGCGACGACCCAACGGTGTACCTCGGTCGGGCCCTCGAAGATGCGCATCAACCGCGCTTCGCTGGCCATCTGCTGTAACGGCATTTCCTTCGTCATGCCCATCGCGCCGAGCGTCTGCATCGCGTGATCGATGACGCTCGATGCCATTTCGGTCGCGAACACCTTGACCATCGAGATCTGCGTGCGCGCGTCCTGCCCGGCATCCACGCGCGCGGCCGCTTCGTAGGTCATGAGGCGGCACGCGTGGATCTGCGTGAGTGCGTCGGCGACCCACCACTGGACAGCCTGGCGTTCCGCGAGCGGCACGCCGAAGGTCGTGCGCTGCTTCGCATGGTCGCACAGCATCGCCACCGCGCGCTCGGCGCGGCCGATGCACCAGGCGGCCATCTCCAGCCGCCGGTTCGCGAGCCGGGCCTGCATCGGCGCGAAACCGGCGCCTTCCCGGCCCAGCAGTTGCGCGGCGGGAAGGCGGCAGTTCTCCAGCACGATTTCATACGTGGACAGCCCGCCGATCATCGGGATCCGGCGTTCGATGACGAAGCCCGGCGTATCGCGGTCGACGATGAACGCCGACATGCCGCCGCGCTTGCCCTTGCTTCGATCGGTGAGCGCCATCACGATCGTCCAGTCGGCTTCGGTCGCATGGCTGATCCAGATCTTGCGGCCGTTCAGCACCCAGCTGTCGCCGTCGCGCACGGCCGTCGTGGACAACGCGCCCGGATCCGAGCCGGCGCCCGGCTCGGAGATCGCCATCGCGGCACGCGTGACGCCGCGTGCGTACGGATCGAGATAGCGCGCGCGCTGCGCGTCGTCGGCCACTTCGCACAGCATCCGCAGGTTCGGCGAGTCCGGCGGCAGGATGTACGGGGTCACGGTCGCGCCGATCGCTTCGTTCACGCCGACCATCGCGACGGCCGGCAGGTCGGCGCCGCCTGCCTCGAGCGGCGCGTCGAGCCCCCACAGGCCGAGCTGTCGCGAGCGCTCGTCGAGGTGCGCGCGCTCGTCGTCGAGCAGCCCGAAGCGCTGGCCGTCGGCCTCGCGCGCCATCACGGCCGCTTCGAGTGGAATCAGTTCGTCTTTCACGAAGCGTGCGACGAGGTCCCGGATCATCCGGTGGTCGAGTTCGAGGTCGAAATTCATGAGGGTCGATGAGAGTGAGGGAGGAACGGCCGACGCGGTCAGCTCGCGTCCGGACGAGACGATGCGCGGGTGCGCAGCGTGAACAGCAACGCGATGGCGCCGGCTGCGAGCAGCGCGGCGTTGAAATAGAGTCCGCCGCGCATCGACCCGGTGGCCGTGTTGAGCACGCCCATCAGGAACGGACTCGCGAATCCGCCGATCGCGCCGGACATCGTGATCGCCGCGATCGCGACCGCCATCGAGCGCTTCGGCAGCGCGAGCCCCGGCAGCACCCAGAACGCCGGTAACGCCGCGGCGTGCGTCGCGACCGCGACGCAGAGGGCGATCATCATGTGTGTCGTGCCGGTCACGCGCGCCAGCCCGGCGAGCGCCGCTGCGCACGCGATCATCGCGATCGCGCCATGCCCGCGCCATTCGCGCCGGCGTTCGGTGCGCCAGCCCATCCCGAGCATGCCGACGATGCCGCACAGGTAGGGCAGCGCGGACAGCAGCCCGATCTGCATCGCGCCATGCAGGCCGCCGCGATGCAGGATCACGGGCATCCAGAACACCAGCGCATAGCCGGCGGCCGCGATCGCGAAATTGGCCGCGCACAGCAGCCAGAAATCGCGCTGCGCGAGCAGCGGGCGGGCCATGTTCGCCTCCGGCGTGCCGGCTTCGGCCTGCGTATGCGCGGCGCGCAGCGCGGCCTTGTCGGCGTCCGACAGCCAGCGTGCGTCGTCCGGCCGGTCGTCGAGAAACCGCAGCGCGACGAAACCGAGCACGCTGCTCGGCAGCCCTTCCACGAGGAACAGCCATTGCCAGCCGCTCAGGCCCGCGGCGCCGTCGAAGTACGACAGGATCGCGCCCGACACGGGGCCGGCGATCATCCCCGCGAGGTACAGCGCGGTCATGAAGAGCGCGAACGCCTTCGCGCGCTGCTGCGGCGGATACCATGCGCCGAGATAGAACAGGATGCCGGGGAAGAAGCCGGCCTCGAACACACCCAGCAGGAAGCGGCACGCGTAGAACTGCGCGGGCGTCGTGACGAACATCGTCGCGGCCGAGCCGAGCCCCCACAGCACCATGATCCGGGCGATCGTCCTGCGCGCGCCGATCCGCGCAAGCAGCGCGTTGCTCGGAATCTCGAACGCCATGTAGCCGATGAAGAAGATGCCCGCGCCGAGCCCGTAGACGGCGTCGGAGAAGTGCAGCTCGGCCGCCATCTGCGCGTGCGCGAAGCCGATGTTGATTCGGTCGATGAACGACAGCGTGTAGCAGAGGATCAGGAACGGCAGCAGCCGGCGCGAGACCCGGCGGTAGAGCGCCGGCGTCGCACCATCGTCGACGGCGGCCGGGTGGGTCGAAAGGGTCGGGGTCATGAGCACTCCGTCAGAAGCGGTGAACGAGGCCGAGCGCGAACACCTGCTCGGTGCCGCCCGGTTGCGGCTGCAGGCCGACGACGACCGTGTTGCGGGCGTTGCCGGCGTTCTTCATGAAGAGATAGCGTGCGTAGAGCGACGTCCGCTTCGACAGCGGGTGGTCGTACCCGATGCCGAGCGCGGTCGCGTCGTTCGCCGAGCCTTTCACGTCGCGGCGCACGACCGAGACGAGCACGCGATCGAGCGCGCCGACGTCGATCGACGCACCGGCGCTCGCGGTCGAGAACGCAGGCAGGTTGCGCGCCGTGCTGACGCCATAGAGAAACGCGGCGTACAGCTTGACGTGCGCGAATGCGTAGTTGGCCGCGAACACGTAGTGGCGGGTCGTCGACGGGGAGACGACGGGCGCCAGGTTGCCGGCCGACGTGTCGCCCTGGAAGCCGGCGCCGACGTAGAGCCCGCCGATCCGGTACTGGAGTCCCGCGCCGTAGTTGCGGCCGGCCTGCGTGGACAGCGCGTTCGGCGTCGGGAAGCCGTACGTGGCCATCACGCGCAGGCCGTTCCAGTCGGGGCTCAGGTACGACACCGCCTGGTTGAAGCGCGGAATCGGCGGCGTCGTGTTGGCGGTGATCGTGTCCGTCGACGTCGCGAGCAGCGCGAGCGGCGACAGCCGTTCGTTGAGCCCGAACGGATCGCCGTCATAGACGACGTAGAACGATGGCGTGTATTGCCGGCCGAGCCGGAGGTCGCCGTAGCGCGTGTTCTGCAGCGCGACATAGGCCTGCCGGTAGAACAGCGTGCCGCCCTGGAACGACCCGTCGGCCGGCGAGAAGCCGCTTTCCAGCACGAACTTCGTCGACGTGCCGCCGCCGAGATCCTCGACGCCCGTCAGCCCGAACCGGCTCGTCGACGAGCCGCCGCCGCTTTGCCGCACGCTCGACAGGCTGCCGACGCGATCGAATTCGACGTAGCTGTCGACGATCCCGTACAGCGTGACCGACGACGCGTGCGCCGATGTGGCGCATAGCACGCACACGCCGACCAGGAATGCTTTCCGTTGCATGAAGGTGTCTCCGTTCCATGTTTTTTGCGCGCCCGCGTTCTGGGAGCGGTTGCGTGCGCTTTGTCGCCGTGCTGCGTCGGGCTCAGCGTCCCTTGAACACCGGCTTGCGTTTCTCGAGGAACGCGCGGGCGCCCTCGAGCCGGTCTTCGCTCGCATAGACGTCGGGGCCGACGTCGAGCCGCAGCGCGGCGGCCACCGGCAGCCCCTGGCTGCGGGTCGCGGTTTCCTTGATGCGGCGGATCGTGAGCGGCGCGTTCGCGGCGATCGTCTGCGCGAGTTCGCGCACGGTGTCGTCGAGTGCGGCGCCGGGGACGACGCGGTTCAGCAACCCGGCGCGCTGTGCCTCGTCCACGTCGAAGCGGCGGCCCGTGAACAGCAGCTCCATCGCGATCGCGCGCGGCAGCAAGCGCGGCAGCAGCACGCTCGCGAAGTTCGCGCCCATGCCGACGCGCGCTTCGGGCAATGCGAAGTACACGTGGTCGGCGGCGATCCGCAGGTCGCACGCGAGCGCGATCTCGAAGCCGCCGCCGATCGCGTAGCCGTTGATCGCCGCGATGGTCGGCTTGCGCAGCTCGAGGATCAGCTCGTGCACGTTGCGTGCGAGCCCGCGCATCGGCTGCATGCCGCGTATCTCGGGGTCGCCGAGATCGACGCCCGCGCTGTACGCGCGTTCGCCCGCGCCGCGGATCACGATGACGCGGATCGACGGGTTGTCGTCGAGCGTGACGAGTTCGTCGCACAGCCGCCGGATCGCTTCGGCGGACAGTGCATTGGCGACGTGCGGACGATGGATCGTCAGCCACGCGATGCCGCTGTCGTCGTTGCGCAGGATCGACGGGGCGTCGTCGCCCGTCAGCGAAGAGAACGAGCCGGATGGGGTCATGACGCGCTTCCGGTGGCGTCCGCACGCGTGTCGTGGAGCACACCCGCCTGCCGCAGCGCGTCCCGGTGCGCCGCGTCGATGCCGAGCGCGTCGAGCACGGCGTCGGTGTCGGCGGCGAACGGCTGGGGCGGCCGGCGTATCGATCCGGGCGTGCGGGAAAGTTTGGCGGGGACGCCCGCGCCGGTGTACGTGTCGGTCTTGACGAACATCGCGTTGTGCGTGGCTTGCGGGTGGCCGAACGCATCGGCGACGGTGTTCACCGGGCCCGTCGCGACGCCGGCGTTCAGCAGCCGCTCGACGATGTCGTCGGCATGCAGTTCGGCGGTCAGCTGGCTGAGCAGCGTATCGAGCGCATCGCGATGCGCGACGCGCTTCGCGTTGGTCGCGAACCGGGGATCGCGCGCCAGCTCGGGCACGCCGAGCGTTTCGACGAGCCGCGCGAACGTGCGGTTGTTGCCGGCGCCGGTCGAGATCGGCTTGTCCTTGCACGGATAGACGCCGTACGGCGCGATCGCGGCATACACGTTGCCGGTCGCGACGGGCACGTCGCCGGTCGCCATCCAGGTCGTGCTGACCGGATGCAGCATCGACAGCGCGGTGCTGAACAGGTCGATGTCGACGTGCTGGCCGAGTCCGGAGCGGGTCCGTTCGACCAGCGCGAGCAGGACGCTCGACACGGCGCTCAGGCCCGCCGCGTAGTCGACGACCGGGAACGGCACCTTCAGCGGCATGCCGCCCGGCTCGCCGTTGATCGACATGAAGCCGGCGAGACCCTGCGCGACGGCGTCGTAGCCCGGAAACCGCGCCAGCGGGCCGTCGGTGCCGTATCCGGAGATCGAGCAGTGGACGAGGCGCGGGAAGCGCTCGCGCAGGCAGTCTTCGTAGCCGATGCCCCAGCGTTCGAGCGTGCCCTGCTTGAAGTTGTCGATCAGCACGTCGGCCGTGTCGAGCAGGCGGAACAGCACGTCGCGCCCGTCCGGATGCGACAGGTCGAGCGCGAGATTGCGCTTGTTGCGGTTGAGCCCCCAGTAGTAGCTGGAGATGCCGCTCGGCATCGCGGGCCCCCAGTCGCGCGTTTCGTCGCCTTGCGGCGGTTCGATCTTGACGACGTCCGCGCCGTGGTCGGCGAGCGTCTGCGCGCAGAACGGCCCCGCATAGACGCGGCTCAGGTCGACCACGCGCACGCCAGCGAGTGCGCCTTCGTGACTGCTTGTCATGACGATGTTTCCTTCGATGTGGGATTCGGCTGGCCGGCACGCCGGCATGCGATGCGTCGCGGATTCAACCGCGCGCGGCGAACAGGGCGTTCACGGCTTCGCGGTGTTCGGGGGTGGCGTGCGCGAACGCCTGGTACGACGCCGACAGGTCGAGCAGCGTGTCGAGGCTCGCGTGGCGGCCTTCGCGCAGCAGCCGCTTGGTCAGGCGCAACGCGGTGCCCGAATGCCGGGCGATGCGGCCGGCCAGTTCAAGCGCGTGCGCAAGGAGGTCGCCATCGGGAACGACACGCGATACGAGCCCGCAGCGCAGTGCCGCCTGTGCGTCCAGCGCATCGCCCGTGAACGACATTTCCGCGGCGACGGCGGCGCCGACGATCTGCGGCAGGAACCACGCGCCGCCGTCGCCGGGCACGAGGCCGAGGGCGATGAAGCTTTCGGCGAAGCGGGCGCGTTCGGCGGCGATGCGGATGTCGCACATGCACGCGAGATCGGTGCCGGCGCCGATGGCCGGGCCGTTGATCGCCGCGATGGCCGGCACTTCGAGGTGCTGGAACGCGTGTGCAATGCGCTGGATGCCGCGGCGATAGCTGGTCCGTATCGCGGCGAGGTCGTGCTGGTCCGATTCCATGAACGCACGCATCGCCTTCACGTTGCCGCCCGACGAGAACGTCGTGCCGGCACCGGTCAGCACCAGCACGCGGATCGATTCGTCGCGGTTCGCGTCGTCGCAGCATTCGGTCAGTGCGTCGATCGCATCGTTGTCCGAAATGGCGTTGCGTGTTTCCGGACGGTTCATCGTGACGGTCAGGATCGGTCCCTGCCGTTCACGGATCAGAAAGGCTGTCATGGTGTCTCCGAATGTTCCGTGCCGCGCGACTTCACGCCGCGGGCCGAAGCCTAGTATCGTCACGACGGTTGGCGGCGGGAAATTCCGTTCCACGTATGTGGAAGGCTCGCCCGGTGGCGTGAGGAGACGGCGGGATGAGCGGAAACGTGGTCAAGAGCGCGGCGCGCGTGTTTGAAGTGCTGGAGCTGTTCAGTGCATTGCAGCGGCCGCTGAGCGTGCGGGAGATCTCCACGCGCTGCGGCTATCCGGGGTCGAGCGCGGCGGCGCTGCTGACCAGCATGAAGGCGCTCGGCTATCTCGCGTACGACGATGCCACCCATACGTATGCGCCGACTGCGCGGCTCGTCAATCTCGGCGAAGCGCTCGTCGATTCGACGGCGGGCAGCCGGCGGTACTGGCATGCCGTCGCAAAGCGGCTGGCGGTCCGCACGCGCGAGGCCGTCGTGATCGCGGTGCAGAGCGACCTGTACGTGCAGTACATCGATGCGGTCGAGGGCGCGCATACGCTTCCGATCCACTTCTACGCGCCGATCGGCACGCGTCGCGAGATCTGCATGTCGAGCCTCGGCTGGGCGTTGCTGAGCCTCCAGCCGGACAGCGCGATCCGCCGGCTCGTGTCGCGCAGCATCCGCCGGCTCGGCAAGTCGGGCCGGACGATCGACGAGGATGTCGTGCTCGACAAGGTCGAACAGACGCGCCGGTTCGGCTATTCCTATTCGGCGCACACGGTCACGCAGGGCGCCGCGATGATCTCGATGGTGATCGCGGACGGCTGGAACGGCCTGCCGCTGGCCATGGGGGTGGCCGGGCCGGTCGAGCGGATCGACGCGCAGCGCGACGCGATCGTGCGGGCGATGCGGGAGGTGCTGGCCGGGCAGGGGCCGGATGCCGCGGCGGGCTAGCCGGCCGCGGCTGGCGCGCGCAGGCATTCGCATAGAATCGGGAGGTTTCGTTGCTCCTGTCCCGGCTGCATTTCAGCGAGGTCGCCATGCCATTGAACACGCCGCTTGCCGGCATCCACATCGTCGAATTCGAAGGGCTCGGCCCCGGCCCGCTGGCGGGCTGGATCCTCGCCGGGATGGGCGCGCGGATCACGCTGATCGCGCGCCCGGCCGGCCGCACGAGCGCGCCGGACGCGTTGAAGGCCGGCGATGGCGACCTGTTGCGCGAAGGCAAGACGATCGTCGAACTCGACCTGAAGTCGCCGGCCGGCCGCGACGCCGCGCTCGACCTGGTCGCGCAGGCCGATGCGCTGATCGAGGGGCTGCGGCCCGGCGTGATGGAACGGCTCGGCCTCGGGCCCGACGATTGCGCGCGCCGCAAGCCGACGCTCGTGTACGGGCGGATGACCGGCTGGGGCCAGCACGGCCCGCTCGCGGCCGCGGCCGGACACGACCTGAACTACGTCGCGCTGACGGGGCTGCTGTCGCTGTCCGCGCCGCGTGACGGCCGGCCGGGGGTGCCGCCGACCGTCGTCGGCGATGCGGGCGGCGCGCTCGGGCTCGCGTTCGGAATCGTCTGCGCGTTGCTCGACGTGCGCGGCGGTGGCCCCGGGCGCGTGGTCGACGGCGCGATCGTCGACATCGTGTCGATGCTCGGCTCGCTCGCGCTGTGGGCGCGCGCGAACGGGCAGCTCGACGGCGCGCAGCCGAGCCTCTTTCACGATGCGCCGTTTTACGACGTGTATCGCTGCGCGGATGGCGAATGCGTGACGATCGGCGCGCTCGAGCCGCCGTTCTATGCGCTGCTGGTCGAACGGCTCGGGCTGACCGACGTCGATCCGGCGTCGCAGTACGACCGCGCGCGCTGGCCCGCGCTGAAGGCGCGTTTCGCAGAGATATTTGCGCAGCAACCGTCCGCGCACTGGCGCGCGCTGCTCGAAGGCACCGACGCGTGTTTCGCGCCGCTGCTGAGCGTGGCCGATGCGGCCGTGCATCCGCACAACACGGCGCGCGCGATCTATCGGACGGATGAGAACGGTAACGTGCGGGCGCGCGTGGCGCCGCGGTTTTTGCCGCTGGCGGGGGACGCGGCGGAGTAGACGGACTGGCATGTCGAGGTCGTTGAGCCAGCCGCGAAACGCACATTATCGAAAGACTTCGCGAGTCGTGGGTGCCAATTATGGTGCTAAATTTGGCGTCAAAAAGAGTACAATCGATCTCTTGTTGAAAAAGGAGTCGACATGCCTCATACCATCCTGGCCAGCGTTACGGCGAGCGTTTCGGAACTGAAGCGGAACCCAATGGGCACGGTCGCGGCAGGAGAGGGTTTCCCGGTCGCGATCCTGAATCACAACGAACCCGCGTTCTATTGCATCCCGGCGAAGACCTGGGAGGCGATGGTCGAACGCCTTGAAGATATCGAAGACAACGCGCTGGCCGACAAGCGCGCCAAGGAGAAGGTCGTCAAGGTCAAGCTGAATGACCTTTGAGCTTGCCTTTCTCGAACCTGCTCTGAAAGAGTGGAAGAAGCTCGACCGCACCGTTCGCGACCAGTTCAAATCCCGGCTCGCCGAGCGGCTCGAGAATCCTCGAATACCGTCCGCAAAGCTGCAGGGTCATCCGGACCGCTACAAGATCAAGCTGCGCAGCGTCGGCTATCGGCTCGTCTACGAAGTGCGCGATTCGGAAGTGCTCGTACTGGTCGTGGCGGTCGGTCGACGCGAGCGCGATGCGGTCTATCTTGCCGCGATGAAGCGTTAGATCCCGATGCGCCGCACGGGGAGCGGCAAGCTTGTCCGCATGTCTGACCGCTTGGCTCGGCTACGCGCTCGTCGTCTTCTGGAAAGACGGGCGATCCATCAAGTGCGGAGAACCGCTCACGCCGTTTCCTCCGGCGCATCCGGCATCTTGCCGTCGCCGACGCGGTTGATCGTGCCCTGCGCGATCGCGACGAGCCGCTCGTGATCGCCGTCGATGACGAACACATGACACTGGCAGGTCGCCTGGTGCCGCCCCGCGTAGACGAGCTTCGCGCGGGCGACGAGCGTGCCGTTCACGGCCGGCCGCAGGTAATTGATCTTGTATTCCGCGGTGATCACGCGCGGGCCGAGCACGAGCGCGCCGGCAAACGTCAGCGCGTTGTCCGCGAGGTAGCTGATGACGCCGCCGTGCACGAAACCGTGCTGCTGCCGCAGTTCCTCGCGCACGGGCAGGCACAGCGACACTTCGTTGTCGCCGATATGCATCAGCTCCGTGCCCAGCAGCATGCTGAACGGTTGCGCGCGCAATGCGCCGCGCGCGTGATCCGTGATGTCGGTCATCGACTTTCCTCGAAATGAGTGCCCGCTTGCGCTGAACTCTAGGAAGGGGGATGCCGATAAGCAAGGAAATTCGTCCGCATTTCGCGCAATTTCCAGCGCGATGCGACGCGATTATTGCGTCGAATGCCGTAGATTTCCCTGTTTGCGGGGGATTCCGCTGGAATGCGCGGACAACGTGAATTTCGTTGCCGTCCGTACCTAAAGTCGGACGAAGAAATGCCGCTAATGCCGGGGCATTGCCTCATCGTCCGCTTTCCAGGAATCTCCCCCATGTTCGGAAAAATCAAGCTCGCGTCGGGTCTGCTCGGCGTGTTGACCGTGTTTTGCGTCTTCCTGTTTGCGATCGAGGCGCTCGGCTTCTGGGCGCTCAAGTCGACGCGCAGCGGCGTCGACGATCTGTCGAACGTCGCGATCACGCAGGTCGAGGCGGCCAGCCAGGCGACCCAGCAGTTGCTCGACGCGCGCATCAACCTGTCACGTGCCGGCACGCGGATGGTGCGCGGCGGCCCGAAACCCGAGGACATCATCCGCCATGCCGGCGCGTCGCTCGCGGAAGCGGACAAGGCGTTCGCCGCGCTGACGGCCGCGCAGCCGGTCGACGATGCCAACCGCGCGCGGGTCGCGGCGCTCACCGAGCGCTATCGCGCGCTGCGCGGCGCGCTCGGCGAACTCGTGCAGTTCCTCGACGCCGACAACATCCAGGCCTTCCTCGACCAGCCGACGCAGAGCATCCAGGACGCCTATATCGCCGAGTTGCGCCGCTTCACCGACTACGGCGGCGCATCGAGCCGCACGGCGCTCGACACGATCGACGGCGGCATGCTCTGGTTCAAGTCGGTCGGCATCGTGCTGCTGGTGGCGATGCTCGTGGCGAGCGCGGCGATCTACGCGGCCGCTCGGCGCGCGGTCGTCGCGCCGCTGGAAGAAGCCGGCCGCCATTTCGAGCGGATCGCGCAGGGCCGGCTCGATGAGGTCGTGCGGGCAGGCGGCGTGTTCGAGATCGACCGGATGCTGCGCGGCCTCGCCACGATGCAGACGAGCATCGCGGGCACCGTGCGCACGGTGCGCCAGGCGTCCGACGCGATCCACCTCGGCGCGGGCGAGATCGCGGGCGGCAACGCCGACCTGTCGGCGCGCACCGGCACGCAGGCCGCGTCGCTCGAGGAAACGGCCGCGAGCATGGAGGAACTGACGGCGACCGTCCGGCAGAACACCGACAGCGCGCGTGCGGCGAGCGCGCTGGCCGACGCGGCGCTCGAGGCGACGAGCCACGGCGGCGGCGTGGTCGACAGCGTGATCGACCGGATGCGCGGCATCGCGCAGAGCTCGGGGCGGATCGCGGAGATCATCTCGGTGATCGACGGCATCGCGTTCCAGACCAACATCCTCGCGCTGAACGCGGCCGTGGAAGCCGCCCGCGCGGGCGAACAGGGGCGCGGCTTCGCGGTCGTCGCGGGTGAGGTTCGCTCGCTCGCGCAGCGCAGCGCGCAATCGGCGAAGGAGATCAAGGCGCTGATCGAGGATTCGGTCGCGCAGATCAACGGCGGCGCGGAGCTCGTCGAGCGCGCCGGCGATGCGATGCGGACGGTGTCGGCGTCGATCACGCGCGTCGTGCAGACGATGTCCGAGATCACGGCGGCGTCGGTCGAGCAGAGCGTCGGGATCGAGCAGGTGAACCAGGCCGTCACGCAGATGGATCAGCTCACGCAGCAGAACGCGGCGCTGGTGGAGGAGGTCGCGGCGGCGGCCGCGTCGCTGAACGACCAGACCGCGCACCTGATGCAGGCGGTGTCGGTGTTCGAACTGGGCGACGGCCGCGCCGCACGCGGCGAGCGCGCGGCGCCGTCGTTCGACGACGCGGGTTACGCGCCGGCCGGCAGCGCCGCGTAGGCGGTCTCGAGGTGGTAGGGCGTCGTCGACGGCATGTCGGCGCGCGCCACCTGCCCGTCCGCCGTCTTGCACTCGAACCAGCCGCGCGGATGCAGGAAGCGCGCGGCGAAGCGTTCGATCTGCCGCGCGAGCGGCGCGGAGGCCGGCGTGCCGCCGTGCGTCGCGAGCGCGCGCAGATACTCGGTCTGCGCCCAGATCCGCTGCGTGCCGTCGATGCACGCGCCTTGCGCGTCGAGCGCCGCGCAGACGCCGCCCGTCTGCGGATCGACGCCGTATTGCTCCGCGAACACGAATGCGCGCGCCAGCGCGCCGGGGAGCCCGGTCTGCGCGAGCCGCGCGCCGGCCGCATCGACCAGATAGAACCATTCGAACTGATGGCCGGGCTCGAACCGGTTGTCGGCTGCGCCGAGCGGCAGTTCGGCCACGCAGCCGGTTGCCGCGTCGACGAACGTGCGCTCGACGGCCTGCGCGGTGCGTGCGAGCGCGTCGTCGAACGCCGTGTCGCCGAATGCGGCGGCCGCCGCGAGCCACGCTTCGGTCAGGTGCATCAGCGGATTCTGCAGCGCCCCGCTGCCGGATGACGAGAAATCGGCGTGGCGCGCCGCGTCGAGCAGCGCGTCGCCGCGGTGCGGCGCGAAGCGGTCCTGAATCAGCGCGGCGGTCTCTTCGGCTGTCTTGCGCGCGGCGGCGTCGCCCGACGCCGCATACCACGCGGCGCACGCGAACACGATGAAGGCGTGCGTGTAGAGATCCTTGGTCGTGTCGAGCGGGGCGCCCTGCGCGTCCACGCTGTAGTGCCAGCCGCCGTGGCGCGGGTCGCGAAAGTGGCGGCCCAGCGCGTCGAACAGCGTGGCCGCGTGCGTGGTGTCGCCGGCCTGCGCGAACACGAACAGTTGCCGTGCGCAGGCCATCGCGCGATAACGGGTCACGGGCAGCGGCGCGTGGGTGGCCGGATCGACGGCTTCGAACGGCAACTGTAATGTCTGGTCGAACCCTGAACCCCGCCAGATCGGCAAGACGACGTGCGCGAAATGGTGGCGCAGCTGGGCGGCCTGGGCGGAAGCGGAGTCGGAAACGGACATGACGGGGTTGAGCGCTGGGTTCGAAACGTGTCGGCGCGGCCCGGAGGATCGGCGCGGCCGGGGCCAAGGATAAAACATTCCGCACGGCCGGCACCAGAAAAGGAGATAAATCGCATGCTGAGCAACCTGGAACTCGTGATGCGGCTCGTCCTCGCGGCGGCACTGGGCAGCGTCATCGGCTTCGAGCGCGAGCGTCTGTCGTGGGCGGCCGGCCTGCGGACGCACATGCTCGTCTGTGTCGGTTCGACGCTGATCATGATCGTGTCGGCGTTCGGGTTCGCCGACGTGCTCGGCAGCAGCGAGCACATCGTGCTCGACCCGTCGCGGATCGCCGCGCAGGTCGTATCGGGCATCGGCTTCCTGGGGGCGGGCTCGATCCTGCTGCGCGGCGAGATCGTGCGCGGGCTGACGACCGCCGCGAGCCTGTGGTCGGTTGCCGCGATCGGCCTCGCGGTGGGCGGCGGGCTCTACGTCGCGTCGATTTCGGCGACGATCATCATCCTGATCATCCTGGCCGGCATCAAGCCGCTGGAGCGGCGCTACTTCACGGTGCGCCAGCGGCGCCAGCTCGCGCTGACGGTCGTGGGCGGCACGCTGAACTTCGATTCGCTGCACGCGGCGCTCGGCCCGGACAGTGCGCGGGTGAAGCAGTTCATCGTGCAGCGCGCCGACGACACGGGCGAGCACGACGAGGTGCGCATCGCGCTCGCGCGGGTGTCGGAACTCGAATACCAGGCGATCTGCGACAAGCTGCGCGCGCTGAAGGGCGTCACGCGTTTCGAAGAGGGCAACGGGTTGTCGGGCGACGAATAGGCGGAATCGGCGACGGGGCGTACGACAATGGCCGACCGCCGATTCCGTTCGACATCCGGTTCCGCGCTTGCGGGCCCCGCCATCCGATTTTCTTGATCTCCGCCAAATACGAGTCGAAATTGTCGTGATTTTCAAGGGTTTGCGGAGAATTGCTTTTCGACCCTTCAATCGCGAGAGGCTTTGCTTCAAGTCAGTCGATCCATCTGGGGATGGCGGGAACGAGGGGAGGGTGGGGCACCGATACGATTCGTCGGGCGTGGGCGACCTTGCGCCAGTCGGGCGCTGTTTGTGGGGCGCTATCATCTCGCCACTTCAAAGACTGGGGTTCGTCCGCATCCAGGTTGCAAGCAATCGCGGGAGATGGGGCGGCGCCGGCACTTTGTCGGCACCTTTCACAAGATCATTCATTCTCAGCCCGATTGTCGTGGCTGGCGTGGCCGCTGCTTCAATCGCTTTGAGGGTTTCATGTCGATCGAGTGCGACTTCCCATTTTGTCGTCGCAAGCATGCACTTGGGAAGTTGTGCGGTCATTTTTTCTTTGGTAATGCGTATCTATTGCTGAATTCGGCGACGTCTTTATATCCATGCCTGGATGCAAGAAAATGCTTAATTCTTGCCTCGGCATCTCGATGTTTGATCGTCCGAAATGAGTGGTTTTTGACGGCGCAACCATAAAAAAACGACATTCAATGGAATCATCGTCTGTCATTTTCGAGTAGAGCGCTTTACTTCGACGTGAGTGGGTTGCCCGCCCGCTTGCGGCGAACTTAAGGTAAGCTGGCGGAGCATGATCGCGCTTGCCGAAAGGCACAGCATGACTGTCGATGTGCTGGATGACGGGCGCCGCCCCAAAGTGGGGCGATTATTCCGAACAGCGCGTGCGGTATGCCGCTTTAAGAGGGAAAGCCGTTCTTCCGCGCCACATTCACAACCCACTGTTGCGACACATGTCTTGTCCTTACTCGATTACGGTTCGCGGCGCGTTGAATTCGGCAGGAGCCGAAGTCGTTCGATCCATGCAATTGCCGTCGGGCATAACCCTGTCAGAATGGACAGGTCGCAATACGTTGACCGAATATAAAAGCTCGGCGGAGAACGTGCTGAGTATCTATTTGTCGGGCGGCGAAAATTGTGCACAGGTCGACGGAAGGCAGGTCGTTCGCCGGGGATTCAAAAGTGCAGTCTGTCTGTTTCCGGTTGGCGAAGGCGAATCGCAGTGGCAAATCACCGAGCGCCTCAATTTTCTGCATATCTACTTCGACATGCGCAACTTCGAGCCCAGCCTGCTTCGGGCCTTGCGCCAGCCACCGGAGGCCTACCGGTTCCGCGAGGTCTTCCAGGAAGCCTCCCCGGTCATCAGTGCGGCGGCGCACAGCATTGCGCAGTCCGACTGGAACGACGAGACGCTGTCGCTCGGTATCGATAGCCTGATGAGCTGGATTCTGCTCAACGCGATCCGCGGTTACGCCGAGGCCGATCTGGAGCCCGTGGATACGCGGGGCTGCCTGTCGACGAAGCAGGCCGACATGATCCGCGAGTATTGCAACGCCAATCTCGGCGAGATGGTGCGGCTCGAACATCTGGCGGATCTCGTGAGTCTCAGCCGCTACCACTTTCTGCGTAAATTCAAGAACACGTTCGAACAGTCTCCGCACGCGTTCTTGACCGGATTGAGGATGGCCCGGGCACACGACCTGCTGAGACACACCGACCAGAAGATCATGAGCATCGCACTCGAGTGTGGCTATGCGCAGCACAGCCGGTTCTCGACCGCATTCAAGCGACATTACGGCTATTCTCCCGGCGCGGTGCGCGGAAAGTGATATCGCTCAAGTCAGGGACCGTTTTGCGCGTCGCGGATCAAGCCGGCCAGGTCGGCTGATCTCAACTTGCGATGCGAGAGGGCGGGGACGCGAAGTTCCTGTGCGAGATTGCGCACCTGCTGCTTGTGGGCAGCCTTGAGGTTGTCGTGAAACGCGATCGCATCGACACCGCCCTTGATCGACCGGGCGCATGCGATCAGGTCCTTCAATCGTTCCGGCGAGTCGTAGTCGTGCGCGACCAGCCAGTGATTGGGAAGCACGTGCGACAGCGCGAGTCCTTGCGTGTCGCCGTAATCGCGCAGCAACTGCGTGAATCCGGGCTCGAAATGGGTTCCGCCGATACAGAGCAGCGAGATCGCCGGTTGAGCCGCGTGTTCCCCCGCCGTCAGCAGTGCACGCACAAGCACGTCGGCGGCATCCGGGTTTGCCCACGCGTCCGCCGTGCTGCCGATTTCCAGATCGATGACCGATGGCGTCACCGCGGAGACGAGGCTGCCGGGCTGGGCGCCGTAGAGCGGGCCGGACCAGTGCGTGGCTTCCATCCACGTCGAATACGAATCCAGGCCCGCTTTCCGACGCTCGTGTTCGACCGCCAGAAACAGGCTGCGCGTGATGGCGGGATCGACTGGACTGAACGTGCCGCTTTCCATGTCGCCGGTTGTCTGGACCGTGAAAATGCGGTCGGGCGCATTTTTCCCTTCATGCCAGTTGACGATAACGATCGCGTCGGCGTCGCCGAAGGCCTCGTTCACCCGTGGCGCGTAGCGTCGGTAGTCGTGGCTGAGCACCTGGTCGAGCTGCAGCAGGTCGTAGCGCACGCCGCCGGATTGCGCGCGCAGTACCGGATGTCCGTCCAGGGTGCCTTCGGCTTGCCAGTCGATGCCGGAGCCGAGGAGCCGGGCCAGCACGTGCGCCGACACCGGATCCTTGTCGAGATCGGTGCAGAAAGCCAGAACGATGTGCTTCACGGGTGAGTTTTCCTGAAGTGGATCATGGCGAACGTTCAGAACAGCAGAAACGCGATCGAAGAGGCGGACAGCAGGGCCAGTGTTCGTTGGAGTGCCCTGCCGCGCAGGACTTGCGACATCACGAGGCCGAATACGGCCCAGATCGAGTTGCACGGGAAGAAAATGATCCCGAGCGTGAGCGACAGGAGCGTTGCGTCGACGTACAGGTTGCTGGTCAAGGGCAGGAACGTTGACGTCGCGCTGGCGCCGAGCAGCCAGATTTTCGGATTCAGAATCTGGAGCAGCGCGGCCTCACCGAACGTGATGGGATGCTCGATCGAGAGATTCCCGGCATGCGTCGGCTGCGACGTGTACAGCTTGTAGGCCAGGTACAGGATGTACGCGGTGCCCACCACCTTCAGCGCCGGGTGCAGCAACGGGTATCGGCTCAGCACGCTGGACAGCCCGAGCGCGATGACCATGAACAGGACGAATACGCCAACCGAAATGCCGGTCAACGACGGCAGCGTGCGTCGATACCCGAACTGCGCGCAGTTGGCGGTCGTCATCAGGTTGTTCGGCCCCGGAGAGATGATCAGCGGGATCGAGAACAGTCCGATCTGGAGCAACTTGGCGACAAGCGCGGCGTCGACGTTCATCTAGCCTCTCACCTTGTCGCGATTCGCGCCTGCCGCTGTGCGCCGTCGGCGAATTGCGCCGAGGTGATGGGCAAGCTCGACGAGCGGGCCGCGGTCGCGCATGCGGTAGGTCGAGCCGACGTCCGGTTGCGGTTCGCTGTGCCACGTCGCGAGATCGGCGTTCTGCTTCAAGCGGGCGACGAGACTGTCCACTGCGGCTCGTTCGGCGCGCGAATAGAGCGTTTCCGAATTGTCGCCGTCGGAGAACCGGACTGGATGACGGCTGATGATGGCGCCCGTATCGAGGCCGGCGGACACGCGATGAATCGTCGTGCTCAGCTTGTCGAATTCGCCGTGATGCAGTGCGAAGAAGAAGCAGTGATTGCCCCGGTAGTACGGCAGGTGACCGCCGTGGATGTTGATGATGCGCCCGGGCGGTACGAGCGACAGCAACGCCTCGCCGATCTTCTTGGTGCCCATCACGATATAGACGTCGGACATGTCCTCGCGCAGTGCGTCGAGCACGCTCGTGTCGTTGATCCACGACGTTTCCAGATATCGAACACCGGCGTGACGTCGAAGTGCGTCCCAGGTTCGCAGTTCGTCGTCGCGAAGAAAATAGCGGCGGCGGTACGCGTCGTATCCTGATAGTCTGCGTCGCCATTCGTGATAGCGAGTCCACAGATACGCACGATAGTTGCCGTTGCGAAACAGGCGAGATGCCTGTTCGCGCCCGGGCTCGACGATGACGCGAACGCGTCCGAACGCGGTAACAAGCTCCGCGGCGAGATAGAGATGATGCGGACCGTCCGAACAGAGCAACGTGACGTTGGTCATGCGAGCACACTCATGAAGCGGCGATCGAGCGCCTGTTGTGTCGCAGCGGTGCGGGACTCGCAGGATCGCTGGCGCCGGCGCTGATCCAGCAGGCGCGTGGCGAGTACTGCTACCGCCGCGTGCGTGTTCCGCGTCGATGGCCCACCGCCGCCGTCGAGCGCGTCGAACACGTTTGCACTTTCCAGCCGGGCATGAACGCGGTCGAGCATCGCTGCCGCCGTGGCGTCGAGCGAATCCGACGTGGCGCCGGGCACGCCGGACAGTGCGCGTCCGACCGCCGCATGGGCATCCCTGAATGATGCCGCGCGTTGCTGCACGAGCGATTCCGCGACGAGCGTCGCGCCTGCATTCCCGATTTCGATCGCGCGGCGTGCGGCGTCGGCGTCGAATCGGATCTCGTTCATCGCATAGACGAGCACCCTCAGCATGTCGATGACGAGTCCGCTCATCTCGGCGACCGTTTCGACCGCGGTGCGGCTGGCCTGATACGAGTTGCCGGTCGGCAGATGCGATAGCGACGACAGTGCCGCGGCGCAATGTCCGACGATGCGGTCGTGACCGAGACGCAACCATTCGAGCAAGTACGGGTTGCGTTTCTGCGGCATGTTGGACGAGCCGCCGTACATGCCGTCCGGCAATGTGACGAGCCCGATTTCGCGCATCGACCAGAGCTGCAGGTCGGTCGCGATACGGTTCAGATTGCCGCTCAGCTCCGCCAGCAGGCACACGCAGCGCAGTGCCGGATTCTTGTCGGTGATCGCGCTCAGCGAATTGAGCGGGCCTGCCGAGAAACCCAGCAGGGTCGCCGTGCATTGCGGGTCGGTGGCGAACGTCGTGCCCGCGCCGGCGCATGCGCCGAGCGGGGAAACCGTGAGGCCGTCGCGCAGCGAAGAGAGCGCGTCAAGCGTGCCGAGCAGTATTTCGCACTGCGCGACGAGGTAATGCCCGGCCGATCCGGGCATCGCGGTCTGGTACTGGCTATAGATCGGCAGCAGGATGTCGGCCGAATCGGCGGCGCGTCGCATGAGCGCCGTGCCGAGATCGACGGCCTGGCCCGTGACGTGCGATAGCGCCTGGCGAATGGTCAGCAGAAGGTGCGTGCCGTTGATGTCGTTGCGTGAGCGCGCCGCCTGAATCATGCCTCCGGTGTCCCGTCCGCAGCGGCTGATCACATACTGTTCGTAATCGAAGTAGTCGCCGCGTCCGGAAACGTGTTCGAGCAACAGCGCCGGATTCGCTTCGAGTGCCATGACCGCATCGCGCAGCGAGTCGAACTGCTCGGCGTTCAGGATCGATCGTTCCCGCAACATGATCAGATGGGCTTTTTCGATCGCGAGAAGATGGGTCTTGAGCTTGCCGAAGCACGCGGGCGTACGTTCGTAGACGATGTCGTGAATCGTGTCGCGGTTCGGCACCGCCCGATCCGGTTCGTCGTAAAGCACGCGTGAACGCCTCCGGAGCGACAGCGCCTGCCGGAGCACCGAAGCAGCGCTTCGGCCGAACGAAATGACGTAACCGGCGCGATCGGAGAAGTCGAACTTGCCGGCGTTGACGCCTGCTTCGCGAAACAGGCCGGCGTCGGCGCAGTCGTCCGGAAAATCGATGCCGACATAGCGGCGCCCGACTTCCGGCACGACGAACGCGACCGCGCTATGCAACGCGGGCGTCGGCACGACGAACTGGCTGCGGCGCGCAAGATGGCTGCGCACGTATAGATCCGCGATCGACCATCCGTATGCACGCTCCATCAAGCGGGGAATCATCCCGCCGGCAAGGCGCGCGTTGATTTCGATGACGGTGATCGTGCCGTCGTGAACTTTCAGTTCCGTGTGCGCGGGACCGAATGCATAGCCGACCGCATCGAGTGCGCGACGTACCGTATCGACGATGCGGGCATGGGTGGCTGCATCGAGGTCCGCCGGCAGGACGTGCGCGAGTTCGAGAAAATGCGGCGGCTTGGTCACGAACTTGCGCGTGACCGCAAGCACATGATGGCCGTCGGCATCGCTGAACGATTCGACCGAGAACTCCGTTCCCGGAATGAAGCGCTGGCAGATGAGCGCGCCATCGGACGCATCCGGAAAATCCGGCTCGTGTTCGACGAGGCGCACGCCGATGCTGCCCGTGCCTTGCCTCGGCTTCACGATGACCGGATAGGTCAGATTGTGCGCCGCCTCCGCGGAATCGATCGCAGCGGTATACGGGTACGGGACGCCGTGGTCGCGCAACACGTCCTGCAGTCGCAGCTTGTCTCGACACAGCGCGACCGTGGCGCCCGGATTGCCGGGCAAGCCGAGCCGCTCGGACAATCGTGCCGCATTCTCGATGAATGCATCGCTCGTCGATACGACGTAACGCACGTTGGCGATTTCACCGACGACACGCTCGAGTGCATCGACCGATTGCGTGTCGCAATCGATCACGCGAACGCCGGGCGGCAACCGATCGATAAACGCGTAGCGCGCACGGTCGCGCACGAGGAAGCAGGTTTCATCGTAGTGCAACGACGCGTCGAGCAGCATCTGCCCGAACCCCGTGGTGTTTGATTCGATGTAGATGATCGCCATGATTCACTGAAACCTGTGGATGTCCGAGCGATTCCAGTTCATCCACGCCCATTCCGTCTCCGCATCGTAAGCCGTCGGGTGCCCGATCTCGATCGGACGAAGTCGATCGTATGCGGGACTGTCGGGATGCGCGGTGAAGGTCGAGCCGACGTAGCGGGAACCGTCGTCGGGGCTCAGGAAGACGATCGGCGTATCCGGACATCTGTCGCGCACGGATCGGACGACCGCGTAGGCGGCGCCGGTGGTCGGCCCGCGGAAATGTCCGGTGGACGCATAGAGCTTGCGCGTGAAATGATCGGCAAGCTCCGCGCTGACCCAATGTACTTCGTCGAACAACGCATGCTTCAGGTTTCCGGGCATGATCGTGTTGCCGAGACCGCGCAGTTTGCGCGGGCCGTCGACCTGGCCGAACAGGACGCTGTTGAAGGTGTCGACGCCGACGAGCGTGCAGTCGGCGCCTGCCGCGCGCAGCGACGTCGCCATGCCGCAGCTCGAGCCGCCGGAGCCGACCGGCGCGACGAGAATCAGGCGGGGGCCGATCCGGTCCAGCAGCTCGTGGGCGATGTTGGCGTAAGCGAGCGCGTTGTTCTCGTTGTCGTACTGGCGGCACCAGAACGCCCCTTGCTCGGCATCGAGAATTTCGTGCAGTCGATCGAGTCGCGCCTTCTGGTACCCCTGGCTGCCCTTTTTGTCCGTGACGATTTCCACTCTACCGCCCAGCATTTCGAGCTGGCGCTTGAATGTCGGATCGATCACGGGATCGCCGATCGCCACGAAGGGGTGGTTCAAGCGGTTGCACACGATGGCCATCCCGAGCGCGAAGTTGCCGCTCGATGTTTCCACGACCGTTCCGCCCGGCTGCAGTTCGCCGCGGGCGCGTGCCGTGCTGATGATGTAGTTGGCAGGCACGATTTTCATCGCCTTGAACGACACCATGTGCAGCGAACGCTCGATTGGAAACAGCACTGCGTCCTGCATCGCGTCGAGCGACGATTCGTATTGAAGCATGTACGTTTCCTATACCGTTGTGTATTGAGTGGATTCGATTCGAAGTGCGTGCAGTCGCTTCCGTGCATAAGCGGCCGCGTCGGCCGTATCGGCTGCGTTTGCGTCGTAGAGCAAGCCGACACACGTTCCCGAATGCGTCGCGGCGAGGCCGAGCGCGCCGGTCTCGGCGCGCAGCTTGCGCAGGACAGGGAGGTGCGGGTGAGGGTTGAATGCCTGCGACAGCTCGCAGCTTCGCGTCGCGATCTCGCCGAGCGCGTGCAGATCCGAGGTGCGGATCGCTGTTTTCATGCGCGCCAGCATGCTGCGGTATTCGTCACGCACTTCCGCGGGCGGATCGCGTTTCTTCCGGTTGAATTCGATCGTGTCGCATTCTCCGCCGCGATCCGCGCTGACGATCATGAGAGCAGGCGTCTTGCCAAGCTGCTCGTCGAGTTTTACCTCGCGGTGGTAGAACGAGACGATGCCGTCATACATCACGCCGTCCGTCGGTTCGATGAAACGGAGGATCGATTCGATCGTCTCGGGCGTCGGCGTCCGGCCGTATGCCGACGCGGCGGCACGGATCGACGCGACCATATCCGCCGACGAGCTCGCCAGTCCCTTGCCGACGGCGAACATCGACTTGAAATGCAGCATGCCGCCCGGGGGCAAGTCGTGAAGGCGCAGATAGTCCTGAACCGCGCGACACGCCTTGGTCTTGAACCCGACATCGACCGCGACATGATCCGAATGCGTGATCTCGAATTCGACGATGCTCTTCAGGTTGACCGGCAATGTGACCAGGAAGTGCCGGTCGTCCGGCAGCACGCCTTGCATCAGCTCGCCGAAGGTCCCGTGGCATTCACCTTTGGGAAACGGCGACAGGTGTCCGTCGCTTCGTAGCGCGTCAGCTTGCTCTGAGAGAACGGCCATTTCTCCCCCTCGAAATGAAAAAATTTTGAGTGTCGAGCTGGAAGCATAGCGACGGCAGCTCTCCATCTTCTTTGCAAAAATTGCTCACTAGTATCGAAATATTGCTCCGGAACCGGGGCGCGGGGAGGGTGCCGACGGCTTGGAAAGTAGCCTGGATTCGATCGGCCGGCCCCGCTCGCAACGCGGTGAAAAAGGCCGCCGGATTGTTGTCGCGAAAGGGTTTGCGGCCGCGTGAACGGCGCGGCATTCGGGCTTGCCGATCGGCGTGCCATTGCGTGGCGATGCGTGTCGAGTCGCGCGATCGCGCGATGGCCCGGCACTTTACGTGCGCGGTGGGGCCGGGATAGAGTATTTCCACGACGATGAGGATGTGTCGGGCAGGGAAACGCGGACCAACAGAATTGGAACCGACGTTCCCTCCTGGAGCCTGTTCCGCAGAACACGGCATCACGTGCCGCCGAAAAATCAATCGCGGCTTCTCCGAATTAAATGGAATCGATGGAATTCGAACGCTCGGTTCGAAAGCCGTTCCATTGATTTGTCATCCTTATCAAGTTTGAAAAATCAATCAAGCTATCCGGGAAACGTGAAATGGAAACGATGTTCGCTGGCCGGTTCATGACGTTCGACGGGCGGGACGTGAGCAGGAACATGACGCTGCGCGACGCCGTCGAATGCGTGCGCGATCGGGAAGTCGCCGCGGCACTGCTGGACGTGGTTGCGCCCGCCGACATCGATACGTGGTGGAACGATCGCGGGTTTCCCGATATGCGCGGCCACCAGTACCATCGCGCCCTGAATGCGACGGGCATCACGCTCGGCCAGTTGCAACGTTCAGGATCCGAAGCGCTGGTCAGCAATATTGCCGAGTATTTCGGGCACGCCGGCGTGGCGAATCTTCACATGCGCGAGACGCATTTCATTCAGCTGTTCATCAAGGAGTTGGGTGCGGAAACCCTGCGATTCGGCAACTGGAGTCAGTTCATGCTGGCCACGAAGCGTGAATATCCTCCCTTCGAAGGGGATCCGTTCAGCTTTGCGCCGCATTGCGATTGCATCGACTTCGGGCGCGAGGTGGAGCGTTGGCCATTTCGACTCAATCTCGAGCAGCTGGGTGCGTTCATCACGATCCAGAAGGCCGAGAACGAAGCGGGCTTCGTTCTGTGGAACATCCGCCCGGAATCGCGTCGTCAGCTGGACCAGTGGGCCGAGGAGTATGCGCAGCACAAGACGCTGGGCGTGCTCGAGGGCGTCGATGCGCTGACCGTGCGGCCGAAGAGTGGCCAGCTCTGCGTCTTCAACAGCCGCAATCTGCATGCGGTCGAGCGATGCTCGTCGCTGCGTCGCACGATCGGTACGTTCCTGGTGTATCACGAGGCGGGCTGGAAACTGCTGCACTAGTCAGGCCGACGTGCATCGTGTTCAGCCGATGGTCGTACGAGGCATCCCATTTCATTCGCAAACCCAGCATATGTACGAATCGTTCGTGACGGCGTCTGACGGAGAGCGGCTGCGAGTATTTCGCGGGGATTGGCGCGAAGCGAAACCGTTCTTGACGCTGATACTACCGTTCGGGCTTCGCCTCGATGCGGCCGGAACACTGTGCGCGATGCTGTCGGGCGAATTCAACGTGGTGACCTGGCAAGGTCGCTCGCTGTGCGATCAGCCGCCCGCCGCGCACGAAAGCGGGATGACGCCCGAAGTCCATGTTCAGGACATGTGCTCGGTGCTGGACGCGTTGGGCGTATGCAAGACGGATGTGGTCGGATTCTGTTCGGGTGCCGGCATCGCACTCGTCGCCGCGCGCATCGAAGGGCATCGAATCGATCGTCTCGCGCTGGTTTGCGGAGAGTACATGCTGAGTCCCGCGGTCTGCCCTCAATCGAATTTTCAGCGGGAAGTGGACAGTCTGCTGCCGTTGGCGGCGGAAAGCCTGAACTATGCGGCCGCGTTGTGCGAGAAGCTCACGGCGAGCCGGGTAGGGGTTCCCGCCAAGACCGAGTTCGACGAAGAAGTTCTCGTGCCGTTTTCATCGGCCGCTCGCCTGCATCGTCACGGGCTGAACTACCTGTCGTATCGCGGCACCGACTTCATGGCGCTCGCCGGCGAAGTCCCGCACCGCACGCGCGTGATTTCGACCGATGGCGACGAGCAGGTCTGCCCTGCCAGCTCGCGGGTCATTGCCGCGCTGTTGCGCAATGCCGAGCGACATGTCGTGGTGCCGGGAGACCACTACGAAATTCTGCGCGAAAAGAACGCCGTCAACGATTCGATCATCGAGTTCCTCGGTCGCCGGGAGGCCGTATGACGGCGTGCACCGTGGTTCGCGTCGGGCCGTCTTGCCGCCCGGAGACGAGCGTCTGCCTTGTGTCGACCTGGAGCCGGAGATGAGCATACTCGAGCGATTCGGACAGGTGGTCCGGCTTCATGCGACGCACACGGCGCTTGCCGCGCGAAGCGCGCGTTACACCTACGATCAGCTTGACGCGCTGTCCGATCGGTTGGCGGCCTGTCTCGACGGATTCGACGTGGCCGCCGGTTCGCCGGTTGTGCTGCTTCTGCCGCGCTCGCCCGGTGCGGTGATCGCGATGATCGGGGTGTTGAAGATCGGCGCCTATTACGTTCCGGTCGATCCGGCCGGTCCGACCGCGATAGTGAACGAGCATCTGCGGGAGCTCGGCGCGCGCGTCGTACTGACCTTGCCCGAATACGCCGCGCATCTGCAGCTCGATCCGGATCTCGAAGGCATCGTGCTCGTCGAGGTCGGTCGGGACGGGGTGTTGTGGACCCGGCATGACGTTCTCGACAGGCCTGCATGTTCGCGGGCGGTGGCGCCGGATTCGCCCGCCTACGCAATGTTTACCTCCGGCAGCACGGGCAGGCCGAAGGGCGTGCTCGTGCCGCATCAGGCGATCCGGCGGCTGGTCGTCGAGACGAACTACATCGAGCTGAATGCGCAAGATCGTGTGCTGCAAATGGCGCCGATTACGTTCGATGCGTCGACTTTCGAAATATGGGGCGCGTTGCTCAACGGTGCGACCTTGGTGGTCGAGGAATCGCCGGTGCTGGATCTGAATGCCATGGGCTGTCTCGTACGCGATGAACAGGTCACGGTCATGTGGTTGACGGCTGCACTTTTTCATCTCGTGGTTCGCAACCGCCTCCCGTTGATGGCGGGGCTTCGCGTGCTGCTGGCGGGCGGCGACGTGCTTCAGCCGGAGTCAGTCAGAACCGTGCTTTCCGCGTTCCCGTCGCTCACCGTGATCAATGGGTACGGGCCGACCGAAAACACGACCTTTACCTGCTGTCATGCGATGACGGCGGCTACGCCACCGGGCGCAACGGTACCCATCGGCAAGCCGATCACGGGTACCACCGTACGCGTACTCGACGAGAACGGGCGGCCGGTACGCCGAGGCGAGGCGGGCGTGCTGTATGCGGGCGGGATCGGCCTCGCGCTCGGCTATCTGAACGATCCGGAACGAACCCGTGCCGCTTTCGTCGACGATCCTGACGGTCAGGATCGGAAACTGTATCGGACGGGTGATCTCGTGCGCGAACGTGACGACGGTACCTACGAATTCCTCGGTCGTCTCGACAGGCAGGTGAAGATCCGCGGGTATCGCGTCTCGGTGGAACAGGTGCAGCAGGTGCTCGCGATGGCCGACGGTGTCGAGGACGCGATCGTCGAGGTCGGCCAGGACGAGCTGGGGGAGAAGCGGCTCGTCGCATTCGTACAGTCGCCCGGGGATCCTGCCAAGGTCAGGGCGGCGGTCCGACAGTATCTTCGGCAGCGTCTGGCGGGTTACATGATCCCCGACGTGATTGAAGTGCAAGCGGCGCTGCCGTTGACTGCCAACGGCAAGGTCAACAGGAAGCGTCTGATGAGTTCGCGGGAGACCCGCAACACTGGAGAGGAGCATGAGCGAATCGCTGCAGTTCAAGGAGCCCATTCGGAAACGGCTGGCGGGGTTGTTGAAGGATCGTGAGGTCGGCGACGACGACGATTTTTTTGATCTCGGCGCAAGTTCGCTGTCGATCGTCGAACTGCAAGTCAAGATCGAAGCGGATCTGGGGGTGACCGTACCCACGGCCAAGCTGATGCTGACGCCGACGCTGGCCGGCTGGGCCGAGCTTTATCGCGCGGCGGCCGTTGCTGCGACGGCCGTCGAGAAATAGCACGAAGTGACTCAATCAAGAGGACCGACATGACGCAGTTTTCATTGACTCCGGACGAACTCGCTCAATTCCGCGCACAGGGCTTCTTCGGGCCGTTTCGCGTGTACTCGCCCGAGGAGGCGCGCAAACGCTACAGGGCAATCCGGGCCGAGCTGTTCGACAGGGAATACGCGATCTACGACCTGCCGGCAACCAGCCCCATCGCCAATTACGATCGTCACCTGGACGTGAACCTGCTCAGCGAGCATATCGGCAAGCGTGAGATCGTCGATCGCGTGGCGGGCATGCTGGGCCCGGACCTGCTGTGCTGGCGATCGGAGATGTTTCCGAAGTATCCGGGCGACGAGGGTACGGACTGGCATCAGGCCGACACGTTCGCGCATGCGTCGGGCGAACCTCAGATCGTCTGGCCCGGGGACAGCCGGTTCGGCGGTGCCATCACCGCATGGACGGCATTTACCGACGCGACCGAGGAGAACGGTTGCCTTCGCTTCATCCCCGGCACGCACGAGGAGATGTTCTACGACGAGTCGAAGAAGATGGCCTACGACTCGTCGAAGATCAATAACCAGGAAAAGGACGGGATCAAGCGCGGCTTTTTCGGTTACGACTACCGCACCCTTCAGAAGGATCCGTCGTGGAAGCCGGACGAATCGCAGGCGGTGTCGATCAAGATGCAGGCAGGCGAGTGCGTGATCTTCTGGTCTACGCTGATGCATTCGTCGTTTCCGAATTCGACGACCGACACGACGCGACTTGGATACGCGAGCCGTTACGTTCCGACCGGTGTGAAGGTGTATCCGAATACGGATGTCGTTGAGGAGTACGGCAGTTCCATCTCGCTCGACAAATACGGCGTGGTCCTGGTGTCGGGAGAGGATCACTACGGGCATAACAAGCGTGTCCATAACAATGCGAGAGGGCAGGTGTTCGCCTTCGAGGGTCGCGGCTGACGGCCCGGCACGGGAAATATCCGGAGCGCCGCATCCTGCGGGATGGCAAGGACGGCGGCGTTCCGATCAATGCGACGGAGTGGACATGCAGACAACCAGGGCACTCGTGAAGCGCCTTTTTTCCGAATCGCTCGGTATCGAGCACATCGCTTCCGATGCGGATTTCTTTGTGCTCGGAGGTGGATCGCTGGCAGCGGCGGTGCTGGTGACGAAGGTCGAGCAGGCATGCGGCATCGAAGTATCGCTGCTGGACTTCATGAACCATTCGACGATCGATGGCTTCGCCGGTATCGTCGAACAGCGCCTGAGCAGCGTCGCATGAGCCACGCTACCTGCTCGCCGGCCCTCGCGGACGGAATGCGCGGCGCGGTCGATGCGGACGACGTCGAGATACATTACCTGAAGCGAGGCAGCGGCCCGTTGGTCATATGCTCGCATGGCTTTCCCGACAATGCCTTCACATTCCTGCCGCTGGTCGACGCACTGGCGGAAGCCGGCTTTACCGCGGTCGCTCCGTACCTGCGCGGGTATGCGCCGTCGGGCGCAGCGCCGGTGGATCAGTACCACACCTGCTATATGGCTCGCGACCTGATCGCGCTGATCGACGGGCTTGGCTTCGAGCACGCGATTCTGGTCGGACACGACTGGGGCGCGCAGGCGTCCATCGCGGCCTCGATCCTGTTTCCGGAGCGCGTGACGAAGCTCGTCGCACTGGGTTGGAGTCGTCCCGATGCCGCGCAGCGATTGCACTACGAATACCTGAAGGGAATCTGGCATACGTTCTTCTTCCAGTCGCCGTCGGCCGAGCAGGTACTGGCCCATGACGATTTCGCCTTCATCGAAGCGTGGTGGCGCGATGCTTCCCGAAACTGGGACGTGCCGCGAGACACGATCGAATCGGTGAAGCGCACGTTTCGCCAGCCGGGCGTGCTCGAGGCTGCGCTCGCGCAATATCGTTGCCGCCACGTCCCGTTGCGTGATCCGCAGCGTCATGCGGAGCAGGCACGCATCGTCGCCGGGCCGGTACCGGTGCCGACGCTTCTGATGCATGGCACGCACGATCGGGAAGGGCGCCTCGACGCCTTCGTCGGCGACGGCGTGCCGGGGTATTTCTCGGCGGCGCTGACACGCAAGGTCGTCGAGGGGGCAGGGCATTTCCTTCACCTTGAAAAGGCAGCCGAGGTGAATCGCTCGATCATCGACTTCATTCTGGCGCAATCATGAACCGGATTCATCTGTCGGATATCCACGTGGACGACTTCGCCGAGCAGGACATCGCCCCCTGTCTCGACTACTGGTATCGCTCGCCTTCGACCCTGATGGAGTCGATGAATGTCGATGTCGACAAGCTGCCGAGCGAGCGCCGGATGCGGGAGCTGCTGACGATTCTGGTGCGATGGAACCGCAGCGGTGCCGCACCTGCGCCGATCCTGGCGATCCGGCACATGGGCCGCGCAATCGGCGTACATGAACTGACGCATCTCAGCCCGGGATGCAGCGCCGTCATGCATGCTCATATCTGGCAGTCCCGGTATCGCGGCATCGGCATCGGGTCGGTTTCGTATCCGGCGGCCATGCGCATTTTCTTCGACCGATTCGCGCTGAAATGCATCCGCTTCGAAACGCCGATCGACAATCTCTCGGCGCAAAGCGTCAAGCGCAAGCTCGGGATCGAGCCGCAGGGTGAGGGCACCATCGATATGCCGATGCTTCGGACTCCGGTAAAAACGATCAGCTATCGCGTGCTGCGCAACGAACTGGAAGATATCGAGAAATTCGTCAACCCGATCGCAGGTTGACCGCGAATCACGATCAACGCCCGCTGCCTCCCGGCAGCCATTGCAATCCTATCCGTCACGAGGCACTTCATGTCGTTTGCTCTTTCATCAGGAATCGACCAATTCAAACCACTGGCGGTCGCTGCGTATATTCTCGCGTTGTCGATTACGCCGGGCCCGAACAACGTCATGCTTGCTGCTTCGGGGGCGAACTTCGGATTCGTGCGCACGTTGCCCCATCTGCTGGGCATTACGGTGGGCGCGACCGTTCTGGTGATGCTGAGCGCAACGGGGCTCGGGGTCGTCTTCATCGAGTATCCGGCGGCGAGACTGGCGTTGTTCGTGATTGGCGCGCTCTATCTGGCGTACCTCGCCTACAAGATTGCGAACGCCGGGCGGCCCGCCGCGAAAGAGGCGGAAACGAAGCCGTTTTCGTTCGTTCAGGCCGCCATGTTCCAGTTCGTCAATCCCAAGACCTGGCTCATGGCCGCGAACCTGATCGTTCTGTTCTCGGTCGATGGCCAGGGATTCGTTTCATCCGTGATCGGCATCTGCATCCTGATGATCGTGATCAATTTCCCGGCGGTGTCGGTGTGGGCGGCGCTGGGCGTCGGCATGCAGACCCTGTTGCAGACCGAGCGCGCGCGCGTGATCTACAACCGCACGATGGCGCTGCTGCTGCTGGCGTGCGTGCCGTTGCTGTTCTGGAAATAAGCTCGATCGAGCGCATTCGCCATGCCGGAAATCGTCAAGTCGAGCCGCGGTCTCGTGTCTTTTTCCGCGCACGGTAAACCTGACGCGCGGATTTATTGCCTGCCCTACGCGGGCGGCAGTGCCTCTATTTTTGCCGGTTGGCGGCAGGCGCTGCCGGCGAACCTCGAGGTGTGCGCGATCGAGTTGCCCGGGCGGGGGGGCCGGTTTTCCGAACCTGCGCTGACGCACATGGATGCCGTCGTCGATGAGCTGGTTCGTGTCGTCAGCGACCGCGCGGACATTCCTTTCGCGCTGTTCGGCCACAGCATGGGGGCCGTCATCGCGGTCGAGCTGGCACGTCGGCTCGTCGACTTGGGACGTCGTCCGACCGCACTCGTCGCGTCCGCATGTGCCGCGCCGCACCTGCCGCTGCGCCGCGAGCACGTGCTGCACATCCTTCCGCGCGATGCGTTGATCGACGCGTTGATACGCCTCAACGGGTTGCCGGCCGTCGCGCTCGAGCGCAGAGACTTCATCGACACCTTCATGCCGACCATCCGTGCCGATCTGCAGTGCCGGGAAACGTGGCGCAGTACGCCGCGCGACCTGGGCATACCGATCCACGTGCTCGCCGGGAAGGACGACGAACTGGTGTCGGAAGCGGATGCGCTGGCGTGGCAGGTATTCACGTCGGCGCAATTTTCGATCACGCGCTTCGACGGTGGGCATTTTTTCATTCAATCGGCAATGCAGGCCGTACTGGATCACCTGGCCACGATCGTCCTGCGGACGCTGCAGCCTTGTCACGGCAGCCCGGCTTCGCCCGCACGCGTCACGTGCGCCCTCAATCACGACAGAGGCATGAAGTGACTCATTTTGAAAACTGGCAGATCAGGAAACCCGTGGTTTCGGCTTCCGGCGGCATCGTTGTCAGTCAGCACTACAAGGCATCACGCATCGGGGCAGCGGTGCTGGAGGAGGGCGGTAACGCCATCGACGCGGCGATCGCCGCGAGCTTTGCAATCGGTGTGCTCGAACCCTGGCAAAGCGGCTTGGGCGGCGTGGGGCATATGGTCGTCGCGCCGGCCGACGGAACCGCATTCAACATCGACTTCGCGGCGAAGGCCCCGTTGGCGCTCGAGCCCGACGACTATCGCCTGACCGGAGAATCCGCACGGGGCATGTTCGGGTGGCCCGCGGTCGTCGACGATCGAAATCTCGAAGGCCCGTTTTCAATCGGTGTGCCGGGGCAGGTTGCCGGCATGACGCTGGCCCACCGTGAGTTCGGTTCGCTCCCGTGGCGGCGGCTCGTGGAGCCGGCGGTTCGCTGTGCCCGCGAGGGGCTCGAAGTCGATTGGTATCTGACCTTGAAGGTGGCGTCGGCTGCCCCGGGGCTCGCACGTTATCCGGCGAGCGCGGCATGCTATCTGCCCGGTGGGCACGTGCCCGCGTCGGACTGGTCCGGCGCCGCCCCGCCCATCATGCTCGAGCATCAGGCCGCCACGCTGGAGGCGCTTGCCGAACGGGGCGGCGAGGATTTTTACCGCGGCGCGCTTGCCCGCCGGATCGCTGCCGATTTCGCGGCGGTGGGATCGCGCCTGTGCATCGACGATCTGGCCGCCTATGGCGCGGAGATCAAGCAGATCGAAGCACTGTGCTACCGGGATGCGACCATCCTGACCTCATCGGAACTGACCGCGGGGCCGGCGCTGGCCCGCGCGCTATCGCTGTTCGCACGGCAACCGGCCGGCGACGACATGGCGGTTCCGGACGCGCGATTCTTTTCGCGCATTGCCGACGCGCTGGCGCAGACCTATGCCGAGCGTATCGGCGCCGGGGCGCCCACGGACGACGCACGACGCGGTACGTGCACGACGCATATCAGTGTCGTCGACCGACATGGCAACGCGGTCGCGTTGACACAGACGTTATTGTCGATGTTTGGCTCGAAAGTGACGTTGCCGCAAACCGGCATCGTCACGAACAATGCCGTCATGTGGTTCGATCCCCGGCCGGGGAACGCCAACTCGATCAAGCCCGGTGCGGTGCCGCTGTCGAACATGTGCCCGACGGTGATCCGGCGAGCGAGTGGCGACGTGCTTGCGCTGGGCGCGTCGGGTGGTCGACGGATCATGCCGGCCGTCATGCAGCTCATTGCGTATCTGGTCGATTGCGGCATGTCGGTCGAGGACGCGATTCACTTCCCGCGCCTGGACGTGAGCGGCGACCCGTGGGTCACGGTCGACGAGCGTATCGAAGCATCGGTCGTGAATGCGATCGGCGCGACGCACGAGGTTCGGCGCGCGGCCAACCTGATCGCGCCGAACCTGTTCGGTTGCCCTAACGTCGTACTGCGCCATGCGGAAACCCGACAGCTGACGGGCGGTGCGTTCGTCTCGTCGCCATGGTCGGCGGCAGCGGCGGAGCGCGACACACGTCGGGACCGCCACGATCCAGTTCATGATTGATCACGCCATGCATGCAGAATTCAACTATCTGACCGGTATTTTGAACGCACCCGTCTACGACGTCGCGGTCAAGACGCCGCTCGAATGCCTGTCCCGGCTTTCCGAGCGTTTCGGCAGTCGTGTGTTGCTCAAGCGCGAGGACATGCAGCCGAGTTTCAGCTTCAAGGTGCGGGGTGCCTACACGCTGATGGCACGGCTGTCGAGCGACGCGCTCGCGCGCGGGGTGGTGACCGCTTCGGCCGGCAATCACGCGCAAGGCGTGGCGCTCGCGGCGCACACGCTGGGCTGCAAGGCCAGCGTGTTCATGCCTCACACGACGCCTGCGATCAAGGTGCAGGCCGTGAAGCGCTACGGTGCCGAGGTGGTGCTGTGCGGTGACAATTTCGACGACGCGTGCGATGCCGCGCTGTCCTGCGCGAACGATCGAAAGCGTACTTTCGTGCCACCGTTCGACCATCCTCATGTGATTGCGGGGCAGGGCACCGTCGGGATGGAGATTCTGCAGCAGACGACCCAGCTCGATGCGATTTTCGTGCCGATCGGCGGCGGAGGGCTGGCTGCCGGCATTTGCGCGTACGTCAAGCGCGTGAAGCCGCAGATCAGGATTTTCGGCGTGGAGCCGAACGATGCCGACAGCATGAGTCAGGCGCTCGCCGGCGGCGCGCCGGTGCGGCTCGCACACGTCGGTCGCTTTTGCGACGGTGTGGCGGTACGCCAGGTCGGGGCGCACAGTTTCGCGTTGTGCAAGCAGTATCTGGACGGCATCGTGCTGGTGAACAACGACGAAGTCTGCGCGGCGATCAAGGACGTCTTCGTCGATACCCGCTCGATTCTCGAACCGTCGGGCGCACTGGCGCTCGCCGGATTGAAGGCCTGGCAGCAGCGCGAACAGCTGCAGGGGGCGACGCTGGTTGCGATTGCGTCCGGGGCCAACATGAATTTCGATCAGCTGCGCTATATCGCCGAGCGCTCGACGATCGGTGAACACCGGGAGGTGCGTCTTGCCGTATCGATCGCCGAGCGTCCCGGGAGTTTTCGCGCACTCATCGAGCAGCTCGGCGAGCGTGTCGTGACGGCATTCGACTACCGCCGCACGACCGGACGCGAAGCGCAGGTTTTTGTGGGGGTGCAGACGCCGGGTGCCGAGGACGCGCAAAGCATCATTCACGACCTGGAAACGGCTGGCTACCGGGCCACGGATCTTGGCGGCAGTACGTTGTGGAAGACGTATGGCCATCAGCTCGTCGGCGCGGACGCATGGCATCTCGAGCAGGAAAAGCTCTTTCAGGTGATGTTTCCGGAGCGCCGCGGCGCGTTGCTGGAGTTCCTGCTGACACTCGACGATGCGTGGGATATCAGCCTGTTCCACTATCGTAACGAAGGGTTCGACTACGGGCGGGTGCTGATCGGGATTCGATGCGATCGCGCCGATTCGTCCCGGCTGACCCGTGCGCTGGAAGCGACGAATTTCGAGTTCAGCGAACAGACCGATGCGCGGCCGTATCTGGCATCGCTTCATCATCCGGAATACTGATAAAAAGCGGCTGACACGTCGTTCGAGGCTACGTTGAATACTCACCAATTGATCACGATGTGTTTTTACGCGGTTCTGGTGCTGGTTGTCCCGGGGCCGACCAACACGTTGCTGTTTTCATCGGGCATCAGTGTCGGCCTGGCGCGAACGCTGCCGCTCGTGCTGGCCGAGGCGGCAGGCTATGTCATCGCCATCTCCGTGTGGGGATTTTCGCTACTGACGTTCGCCGCGGCGCATCCTCACGTCCTGACCGTGATCAAGGTCGCATGTTCGTCGTACCTGCTGTTGCTGGCGGTCAACATGTGGACGCAGGGCCGGATGGAAGGGGACAAACGCGCGAAGGCCGTGACGTGGCGGAACCTGTTCGTCGCCACGCTGTTGAATCCGAAGGCCTTTCTGCTGGCCAGCACGGCGTTTCCATTGCAGGCGTTTCATGATGCCGGCAACGGGGTCGTGGCATTCGGTGCGTTTCTGCTGGTGCTCGTGCCCATCGGGACGGGCTGGGCCAGCCTGGGGCGCGTGACGAGCGTCCTGGCATCCGGGCCGCGGCATATTACGACGCTGCTTCGTTCTGCGTCGATGCTGCTGGTGTTGTTTTCCGGAACCCTGCTGTATTCACTCGTCAAATGAGTGTCCGGTGACCGTGCCGCTCGCCATTGAGGGGGCGGCCTTTGCGGGTGCAGATGTCCCGGATACGCTCCCGCAATTCGCGAGCGCTCGCGTCAAGGCTTTCGGCTGATGCACTGCCTCACGTCGGTATCGACGGAGCGCTGCGCCGGCGTTAGCGTGCGCGCAGTCCGCCCCCCGGCTGGATCAGCCAGGCCCTCGGTCGACATCGGGTTGGTGACATCGTCGACCTTGCCATCGAGCGCCGCACCCATTCCAGCATTGACCTCACACCGGAAGCAATTTTCTTTTTGGTGGTGCCGGCACGCGGCAGGACGTCGAGTCCTGTGGCATGTCGCAGTTGGGTAAAACAGTGCACCTGGATCCGGGCCTTTCGTTCGACCCGGTGTGTGCTGGGCAAGGTGAGTCGCGACGAATTGCGGCACCAGGGGCCACGGCATTGCCGGTTGGTGTGTCGCTTGGGTCGACTGTTTTGGAGGGGTGTAGTCGACTGCCATGACAGGATTCGCCGCGATGTGACCGTGTGCCCGCATCCACTGCATGACGGCTGCATGCGTTGACGAGTACGGCAGGTTGTAACAGTCTTCGTCAGCCAGATCGGGCGTAGGGCGTCTGCACAAGTCGCCCGGGCCAATCGCGTCGAGCTTCCGGTTACCGAGCCTGGGAAAGACGTCGCCTTCCAGGCTGCTGATCCAGTGGATTGCATGCTTTTTACTCGTTCACCCGGGCTCACGTTCGTCGTGGACTTGGCGGGCGGCTTGCTCGAACGCAAGGGCCGCCGCAACACTGGCGCCTCTTGATCCCGATTGCGCGGGTCGATGCGGTCTGCGCCGCTCAGTAGTCCGGTCACTTTTCCGTCGAAGCCGGGTTTGTCGGGTGGTTTGAGCGTTTTGGCTTGTTTGTCGGTTAGCATCGGTTTCAGGCCCATCACATCGCCCATCGGAAATCACTGGATAGGGTGGAATTCTGTCAGCGTAAAATGGACAGGTTGATGATGCAAATTATTGATTTGTTTAGAGATAGTTGGAATTCGATAGATGTTCTTGGACAGTAATTTGGCAGAAGTGACCGAATCCGTTTCCTCGCCTCGCTCCCGTTCCAATCGTTCGTCGGCCCGTTCGCGCCCGCGCTCGGCTGCTGCCGCGGGCAGTACGTCCGCGAGGGCGACGGTGCGGTCCGGCAATGCGCCGGCCGGCGACGCGTCGCGAGACGAACGGACGCTCGACCTGTTCGGCGATCCGGTGCTCGAGCCGGGCGAGCGCGTGCCGGCTGCGGCGCGTGACGAAGCGGGCGCGCAAGCCGAGGCGGCAGTCGATGTCGCGGACGATGTGGCGTCCGGGCGGCAGGCTGCGCTGGACGGGTTCAGTGCGCCGGATGGGCTGGCCGCGGCAGGACATGTGGAAGCAGCGGAAGGTGCAGTGACGCCTGAAGTCGCGACGGTAACGCATGCCGTTTCGTCGCCTGAAGGTGGTGGTGACGCAAACGTTGACGTCGTGCCGGCTTCTGGCGCGGCTGCGATGACGGCGGTCGATATTCCCCTGGCTGATGGCGTTGCAACGAAAGCCGGCGACATGCCTGCGGGCGATGGCGCCGCAACGGTGGCGACCAAGCTGCAAGCAACCGATGGTGTTGAGGCGAAGTCGACCGGATCTCAAGCGGCTGATGGTGAAGTCGAGAAGGCTGTTGTTGTTGCTGCTGCCGCCGCCGTTAAATCCCGCGAAGGGCGATCCTCCGGTGACGCCGCGAAGGAACGCCGTGCGTCGTCGGGCGGCAAACGCCGGACGGCTGCCGGTGCAAGCGAAGCGACAACGGAGCAATCCGCGCCGGTCGTGTCGAGCGTTGGCACGGTGCCGGAGGCGGCCGGGGCGAGCCCGGTGACGACGGTCGAGCCGCAGACGTCGGCGCAGCCGGCCAAGCCGGTGATTGCCGCGAACACGGCGAACACCGCCAACACCGCGAAGGCCCATGACGCCGCGCCGCGGACCGACGCCACCGTATCTCCGGTCACCCAGCCGCTGGCTTCCGCTGCCTCCTTTGTCACGAAGCCGTCGGCGGAGCGCACGCAACCGGCCGCGCCGGCCTTCGATCCGGATACGCACCTGCGCCCGCTGACCGACCGACTGGCCGCACTGCAGGCCGATGTGGACGGCTTGACGCGTACGGCCGATCGCGAGATGCGCCGCGTCAATCGCCTGCTGCTGGCGTTGGCCGTCGTCGTGCTGGCCGGACTCGTCGCGCTGGTGATGCAGACGCGGCAGATCGCGCACCTGAAGCAGGACGTCGCCACGAAGCAGCAGCGGATCGATCGCCTTGCGGCCGATCTGTCGACGCAGCAGGCAACGCTGATGACGCTCGAGGAGCATCACGAAGCGCTTCTGTCTCAGGTCGACCGGCTTCAGCGCAACGCGAACCGCGAAGCGGCCGTCGCGAAGCGCGCTCGCCGCACGCGTTAATTGTTTCGACCCTATCCTGGGAGCCAGATGAAGCAAGGATCGTCGTGATGTATCGGCGATCGGCCGTCATGCGCATGCGGCAAACTGATGCTGTGCGCTGGCAGAGTTCAGGGAAAACCCTTAGAATGGAGTCCATCTAAGGGAAAACCCTAGCCACATCTGTCAGGAGTCTCACATGAGCTTCATCCTCGCCCTGCTGCAAAAGATCGACGACCTTTTCGTGTCCCCGCACCTGCCGCTCGACGCCGAATACTCGTACGCTGCGCGTCGTGCCGAGGCCGAGCGCGTGCGCCGTGCGCACCTCGTGCCTATCGTCCTGTACCGTCGCTGATTCGCTGATTCGCTGATTCGCTGATTCGCTGATTCGCTGATTCGCTGATTCGCTGATTCGCTGATTCGCTGATTCGCTGTCAGCGCGGCGCTTGCCGCACCTGCCTGTCCGCTTTCCGCCGCCGCATCGCGCGCCGGCGCGACCGTCCCGCTACACTGGAAGTCCGATTCCGTACACGGTGACCGGGCCATGCTGCAGATGCGGCCGATGACGGCCAGCGAATTCCACGCGTACCGCACGCGAGCCATCGACGGCTACGCGAGCGATCTCGTTTCATCCGGACAAAATGCTGTCGAAGACGCGGCCAGCCGGGCGCGCGCCTGTTTCGACACGCTGCTGCCGGACGGCCTGCGTACCTCCGGCCAGACCCTCGTCGTGCTCATCGACGGCGCCAGCGGCGACGCGGTGGGCGACCTCTGGTACGCGATCGTGCCTGAAGGGCCGAACCGCACGCTGTTCATCTACGACCTCGACATCGCCCCGTCCCGGCGCCGCCAGGGTTGGGCCACGCGTACGCTCGAGGCGCTCGATGCCGAGGCACGCCGGTACGGCGTCACCGAGATCGGGCTGTCGGTGTTCAATCACAACGCGGCGGCCCGTGCGCTGTATCGTGCGTGCGGCTTCGCGCCGATCACGACGACCTTGATCAAGCCAGTCATTTCGGACTGAAGCCACCGGCCGGCGCCGCGTCGTCGTGCGCTGGCGGTTCGACCCGCCGCGATCGGCCAATGCCGGCCGACCTCACGATCCTTCCTGTTCGCCAAGCGCCAAGCGCCGAACGGCCATTTGGCCGTTCGGCACCCGTCACCGGCACACGTCACCGCGCGCGCCCCTTCCATCTCCGCAACAGCAACGCGTTGGTCACGACGCTGACGCTCGAAAACGCCATCGCCGCGCCTGCGATCACCGGGTTCAGCAAGCCGAGCGCCGCGAGCGGCACGCCGACCAGGTTGTAGACGAACGCCCAGAACAGGTTCTGCTGGATCTTCCGGTACGTGCGTCGGGAGATGTCGATCGCGTCGGCGACGAGCGCCGGGTCACCGCGCATCAGCGTGATGCCGGCCGTATGCATCGCGACGTCGGTGCCGGTCGCCATCGCGATGCCGACGTCGGCCGCTGCGAGCGCGGGCGCATCGTTGATCCCGTCGCCGACCATCGCGACGATTCCGCCGTGCGTGCGCTTCAGCTCGGCGACGACACGCGCCTTGTCGTCGGGCAGCACCTGCGCATGCACCTCGCCGATCCCGAGCGACGCCGCGACGGCGGCCGCGCTGCCGCGGTTGTCGCCCGTCACGAGTACGCTCGCGACGCCGCGCGCCGACAGCGCCGCGATCGCGTCGCGGGCTCCCGGCTTCACGGTGTCGCCGAAAGCGATCAGCGCGAGCAACGCGCGCGGCGCGTCGGCGCGCATCAGCCACGAGATCGTGTTGCCCGCGCGCTCGAGCTCCGCCGCGCGTGCGTCGAGCGCGGGCGCCGCCGCGATGCCGAGCTCGTCGCGCCAGCGCGTGCTGCCGAGCGCGAGCAACTGTCCGCCGACGCGCGCTTCCACGCCGCGTCCGGCCACCGCACGGGCATCGGCGGCGACGGGCGACGGTACCGCACCGCCGCGTGCGGCCAGGTCGGCATCGTGCGCGGCGACCACGGCGCGCGCGAGCGGATGGTCGCTCTGGCGCTGCACCGCCGCCGCGAGCGCGAGCGCTTCGTCATGCGGCACGTCGACCGCTTCGAACGCGGTCACGGATGGCTTGCCTTCGGTCAGCGTGCCGGTCTTGTCGAACGCGATCACGGTCGTGCGCTGCGCGAGTTCGAGCGCCTGCGCATCCTTGATCAGCACGCCGTGCCGGGCCGCGACGCCCGTGCCGGCCATGATCGCGGCGGGCGTCGCGAGGCCGAGCGCGCACGGGCACGCGATGACGAGCACCGCGACCGCGTTGAGGATCGCGGTTTCGGTGCCGGCGCCGGCGATCAGCCAGCCGACCAGCGTCAGCAAGGCAATGCCGAGGATCGCCGGCACGAACACCTCGCTCACGCGATCGACGAGCCGCTGGATCGGCGCCTTCTCGGCCTGCGCGGATTCGACGAGGCGGATGATGCGTGCGAGCGTCGTCTCCGCGCCGATCGCGGTGGTTTCGACGACGAGCGCGCCTTCGCCGTTGATCGAGCCGGCCGTGACGGCGTCGCCGTCCTCCTTCGGCACGGGCAGGCTTTCGCCGGTGATCAGCGATTCGTCGATGTGCGAGCGGCCCGACACGATCCGGCCGTCGACCGGCACGCGCTCGCCGGGACGGATGCTGACGTGGGTGCCGACGCGTACCTGCGCCAGCGGCACGTCGCGCTCGACGCCGTACTCGACGACGCGCGCGCGGTCGGGACGCAGCGCGTTCAGCGCGCGGATCGCGTCGGTGGTCTGGCGCTTCGCGCGCGACTCGAGCCACTTGCCGAAGCGCACCAGCGTGACGATGACGGCCGACGCCTCGAAATACAGGTGGCCGGGATGCAGGGGGGCGCGCAGCAGCATCCACAGGCTCAGCCCGTACGCGGCCGACGTGCCGAGCGCGACGAGCAGGTCCATGTTGCCGGTGCGCGCCTTCACCGCATGCCAGGCCGCGCGATAGAAGCGCGCGCCGTAGCCGAACTGGACGATCGACGCGAGCATGAGCTGGAGCCAGCCGGGCAGCATCAGGTCGATGCCGAACGGCGCGACGAGCATCGGTGCGACAAGGGGCGCGCTCAGCACGGCGGACCAGATCACGAGATCGCGTTCGCGAATCGCTTCGAGGTGCTTGCGGGTGTCCGGGTCTTGCGCGGGGCGGGTCGGTTGCGCGTCAGCCCCGGCGGTGGCGCCGGCTGATGATGCGGCGGAGAGCGACGCGCGGTAGCCGGCCGTGGTGACGGCCGCGATCAGCGTGGCGGCGTCGAGCGCGCCGGCGCCGTGCACCGACGCACGCTCGGTTGCGAGGTTGACGGAAGCGCGCGCGACGCCCGGCACGGCGGCCAGCGCCTTTTCGACGCGGCCGGCGCAGGATGCGCAGGTCATTCCGCCGATGTCGAGTTCGAGATCGGCGGAGGCGGCGGAGGCTGCCGGCGGGATCGCGGCGCCGGCCACCGGCGTCGCGCCATAGCCGGCTTGTTTCACGGCTTCGGCGAGTTGTACGGCGGTCACATCGGGCGCGGCGTCGACGGTAGCCCGTTCGGTCGCGAGATTGACCGACGCGCGCGTGACGCCCGGCACCTTCGCCAGCGCCTTTTCGACACGCGATACGCAGGACGCGCACGTCATCCCGTCGATCTCGAGTTCGATGCTGGCGGGCGCGGCAGGCGACGAAGGCGCGAACGCGGCGACGCCGGCCTCCGTTACCGTCGGCGTCGCGCCGTAGCCGGCCTGCTTCACGGTGTCCACCAGCTGCGCGGCGGAAACGTTCGCCGCGGCATCGACGGTGGCGCGCTCGGTCGCGAGATTGACCGACGCGCGCGTGACACCCGGCACCTTCGCCAGCGCTTTTTCGACGCGCGACACGCACGATGCACAGGTCATCCCGTCGATCTCGAGTTCGATGGTGGTGCTGTCGGCCGGAAGCGGGTGGCGGGTCGTGGAAGCGGCTGCGGCCAGCGGTGCGGGCGATGCTTCGACAGGATGGGCATGCGGCGTCGTGGCGTCTTCGAGCAGCGGGTCGCGCACGGCGGCGCGGTAGCCGGCTGCGTCGACCGCCTCGACGAGTTGTGTGGCTCCTACCGTTTCCTGCGCAGTCACAGTCGCCGTGTGCGTGTCGAGGTCAACTGCCGCGTCGACGACGCCCGGCACCGCGGCCAGCGCCTGTTGCACGCGGCCCGTACAGCCGCCGCAATGCATGCCGTCAATGCTCAGCTCGGTCGTATGCAGCGCTGCGGAGGCAAGTGATTCAGTCATGTCGGATTCCCTGAATGCGCGGCTCATGCCGCCAATGATCCCAGTATCAACATTCCCATGATGGTAAGGTCAAGCGGTGCGTGATGCATGCGATGCAAGGCGGGCGGATCGGCTCAAGGCCATCCTTGTTCACAGGGTGCCACGGCCCGGAAAAAGCGAACGCCCGGCTTCCGCGAGAAAAGCCGGGCGTCACGGGCTTGCACGCGATCGCGTGGCTACGCGCAGAGCTTGGCGCTGGCGAGACGGTTCAGGCTGACGCCTTGTTCGGCGGCCTGGATCACCAGCGCGCGGTGAGCCTGCGGCGGGATGCGGACCTTGAATTCACCGCTATAGGTTCGGTCGGCGATCGGTTCGGGCACCTTTTCGCCGTTCGCGGTCATGTCGCGCACGACATCGGCAACGAGCCGGCGGATGCCGGCGAGCGCGCCTTCCGGCGTCGCGGCGAGCCACGAAAGAGACGGGAACTCCGCGCACAGGCCGACGTGCTCCCCGTCCTCCGGGGACCACGTTACGCGGTACGTAAAGTGGTCTTGAGTCATGATTTCTGTTCCTTCAGTCGGTCGATCGCGTCGAGAACCTGCCGCACCTGATAGGCCTTGGCTTTCCCGCGATCGTTCTGGATATTCACTCGAGGATCGCCTTGCCACGGTGTCTTGAAAATGGCGTGGCTCGAACCGGATTGGCGGGCCTGGCCGAAGTGTGCCTCGCAGACCTTGAACAGATCGCCGAATCGCACATTCGCGGGCTCGCGCCTCATTTGTTCGAGGATCTTCCAATCGCTTGCCATGCTGAATGGTGTCAATAGTGACACCATCTGTCAATCCAGATGGCAACTCAATCGCTACTGAGACCGATCCGAAGTCGGCCGACATCGCCTCAATGCCGCCCCAATTTTCCTGAAGATCCGGCGAAACATTTGGGACCGGTCAGCCCGCGAATACGCGCCACCCGCTAATCGGCATATTGGGGGATGCCCTGAGGCGCTATGATACCGGCCTGACATCAGCGCCCACCGTTATGAACCGTAGCGAGACGGTTGTCCGGGCAGGCTGGGGTGCCTTGCTTTCGCCATTCGCAAGTCGAACAAGGCGTTGACTGAAAAGAACGATATTCGGCCAGTAATCGATGATTGAAAACCAGCAGGAATCAGTTTCTCTGCGGCGCGCGTGCGCGTCGCTCGCCATCATGGCGTTGCTAGCGGGGTGCGCGTCGCAACCGGACGCAATCCAGCGGAAAACCGGCTGGATGCGCGCGGAAGTCGCCGACTCCTATGTCTACGCGTATCCGCTCGTGCTGATGGACGTCGCGAAGGAAGCGGCGACGGGCGGCGACGGCGCGCAACCGGGGCAGGCGCCGCTCAACACGCTGCGCCATGCGCAGGCGCTGCCGCCCGTCGGCGCGGTCAATCCGCCGCTGCCGGGCGTCGACACGCTCGACTCGACCGGCTGGCTCGACGTCGCGACCGAACCGGTGATCGTCACGTTGCCCGACACGCGCGGCCGCTACTGGGATGCGCGCGCACTCGACATGTGGACGAACGTGCTGTGGTCGTCGTCGAGCGTGGCCGCACGCGGGGCACGCGGCGGCGCGCGATCGCAAACGATTGCCTTCGCCGCGAAGGACTGGCAGGGCACGCTGCCGAAGGGCGCGGTCCGGATCGACGTGCCGTCGGCCAATGCGTGGCTCGAAGTCCGGCTGCAGACGAGCGGCGGGCGCGACCTGACGAACGTGAAGAAACTGCAGCGCGCGATCCGCGTGGTGCCGCTGTCCGTCTACACGGGCGCGGCGCGCGGCGCGTCGGTCGCGGTGCATGCGGGCAGCGCGCCGTCCGAAGCGGTGGGCGGCGGCACGCCGGCCGAGCAGGTGGCCGCACTCGATCCGAAGGCGTTCTTCACGCGCTTCGCGCAGGCGCTGCAGGACAACCCGGCGCCGGCCGACGATGCGCACGCACAGGAACTGCTCGGCGACATCGGCGTGTCGGCCGGCTACCCGGTGCTGTGGACGGGCGACCGCCTCGCGGCCGCGACGGCCGGCGTCGCCGAGGCGCGCGCGCGGCTCTCGACCCCGCCGTCGAACCTGCTGAACGCGAACGGCTGGAGCTGGATCGGCGATACGGCCGGCAAGTACGGCCAGGACTACACGCTGCGCGCGTACGCGGCCTACACGCAGTTCGGCACCGCGACGCGCGACGACGAAACGCTCGCGGTCGTCCGCGTCGACAGCGACGGCCATCCGCTGAACGGCGCGAACCGCTACGTGCTGCATTTCGCGCCGGGCGCGCTGCCGCCGGTGCGCGCGTTCTGGACGCTCACACCCTATTCGACCAACGGCGCGCTGCCCGACGTCGGGTCGGCACGTCGCTCGCTCGGCGATCGCGACCGGTTGCGCCGCAACCACGACGGCTCGATCGACATCGTCGTGTCGGCGTCGCCGGGCGGCACGCATGCGGCCAACTGGCTGCCGGCGCCGCGCGCCGATTTCGCACTCGCATTGCGCCTGTACGCGCCGAAGCCGCAGGCGAGCGACGGGTCGTGGATGCCGCCCGTCATCGTCCGGAAATGAACGGATGACCGGCGGCGCTGTCCGACCGGCGGGCGCGACGGCGCCCGAACCCCGTACCGTCACCTCCTGAGCCTATACTTTCGGGATAGCGTGCGCGGCCGCCCGGTTCTCCGGCGCGGCCCGGCATTCCATCCCGAGGCATTCAAGCATGGCAAGCGCAGACAAAGAAACCGTACCCTCGACCCTCCATGCCCTCGGTGGCGTTACACGCTCGCGCCGGGCCCGGCGCATCGGCATCGGCCTGCTGATCTTCATCGTTTTATTCGGACTGCTCGGGTTCTTCGCGGCGCCGCCGCTGATCCGCCATATCGCCGAACAGCAGTTGAGCAAGCAGCTCGACCGGCCCGCCACGATCCAGCGCATCGCGCTGAACCCCTACACGCTGAACCTCGAAGCCGACGGCATCCATCTCGGCGACAAAGGCGGCCAGGGCGACTTCATCGACATCGCGAAGCTCGTCGTGCGGCCGTCGTGGTCGTCGCTGTTTCGCGGCGCGCCGATCGTCAATGAAGTGCGCCTCGACTCGCCGCGTTTTCATATCGTCCGCTACGACGCGCAGCGCTTCAACTTCACCGACCTGATCGAGAAGTTCTCGACGCCGTCGCCGAAACCCGAAAGCAAGCCGACACAGTTCTCGGTGTCGAACATTCAGGTCAACAACGGCCGGATCGATTTCGACGACCGCCTGCTGAACGAAAAGCACGTCGTCGACAACTGGACGCTCGGCATTCCGTACATCGCGACGCTGGCCTCGAAGACCGACATCTTCGTCGAGCCGAAGCTGCGCGCGCGCTTCGACGGCAGCCCGATCGCAATCGACGGCAAGACCAAGCCGTTCGCGCAGTCGCGCGAATCGGAGATCGCGCTGAAATTCGACGGCCTCGACGTGCCGAAGCTGATCTCGTACGTGCCGGCGAAGCTGCCGGTGGCCGTGACGAGCGGCCTCTTGAGCAGCGACCTCGCGGTCAATTTCGTGATGAGCGGCGAGACGCCCGCGCTGCGCGTGTCGGGCACCGTTGACCTGAAGGACGCGAAGGTGACGGACCATGCGTCCGCGCCGCTGTTCGCCGCGCGCGGCGTGCACGTCGCGGCGGCCAGCCTCGAGCCGCTGCGCAACGCGATGCATTTCGACGAGATCCGGATCGACCAGCCGGTGGTCGACCTGGCGCGCGACAAGCAGGGCGTGCTGAACGTCGAGAAGCTCGCCGCGCAGCCGGCAGCCGCCTCGAAGGCCGCCGAAGGCAAGCCGGCGGCGTCGGGCGCAACCGGGGCTTCCGCCGCGGTCGCAGCCACCGCCAGCGGCGCGAAGGTCGAAGCTGCAACGAAGGAGGCGCCGCCGCTCGACCTGACGATCCGCCATTTCGCGATCGACGGCGGCACGGTCAACGTCGACGACCGCGTGCCGGCGACGCCGACCGCGCTGTCGCTCACGAAGCTCGCCGCGACGCTCGACGGCTTCACGATGCAAGGCAAGACGCCCGCGAAATACACGCTGTCGACGTCGCTGTCGCGCGGCGGCGACGTGACGGCCGCAGGCTCGTTCAATCTCGCGGAGAAGCAGGTCGAGAGCAAGCTGACGGTCGCCGCGCTTGCGCTGCCGGCGCTGCAGCCGTACCTCGGCGAGGCGACGCGGGCGCGCGTGCTCGACGGCACGCTCGGCGCGACCGTCAACGCGAAGGCCGACTGGGGCAAGACGCCGCTCGCCGCACAGGTTGCCGACAGCACGGTCAGCCTGAAGTCGCTGAAGATCGCGACGCCCGATGCGAAGGCACCCGCGATCGTGCTGCCCGACGCGAGCGCGAAGATCGCGAAGGTCGACGTGGCCACGCGCATCGCGGAGATCGCCAGCGTCGACGTCAGCGGGCTCGCGCTCGACGTGCAGCGCCTGAAGGACGGCAAGATCGACCTCGCGTCGCTGGCCGAACCCGCGCAGGCTGCGGTGCCGAAGCGCACGGTCGCGCGCAAGGCCGAGGCCGCCGCGCCGTCGTGGCATTACCGGATCGACGCGCTGAACGTGAAGGATTCTGCCGCGAACTTCACCGACCTGTCGACGCCGCGCCCGGTGAAGCTGGCGATCAAGCCGCTGGACCTGTCGGTGCAGAAGATCAGCGACGACCTGACCAAGCCGCTGCCCGTGCAACTGAAGGCGACGCTGAACCGCAAGGGTTCGTTGAACGTGACGGGCGACGTGACCGCGCAGCCGCTGAAGCTCGGCCTGAAGGTCAACGGCAACCGTCTCGACGCGGCCGCGTTCGAGCCGTATTTCGGCAGCGCGCTGAACGCGACGATCGCCAGTGCGCTGCTCAACGCGCAGGGCAACCTGACGTTCGCGCAGGTGAAGGGCGCGCCGCGCGCGACCTATCGCGGCGATGTCGCGCTGGTCGACGTGCGGATGCTCGACAAGGCGACCTCCGACCCGTTCGCGGGCTGGCGCTCGCTCGCACTGACGAACCTGAAGGCGAACTACGACGAGAAGGGCACCGACGTCGATGCCGCGCGCGTGACGTTCTCGAACTTCTACGGCCGCGTGCTGCTCGACGCGCAGGGGCGTTTGAACCTGAAGGACGTGGTCGCGAAGGAAACGGGCCCCGCGCAGTCGCTCACGCGTGACGCGAGCAAGGGCGAGCCGGTGCCGCTGTCGCCGGGCATGACGCCGCCGGCCGCCGCGCAGGCCGCGTCGGCTGCGGCCGCGCAGCAGGCGTCCGTGCCGGCCGCCGCCTCGGCGACGGTGGTCGTGAAGGCCGCGCCGCCGCCGCAGAACCCGGTGCGCATGCATTTCGGCGAGTTGCTGCTGCAGAACGGCCGCGTGACGTACACCGACAACTTCATCAAGCCGAACTACACGGCGAACCTCGTCGCGATCAAGGGCACGGTCGGCGCGTTCGGCACGGATTCGACGACGTCCGCGCCGGTCGACGTCGCCGCGAACCTCGCGGGCAACGGACCGATCTCGATCAAGGGTTCGGTGAACCCGCTGACCGAGAAGCCGGCGCTCGACCTCACCGCGACCGCGCACGACATCGAGCTGACCAACCTGACGCCGTACTCGGCGAAGTACGCGGGCTACCCGATCACGAAGGGCAAGCTCAACGTCGACCTGCATTACGAACTGGCGAACGACCAGCTGAAGGCGAACAACCACATCTTCATCGATCAGCTCACGTTCGGCGACCATGTGGAGAACGACACGGCGACCCGGCTGCCGGTGAAGCTCGCGATCTCGCTGCTGAAGAACACGCGCGGCCAGATCGACGTGAACCTGCCGGTGTCGGGCTCGCTGTCGAATCCGGAGTTCAGCGTCGGCGGGCTGATCTGGCGCGCGGTGCTGAACCTGATCGCGAAGGCCGTCACGTCGCCGTTCTCGCTGCTCGCGCATGCGTTCGGCGGCGGCGGCGAGGATCTCGGCTACGTCGAATTCGCGCCGGGCTCGTATCAGCTCGACGACGCGCAGCAGAAGAAGCTCGACACCGTCGTGAAGATGCTGACCGAGAAGCCGTCGATCCGCCTCGACCTGATCGGCCGCGTCGATCCGGCGAAGGACACGTCGGGGCTCGGCGACGCGTACGTCGATCGGCTCGTGCGCCAGCAGAAGCTGAGAGACGTGGTCGGGCAGGGCGAGAGCATCGACCCGATGTCGGTGAAGGTCGAGCCGGCCGAGTACAGCAAGTACCTGACGCGCGCGTACAAGGCCGCCGACTTCAAGAAGCCGCGCAACGTGATCGGCCTGCAGAAGACGCTGCCCGACGCCGACATGAAGAAGGCGCTCGCCGACCATGCGCCGGCCGACGACAACGCGCTGCGTGCGCTCGCGCAGCAGCGCGCGCAGGCCGTGCGTCAATACCTCGACGGGAAGATCGATTCGAGCCGCGTGTTCGTCGTCGCGCCGAAGCTCGATGCGAAGGGCATCGAGGACAAGGGCGCCACCACCCGCGTCGACTTCGGCCTGCAGTAAGCGAGCCATCCGCCGCCGCGTCCGTTCATCCGTTCGGGCGCGGCGGCGCGTTTTTTTCAGCGCGCGGCGATCGCCGGTTCCTCGCGCTTGCCCAACTCCTTCTTGGCAGCCAGCGGCAGGCGCGCGTCGTCCCACTGCGCCAGCCATTCGACTTCCTTCGCGGTGAACACCTGTCCGTAGTTGCGCAACGCGTACTGCAACGCGTCGACGACGTGGTGGCGAATGATTTCGGGGGTGCGTGCATCGTCCAGCACGAACCGGAGGGCTTCCAGGGTCGACATACTCGTGCTCCGGGTCAGGGAAAACCCTTTATCACACACCAATAGTCGTGCGCCAAGCCGGAAAAAAAATCGTGCGGCCGATGACGTTGCCGGCGGTTTGACCGATGCACCGGTGTAGTGCCGGCAGGTGAGCGCGCCCCGTCGCAATGTGCGCCAGGCCACCTTGCTTTGCGACCGATTCGTGTCACTTGCGATTGGTTACGTTTGATAGAAAACAGAAAGCCCCGCTTCATGCGAGCGACCCACGACGCGCCCATATTCTTGCGCGCCTGATGGCAAGTCACGCAGTTCAACGTCAATCGAAGAGGTGGGGTGATCATGTCTTTCCTTGGTAAGCAGCGGAAGGTGGTGGCGATGGTGGCAGGCGCGCTGGCGCTCGCCGGTGCGGGTGCGCACGCCGCGCAGCAGGACGGCGACAGTCAGGGCGAGGATCGCGGCCACGCGAGCCGCGTCGTGAAGCACGTGCTGCTGATCAGCGTCGACGGCCTGCACGAGCAGGATCTCGCGCGCTGCATCGGCGCGAACACGTGCCCGAACATCGCGGTGCTCGCGAAAAGCGGCGTGACGTACACGAATGCCTATACGCCGGGCCTGTCGGATTCGTTCCCGGGCCTCGCCGCGCTCGTGACGGGCGGCTCGCCGAAGACGGCCGGCCTGTTCTACGACGTGTCGTACGATCGCAACCTGTACGCGCCGGGCGACACGAGCTGCTCGGGCAAGCAGGGCTGGAACGTCGTGTTCGACGAGACGACCGGCATCGATGCCCAGAACGGCGGCGCGCTCGTCCACCTCGACGGCGGCGGCGCGTTCAACCCGCAGGCGATCCCGAACGCGAAGGTCAACGGCAAGTGCGTGCCGGTCTATCCGCACAACTACGTGAAGACCAACACCGTGTTCGAGGCCGTGAAGGCCGGCATCCCGAACGCGACCACCGCATGGGCCGACAAGCACGCGTGGGGCTACGACTGGCTGAACGGGCCGTCGGGCACCGGCGTCGACGACCTGATGCGCACCGAGATCAACTCGATCGACCCGGTGACGAAGACGGACTACACCGACGTCTATTCGCATACCGCGCAGTTCGACAACCTGCACGTGCAGGCGCTGATCAACCAGATCAACGGCCGTGACTCGACGGGCACGAAGAGCGCGCCGGTGCCGACGCTGTTCGGCGGCAACTTCCAGACGCTCAGCGTCGCGCAGAAGGCGCCGGTCGCGAAGGGCGGCGGCTATCTCGATGCGAACTTCACGCCGAACGGCCAGGTCGCGAACGCGATCACGTACGTCGACAACTCGATCGGCCATATCGTCGCGGCGCTGAAGCAGGCGAACCTGTATGCGTCGACGGCCGTGATCGTCACGGCGAAGCATGGCCAGTCGCCGACCGATCGCACGAAGCTCGTGAAGAACGGCGACACGCTGACGAAGCTGCTCGAAGCGAACAACTACGTCGACCCGAACGGCAACTTCGGCCAGAACAACACGAAGACGGGCAACCTGAACGACGGCTCCGGCCTGGTCGACACGGGTTTCGTGCAGACCGACGACGTCGGCCTGATCTGGCTGCGCGACCGCAACCAGCGCACGGCCGTGGTGCAGACGCTGAAGGCGAACCTCAGCTGCAACGCGCCGGGGATCTGCGCGGACGGCTCGCAGGCGTACGTGCTGTACGGCGCGGCGCTTGCTGACCGCTTCGGCGATCCGGCCAACGGCCGCACGCCGGACATCATCGTCCAGCCGAATCCGGGCGTGATCTACACGTCGAGCACGAAGAAGGACGAGGAGCACGGCGGCAACGCGCCGGACGACAGCCACCTCGGCCTGCTCGTGTCGTACCCGGGCCTGCATCGCGCACGCACGGTGACCGACACGGTCGGCACGAAACAGGTCGCGCCGACGATCCTCGGGCTGCTCGGCGCGAACCCGCGCCTGCTGCATGCGGTGGTGGCCGAGAATACCGGCGTGCTGCCGGGGCTGGGCATCGAACGGCACTGACGACGGTTTCCGGACCCCGCTGCCCGGCGGAGTCCGGTACGGCGGGGCGCGCGGTCGAGCGCGTCCCGCCGCATGACGCATGCGGGCCGGCTTACGCCGGCGCGCATTCGTCCAGCATCCATGCCCTGAAGTGCCGCAACGCTTCGCTCGTCTCGAGGCGCTCCGGCGCGTAGCACAGGTAGTGCCCCTGCGCGTCGACCTCGACGGGCGCGTCGAACGGTTCGACGAGCGTGCCGGCCGCGAGATTGTCCGCGATCAGGAAACGCGGCACGAGCGCGAGCCCGAGGCCCGCCTGCGCGCCCTGGATCAGCACCGAATACTGTTCGAAGCGCGGCCCGGCGAGCGCATTCATCTGCGTGGCGCGATGGCGTTCCGCCCACGCGGACCACGCGATTTCGGCCTGCTCGTGCACGAGGCGCGGCGCCGTGACGGCGTCGGCGGGCGTGCGCAACGCGTGCCGCTCGCCGAATTCGCGCGTACAGACCGGCACGAAGGTTCGCCCGTCCAGGTAATCGCTTCGCACGCCTTCCCATGCTCCGTCGCCGTAGCGGATCGCCGCGTCGAGCCCGAACGGAAAGATGTCGCCGTGCGCGAGATGGCGGCGAAAGCTCAGCGTGACGCCCGGCGCGACGGCCAGGAAACGCGAGAGCCGCGGCACGAGCCACTTGGTCGTAAACGTCGGCACGCTGGCGATCGTCAGCAGGTCGCCGTTTTCGCGCGCGCTCAGCAGTTCGATCGACGCGTTGCCGATCTCGCGCAGCGGGCCGGCGACGCGGGCATGGTACACCTGCCCGGCACGCGTGAGCACGAGGCTGCGCCCCTCGCGCACGAACAGCTTCACACCGAACAGCGCCTCGAGATTCGCGATCTGCCGGCTGACCGCGCTGGGCGTCAGGCCCAGTTCGCGGGCCGCGTACGAGAAGTTCAGATACTTCGCAGAACAGGTGAATGCATGCAGTTCCGAGACGTTCGGATACAGGTGCTTCATCGCGACTATTCCTTCGGCGCACAGATCGATGCGGGCTTTGTACGTTTTTTTCATGACGATGCCATGTCGGATCCGCACACTTCGGCCATCCAGAAAACGCGTGACAGCCCCGCCCGGCGGGCGTTGCGTGGTGTCTTCGTCTCTTGTCCGCGAGTGTTTTCATGCCTGCGTCTACCGCCCCGGCCCTGGCCGATGGTGTTCCGATTTCGCGTAACAGGCCGGTGCGCCCGAGTGCCGGACGCTTCTTGCTGCACGCGCTCGTCGCGGTGTTCGGGCTCTACCTGTTGCTGCCGATCGCGCTGCTGCTGATCGGCTCGGTCGGCCAGTCGTGGACGAATACGCTGCTGCCGACCGGCTTCACCTGGCACTGGTTCGCCGATCTCGCCGGAAATCGCAGTTTCACCCGCGCATTCGGCGTGAGCCTGACGGTGGCGCTGGCGTGTTGCGCGCTCAACGCGGTGCTCGGCCTGCCGCTCGCATATGCGCTGCATCACCGTGCGCAGGCCGGGCGCGGCATGGCGACCCGCGTCGTGATGCTGATGCCGGTGGCCGTGCCCGCGCTGACGCTCGGCTTCGGCTATATCGCGATCTTCAGCGGCGACACGCTGCCCTGGCTCGGCACGCTGCCGCTGATGATCGGGGCCCACGCGGTGCTGACGCTGCCGTACCTGCTGCAGACGCTGCTCAGCGATCTGCGCCACCTCGGGCTCGCACGCCTCGAGGCCTGCGCGGCGACGCTCGGTGCGACGCCGCTGCGCCAGTTCGTCACGATCGTGTTGCCGAACCTGCGGCACAGCCTGTTCTCGGGGCTCGTGATGGTGGCCGCGCTGTCGATCGGCGAATTCCAGATCTCGAACCTGATCGCCGGCTTTCGCTACCGCAACTATCCGATCGTGCTGCTGCAGGCGTTCTACGGCGCGTCGGGGATGGCATGCGCGGCGACCGTCGTGCTGCTCGTCCTCGCCGTGCTCGCGACGCTCGTATCGGTCGGCACCGTGCAACGTATGAAGTGAGTCCGTCATGAGTCTCGAGTTCGAACACGTCAGTTTCCAGTATCCCGGCGCGCGACACGGCGTCGACGACGTCACGCTGTCCGCCGCGCAAGGCGAGCTGCTCGCGGTGATGGGGCGCAGCGGGTCCGGCAAGTCCACGCTGCTGCGGCTCGCGGCCGGCCTGCTCGACGGCGGCAGCGGCCGCATCGCGATCGGCGGCGCCGACATGGCCGGCGTGCCGGTATGGCGGCGCGAGGTCGGCATGGTGTTCCAGCACTACGCGCTGTTTCCGAACCTGTCGGTGGCCGACAACGTCGCGTACGGGCTGAAAATGCGCGGCGTCGCGGCGCATGCGCGGCGGCAGCGTGCGCGCGACATGCTCGAGCGCGTCGGCCTGGCGGCGCATGCGGAACGCGGCATCGCGATGCTGTCCGGCGGCCAGCAGCAGCGCGTCGCGCTGGCGCGTGCGCTCGTGATCGAGCCGAAGCTGCTGCTGCTCGACGAGCCGCTGGCCGCGCTCGACGCCGGCATCCGCCATCAGCTGCGCGACGAGATTCGCGCGCTGCAGCGCGCGTGCGGCGCGACGACGCTGCTCGTCACGCACGACCAGGACGAGGCGCTGAGCATGGCCGACCGCGTCGCGATCGTCGACGGCGGGCGCGTGCTGCAGGTGGGCACGCCGCGCGACCTGTACGAGCGGCCCGCGTCCGCGCAGGTCGCGCGCTTCGTCGGCCATTCGACGCTGCTGCGCGGCCGCGTGACCGCGCACGATACGGTCGACGTGCGGTTCGCGACGCTGCGCGTCGAGACCGGCGGGCACCGGCCGGGCACCGAGGTCGAGGTGCTGGTGCGGCCCGAGCACGTGGAGGCCGATCCGCCGGCGCACGGCGTGAACTGCATCGACGGCGCGCCGGGCGACGTGCGCTACTTCGGCGCGACGCAACGCTACGACTTCATTCCCGCCGGCTCGGCCGACCCGCTGCTGTGCGAAGGCCGCGTGCCGGCCACCCGGCGGATCGCGATCGACCCGCGCCATCTGCTCGTGCTGCCGGCCGCGCCGGACGCGCAATGACCCCTTTCATTCAACGGAGATCCCCGATGCCTGCAGGCCACCCTCTTGTGAAGACCCTACGCGCCGGCGTGCTGGCGCTCTGCGCGTTCGCGGCGCTGGCCGCCGCGCCGGCGCACGCCGCGCCGCTGTATCCGGGCGAGGACGCGCTGTATGCGAAGGCCGCCGACGAAGGGCTCGTCGTGTCATTCGACACGGGCCCCGAATGGGCGAACTGGAAGGCGCTGTTCGCCGAGTTCCGCAAGCGCTATCCGAAGGTCGAGATCACCTACAACGACATCGGCTCGGCCGCGACCGTGGTGTCGCTCGACAAGTCGCGCCGCCGTCCGCAGGCCGATACCGCGTACTACTTCGCCGCGTCGGCGCTCGACGCCGAAAGCAAGGATGTCGTCGCGCCGTTCAAGCCGGTCAACTTCGACAAGCTGCCGGACGTGTTTCGCTCGGCGGACGGCCGCTGGTTCGCGGTGCACTCGCTGAACATCGCGTTCCTCGTCAACCGCAAGCTCGTGAAGAACGTGCCGCAGCGCTGGTCCGACCTGCTGAAGCCGGAGTATCGCAACGCGGTCGTCTATCTCGACCCGCGTTCGACCGGGCAAGGGCAGGTCGCCGTGTTCGCGGCAGCCTATGCGAACGGCGGCAGCGTCGAGAACCCGAAGCCCGGCGCGGAATTCCTTGGCAAGCTGAAGCGCGCGGGCAACGTGCTGCGTGTCGAAGGCACGACGCCTTATGCGAAGTTCGTGAAGGGCGAGATTCCGATCCTGATCGGCTACGAGAACGACGGCCTGAAGGCGAAGTACGTCGACGGCATGGGTGACGCGGCCGACGTGGTGATTCCGCAGGACGGCAGCGTATCGGCGCCGTATGCGATGAGCCTCGTGAAGAACGGCCCGAACCCGTCCGCCGCGCAGCTCTGGCTCAACCTGGTGATGAGCGACGTCGGGCAGGGGCTGTTCGCGCAGGGCTTCGTGCGGCCGGCCGTGCCCGGCACGCCGGTCGCGCCGGATGTCGCGGCGAAGCTGCCGAAGGCGCCGCAGGTGCGTCCGCTCGACGTGGCGAAGGCGGCCGCACGCAAGGCCGAGATCGACCAGCTCTGGTCGCAGGCGACGCTCGGCCAGTAAGGGGCACACGATGCAGACCTCCCTGGCGGACCGCGGCGCGCTGCGCCGCTTCGGCGCGGTGCCGGCGGCGGTATTGCTGGCGGTGTGCTTCGCGCTGCCGCTCGCCGCGCTAGTCGGCTCGGCCTTCACGGACGGCGGCCGCGCGTTCGGCGCGGTGCTGCGCGATCCGCTCGTCGCCGATGCGATCGCACGATCGCTGGCGCTGGCGGTGGGCGCCGGCACGCTGTCGGTCGGCATCGGCGTGCCGGTCGCATTCGCGCTGGCGGGGCAGTCGCCCGCCCGCCGCCACTGGACGCTCGCGCTGCTCGGCGTGCCGCTCGCGTTCTCCGGGCTCGTGATCGCGTACGGCTTCATCCTCGCGTTCGGCCGTGCCGGCTTCGTCACCACGCTCGCGGCGTCGCTGGGCGCGGACCCGACCGTGCTCGGCGGCGCGATCTACACGATGCCGGGGCTGGCGGTCGCGTATGCGTATTACCTGATCCCGCGGGTCGCGCTGATGATCTACCCGGCGCTCGCGAATCTCGACCGGCGGCCGCTCGAGGCGGCACTGACGCTCGGCGCGCGGCCGTGGCGTGCGTGGCTCGACGTCGCGTGGCGCGAACTGTGGCCGTCGGTCGCGTCCGCGTGGTGCCTCGTCACGGCGATCGCGCTCGGCACCTACGGCACGGCGCTCGCGCTGGCCGGCACGCAGATCAACATCCTGCCGCTGCTGATGTATCTGAAGCTGTCGGACGGGCAGACCGATTTCTCGCAGGCGGCGGTGCTGTCGATCGTGCTGACGGCGATCTGCACCTGCGTTCTTGCATTGGGGGAAGGCCTTGTACGGCAACGACGTCATGGATGAGTGGTCGGAAGCGGCGTGCGACGCGCTGGCGCTACTCGCGCAGCGGCAGCGCGGCGCGCGGCGGCACCGCATGCCGGTCGGCGTGATCGGTCCGCGCGAGGCGACCGACGAGCAGATGCGGGTCGCGCAGCGGATCGCGCATGCGCTCGCGGCGGCGGGGGTCGCCATCGTCGGCGGCGGCAAGCAGGGCGTGATGGAGGCGGCCGCGCGCGGCGTGCATGCGGCCGGCGGGTGCGCGATCGGGCTGCTGCCGGAAGACGATGCGACGCTCGCGAATCCCTACCTGAGCGTCGCGCTGCCGACCGGGCTCGGCATCACGCGCAACGCACTGGTCGCGCGGGCGTCGCTGTGCCTGATCGCGGTCGGCGGCGGGCTCGGCACGCTGTCCGAGATCGCGCTCGGGTTGCAGTGGGGCAAGCCGGTGTTCGCGATTTGCGACGCGCCGCGCGTGGCGGGCGCCGAATGCTTCGACGAAGCGGATCCGCTCGTGGCGCGGGTCGCGCGGTGGCTGGCTGATTCGGCGTAGGTCGTATGGCGCGCGTGCCGATCGCCGGCTGCGCCGGCGGGGCGAATGCCGGTTCGAACTTGAAATGAGGCGCGCGGCCCGTCATATTGTCTGCGCCTGAACTTTCAACGACGCCCCCGGAGGATTCCCGATGCGCCTTTTGCTTGCCCTGCTGTTGCCGTGGTTCCAGTTCTTCACGATCGGCCGCCCGATCGCCGGGATCATCTGCCTGATCCTGCAAATCACGATCATCGGCTGGCTGCCCGCCGCGATCTGGTCGGTGTATGCATTGAGCCAGTACAAGACCGACCGCAAGATCGAAGCGGCGTTGGGCGAGCGGCGGTAGGCTGCCGTCGAGCACGCGAAGTAGCTGTTTCGGCAGGGATCTACATGGATTGCCGGCCTCCATGGACGCGATTCGTATGGATTTCTGCCGAAATGACACTGTTCCTGGTGAACAGGCAGACGCCACACCATGGACCAACTTCGCCATGCCGGAATGGACGTTCGGCGTCGTGCGGCGCGCGCCGCGACAGCGATTCCCGGCGTCGTGGCAACGGCGCATCCGTCGATCGACAGAGGCGCGAGGCGTCAGGAGGGAAGGAATGCCGGTCGGTCGACCGGCTTATTTCACCGCAAACAGCGTCAGGTTCATGAAGATCTTGAACGCATAGCCGAGCGTGACGGCGCCGATCACGCCGCCCGCCCACAGGACGACGAACCACATCCAGCCGCGCATGCGCGGCTTCGGCGCAGCGGGCTGGCGATCGGCGGAATCAGTGGTGGTAGTAATGCTGGTCTTCATGGCGCACCTTGCCTCGGAATACCCAGTAACCCATCGTCGTGTAGGCGATGATGATCGGGAGGATAACCGCTGCGCCGACCAGCGTGAAGGTCTGGCTCGAACGCGGCGCCGCGGCTTCCCAGATCGTCATCGTCTGGGGAATCGCATACGGGAACAGCGTGACGAGCAGGCCGACGTAGCCGAGCAGCACGAGCGCCAGCGCGAGCACGAACGGGGTCATGTCGTGCCGGGCGCGCACCGCGCGGCGCATCCATACCGCGCAGCCGGCGACCAGGAACGGCACCGGCAGCAGGCGCCAGAACAGCCCCGAGTCGAACCAGCGCTGCGCGATGGCCGGATCCTGCAGCGGCGTCCACAGGCTGACGACCGCGATGAAGCCGAGCAGCACGACCGTCAGCGGCCACACGACGCGATGCAGGCGCCGCTGCAGGTCGCCTTCCGTCTTCGCGACGAGCCAGCAGCAGCCGAGCAGCGCATAGGTCACGATCAGGCCGAGGCCGGTCAGCAGGCTGAACGGCGTGAGCCAGTCGAACGCATCGCCCGCGAACACGCCGTCCTTCACGTTGATGCCCTGCAGGAACGCGCCGAGCGCGATCCCCTGGAAGAACGTCGCGCCGGCCGAGCCGCCGATGAACGCGAGATCCCACAGCTGCTTCGTGCGCCGCGCCTTCGCGCGGATCTCGAACGACACGCCGCGGAAGATCAGGCACACCAGCATGAAGATCAGCGGCAGGTACAGCGCCGACAGCACGGTCGAATAGACGACCGGAAACACCGCGAACAGCCCGGCGCCGCCGAGCACGAGCCACGTCTCGTTGCCGTCCCACACGGGTGCGACGGTGTTCATCATCAGGTCGCGTTCCTTCTCGTCCGGGAAGAACGGGAAGACGATGCCGATGCCGAGGTCGAAGCCGTCGAGCACGACGTACATGAAGAGCCCCAATGCGATGATCGCGGCCCAGATTACGGTGACGTCCATAGGTTTTCTCGTATGCGAAAAAGGGTGGGCTCAGACGGTCTCGAGCGGCTCGTCGACGGCCGACATCGGGCGGCGCGCGGTGTGGTCGGGGCGCGTGTCCGGGGTGTCGTCGTGCTTCACGTCGGGCAGCGCGGGGCCGGCCTTCATCAGCTTCAGCATGTAGTACACGCCGGTGCCGAACACGAGGAAGTACACGATCACGAACGTCATCATCGACAGGCTGACCTGCTGCACCGACAGCGGCGATACCGCATGCGCGGTGCGCATCACGCCATACACGACCCACGGCTGGCGGCCTGCTTCGGTCGTCACCCAGCCCGCGAGCAGCGACACGAAGCCGGTCGGGCCCATCACGAGCGCGAAGCGCTGGAACCACTTCGATTCATAGAGGCGGCCGCGGCGGCGCAGGAACCACGCGAGCGCGGCGAGGCCGATCATCGCGAAGCCGAGGCCGACCATGATCCGGAAGCTCCAGAACACGACCGTCGAATTCGGGCGGTCTTCCGGCGGGAATTCCTTCAGGCCGCGGATCTCGCCGTCCCAGCTGTGCGTGAGGATCAGGCTGCCGAGGTGCGGCACCTTCACCGCGTAGCGGGTCGTTTCCGCCTGCATGTCAGGGATGCCGAACAGGTTGAGCGGCGTGCCGCCCTTCTCGGTTTCCCACAGCCCTTCGATCGCGGCGATCTTCGCCGGCTGGTGCTTCAGCGTGTTGATGCCGTGCTGGTCGCCGATCACGGCCTGCAGCGGCGCGAGCACCAGCAGCAGCCACAGCGCCATCGAGAACATCTTCTTCACGCCCTTGTCGCGGCGGCCCTTCAGCAGGTGCCACGCGCCGGTCGCGGCCACCACCAGCGCGGCGACGATGAACGCGGCGATCGCCATGTGGAACAGGCGGTACGGGAACGACGGGTTGAAGATGATCGCGAACCAGTCGGTCGGCACGACGCGGCCGTCGACGATCTCGAAGCCCTGCGGCGTCTGCATCCAGCTGTTCGACGCGAGGATCCAGAACGTCGAGATCAGCGTGCCGATCGCGACCATCAGCGTCGCGCCGAAGTGCGCGCGCGGGCTCACACGGTTCCAGCCGAACAGCATGATGCCGAGGAAGCCGGCCTCGAGGAAGAACGCGGTCATGACCTCGTACATCAGCAGCGGGCCGGTGACGGCGCCGGCGAAGCTCGAGAAGCCCGACCAGTTCGTGCCGAACTGGTAGCTCATCACGACGCCGGAGACGACGCCCATCCCGAACGCGACCGCGAAGATCTTCGACCAGAACAGGCAGAGGGTTTTGTAGTACTGCTTGCCGGTTTTCAGCCAGCGATATTCGAGCACGGCGATGAAGCTGGCGAGGCCGATGCTCAGCGCCGGAAAGACGATGTGAAAGGAGACGGTGAACGCGAATTGCAGGCGGGCCAGATCGAGGGCCGAAAGAGCGGTGTCCATACCAGTTGACCGAGGCTGACGATACCCGCCGGCGGGTGCCGGCGGACCCCGGCGGACGGGCGTCGGGGTTGGCTGGAGTATGGTCCGCGATGTTGCACCGCGAAATGCGCCAACTCGTCGCAGATGTCCAGCCCGTCGCGCGCATTTCCAGGGTAAATCGTTGATTCGTATCAAGAAGGCTGCTTGCGGCGCGCGCGGCCGCGGCGTGGCGGTCTGACGCACGTGCGGCAATATGGCGCGTCGCGTCATCGGAACGGTTCGGCGCGGACGCAAACGCCGCGTGACACCACGCGTCACGGCGCCCGCGCGCGGCCGAACCGTTTCAGTGCGTTATCGCGTAACGCACGCGGTCGTGCCGGCGGGCCGCGGCCGTTGGGGTCTGTCACATGGGTAACGCCGCGCAACCTTCGATACGCACACGCTGCATGAATTGCGTACACTCTGAGTCTCGTTTCGGCAGGGCCGGGCGCATCGGTTCCGGTCCGCGTTTACCCAGGACTCAGCGATGATCGATTTACGCAGCGATACCGTGACACGTCCGAGCCAGGCAATGCTGGCCGCGATGACTGCCGCCGAAACCGGCGACGACGTATGGGGTGACGACCCGACCGTGCTGCGCCTGCAGGCGGTGACGGCCGAGCGGGCCGGCAAGGAAGCCGGCCTGTTCTTCCCGAGCGGCACGCAGAGCAACCTGGCCGCGCTGATGGCCCATTGCGAGCGCGGCGACGAGTACATCGTCGGCCAGCTCGCGCACACCTACAAGTACGAAGGCGGCGGGGCGGCCGTGCTCGGCAGCATCCAGCCGCAGCCGATCGAGAACGCGCCGGACGGCACGCTGCCGCTCGCGAAGATCGCCGCGGCGATCAAGCCGCTCGACAACCACTTCGCCCGCACACGCCTGCTCGCGCTCGAAAACACGATCGGCGGCCAGGTTCTGCCGGAAGGGTATGTGCAGGAAGCCACCACGTTCGCGCGCAGCCGCGGGTTGTCGCTGCACCTCGACGGCGCACGCGTGTGCAACGCGGCCGTTGCGTCGGGGCGTTCGATCGCCGAGCTTTCCGCGCCGTTCGACAGCGTGTCGATCTGCTTCTCGAAAGGGCTCGGCGCACCGGTCGGCTCGGTGCTGGTCGGCAACCGTGCGCTGATCGAGCGCGCGCAGCGCTGGCGCAAGGTGCTCGGCGGCGGGATGCGGCAGTCGGGCATTCTCGCGGCGGCCTGCCTGTATGCGCTCGACCACAATGTCGAGCGGCTCGCGGACGATCACGCGAATGCCGCGCATCTCGCCGAAGGCCTCGCACGCATCGACACCGTGAAGGTGCTGTCGCATGCGACGAACATGGTGTTCGCGCAATTCCCCGAAGCCGATTGCGCGCCGCTCGAGGCGTGGCTCAAGGAACGCGGGATCCTCACGCAGATGCTGTACGCGTCGCGCTTCGTCACGCATTGCGACGTGTCGCGTGCGGACATCGATACGTTCATCGATGCGGTCGGTGCGTATTTCGCGCAACGCCGCGCGTAAGGTGGAATGCGCCGGCCGGCGGGGACGCCGGCCCGATGTGGCGCGAAGCAGGGGGCGGAGAGGCGACGGGGGCGACGTGGCAACCCGTCTGTCGATATCGGGCGAGCCGGCGGATCATGCTTGCCGGGGTGCATCGGCGGGCGGTGTGCCGTCGTGGAACAGCGCTTGCAGTTGCGTGCGCAGTTCGGCGCTGTCGGTGTGCTGGTGAACCTGGACCGCATGCTGCACGGCGGCTTCCAGCAGTTCGTTGTCGGAGTCGGCAGAAATCGCGACCGAGCAATTCATCGCGCTGGGAAACTCGCGGCAATCGATGTAGCGGCGAGACATGATGTTCTCCTTGCGGGAAAGGGCGCGGCCGATGGAAAAAGTATAGGCGGCGCGGCGGGGATTCTCGCCTTCAGGTATACCGCACCCCGCGCACGGTGGCGATGGCGGTGCTTACGGCAGCGGCGCGAGCAGCCGCCGCGCCGCTTCGACGACCCGCTCGGACAACGACGCCATCGTCGGCGACTGCACGGTCCACGCGTGCCAGTACAGCGTGACGTCGGTCGGATGCGCGGGCGCGAGATCGACGAGCCCCTGCGTGTCGAGCGGTGCGCTGCCGATCAGCGGCTCCGGCACCATCGCGTAGCCGAGCCCGTGCCGCACCGCCGCGAAATGCGAATGAGTGCCCGGCACGTAGTGGCACGGGTACGCGCCGTCGGGCAACCCGAACTTCTCCTTCAGGAACGACGACTGCAGCGTATCGCGCCGCGAATACGCGACGACGGGCGCCTTGCGCGCGCTCGTGCGGTTCAGCCCGCGCGGAAACCAGCGCACCGCGAACGCGGCGGCCGCGAGCAGCCGGTAGCGCATCGTGCCGAGCGGCGTCGCGAGGCAGCCGCGCATCGGCTTCGGCTCGGTCGTCACGCAGCCCACCGCCATCCCGCTTTCGAGCAACGCGAACGTGTGGTCCTGATCTTCGACGATCAGCTCGAACAGGATGCGCTCACCCGCGAGCACGGACGTCAGCGCCGGCAGAAACCACGTGCCGAGGCTGTCGGAATTGAGCGCGATCGTGACGGAGATCGGCGATTCGCGCTCGGTCGCGAGCGTGCTCTGCAGGTCGGCCTGCAGCAGCGCGACGCGGCGCAGGTGCTGCAGCACGCGCTGCCCGGCCACCGTTGGGCGGCACGGCCGCGTGCGCAGCACCAGCGGCGTGCCGAGGCTCGCTTCCAGCGCGCGGACCCGCTGCGTGACGGCGGAGGCGGTCACGTGCAGGCGCACGGCGGCCTGCTCGAAGCTGCCCGTGTCGGCGACGGCCAGCAGCGCGGCGGCCTGCTTCGGATCGATCGTCATCGACATGTATCAGATAGCCCAAGACAGATTGTGATACTCAAAACGATGAAGCCTTTCTAGTTACGGCGTTGCGGCCGATCATGATGCGTGGCGATCAAGTGTGACACGGAAATCGGTCCCACCTTGGACCAAACTGCGACCAATTCGGTATGTTGTGCCAGATGGTCTGGCGCTAGATGTGCATACCGGAGAACCATGTCGTAACTACACCATCCACCCAGGTCCTTTAGTCGCTCAAGCGGTGTGCCATTCTGAACGTGCCAGCTAGCCCAGGTGTGCCGGACATCGTCGAATCGAAAATTCTTGACGCCGGAAAGTTGGCGAGGATCGCTGACCAGCGCGGCATCGCCGGGAGGCCGTGCGAGCTCAGTCACGACGTGTTGATCGGGGACGCACAAACCAATTTGCCGAAGTAGCGCGGTAACCGAGGCCGAGCGGTCTCGAAAAAAACAGGGTGGCCGGCGGGATGTTCGAGCATCCTTTCGCGCCGGCACCGTGGTTACAGGTCAGCGAACGCGGGCAGAAGGTCCTGGTCGACGAGCCGGATCTCAATACGGTTGGCAACTTCGACGTGTTCAGCGTTGTCCACTGAAAAAACGGCGTCAGCGACGCTCACAATGATCGTCCCAGTCTGCTTACGGCCGGCATCGGGAACTGGAATCAATTCGCGTGCTTCCGGGACTTGCTGAGTCGTGAGAACCTTCGGGAGATACAGCATCCAGCCAACGCCCGGCTTGTCATCAAACACCTGCCGGGGAAAATACTCTCGTGGCGAAACAGAGACATACATCGGGTCATAAACCGAGACCATCGCGGACACGATCTTAGCCACGCCCTCACAGCTGCGCTCGTCCGCCGAACCAGCACTCTGTGCCGGTAGCCCAATTTCTATCTCGCTGGGCCGCCTCTTCGCATCGATAGCTAACTTCAGCCTCGCGCTGTCGGCCGCGTCCATTTGACCATTCCAGAAGCCAAATACTTTAGGAAGATCCATCTTTTTTTCGTACCGCTGCACCAAGACTGCCAAAACGGCTGTCGAAGGTATGCCAGGCGCTTCATACATGGGATACAGACGGGCTTCTTCCTCGGTATCTGCCTTCAACCACCACTGCCCCAGACGTTCGTCCTCGCGTGACATGGCTTCAACCACCGGCCATAGACGGACGAGATGAGCCGCAAAATCGCCAAGCGGGGCGAAATCGGCAGGGCTACGAAATTGCGTGACTATTTCCATATTTGCCAGGGCACCCATTCTGATTCGACTTGAAGACGCATAAGCGGTTCTCTCAAATAGTTCCAAGTCCCGCTTCGGGTCGTAGTAGCCATTGAGGAAACTGTGACCACGCTGTGCCTGCGACAAAGATCGATAGTGCGGAAACTCAATAAAAATCAACAAAGCCTACCTAGGCTGCGTTCTGACCGGCGCGAGACTAGTGGTTAAAGATCAACGATTTACACGTCTTTGTCTGCGATCGATCGTCATCGACATGTCGGTGGAATTCCTGTGAACGTAAGACGAGAACAGCCGGTAGTGTAAGTCAGCGCGTATCGGCGGCCGGGGGCGGCGCGAGGTTCTGCCGCACCGTATCCATCGTCGGAATCGGCCGCGTTACGCAAGCACGCCGCGTGCTCGATACCGGTGGCGCGCGCATTTTGAACTAGGCTATATGAACGCGCGGACCACGGCATGTGCCATGCCGGCCCTTCGCGCGCGGACGATCGCGCGTCGCGCGCAAGCCGCGGCGCGGGCGTCGTGACGATTCCCCTTTCACGGAGACGAACATGTCGATTCGACTAGGCGAGGACGCGCCCGATTTCACCGCGGAGACCACTGAGGGAACGATCCGCTTTCATGAATGGATCGGCGACCACTGGGCGATCCTGTTTTCCCATCCGAAGGATTTCACGCCGGTGTGCACGACCGAACTCGGCTACATGGCCGGACTCAAGCCGGAATTCGACAAGCGCAACACGAAGATCATCGGGCTGTCGATCGATCCGGTCAGCGATCACCGGGAGTGGGTGGCGGATATCGCCGAAACGCAGGGGCATGCAGTCAACTATCCGCTGATCGGCGATGACGAGCTGAAGGTCGCGAAGCTGTACGACATGATTCATCCGAATGCGAGCGGCGGCCCGCGCACGGCGGTCGACAACGCGACGGTGCGCTCGGTCTTCATCATCGGGCCGGACAAGAAGGTCAAGGCGATGCTCGTCTATCCGATGAGCGCGGGGCGCAACTTCGACGAGGTGCTGCGCCTGCTCGACGCGCTGCAGCTCAACGCGAAGCATACGGTGGCAACACCGGTGAACTGGAAGCCCGGCGACGATGTCATCATTCCGACGTCGGTGTCGGACGATGCGGCGAAGCAGAAGTATCCGGACGGCTTCCGGACGCTGAAGCCGTACCTGCGCTACGTGACGCAGCCGCGTTGACGCACCGTGCCGGCCGGATGCCGGCGATGCAGGACCACGACGGGGCGGCCCGCGCGACAGCGATAGTCGCGGCGCGGGCCGGACGACAGCGTCACGTACGCATAAAACAAGCGTCAACCAGCGACGGAGCGACTTCGCGATGATCTTCCGGCAACTCTTCGACCCGCAATCGTCAACGTACACGTACCTGCTCGCCGACAGCGCGCCGCGCGAAGCGGTGCTGATCGATCCCGTGTTCGAGCAGGTGCGCCGCGACGCGGCGCTGCTCGACGAGCTCGGGCTGCGGCTCGTCGCGACCGTCGACACGCACGTGCATGCCGATCATGTGACGGGCGCGTGGCTGCTGAAGCAGCGCACGGGCAGCACGATCGCGATATCGGCCGCGAGCGGCGCGCAGGGCGCCGACCGCTACCTGAACGACGGCGACCGCTGCGCGTTCGGCGCGCGCTACCTGACAGTGCGCGCGACGCCCGGCCACACGAGCGGCTGCATCAGCCTCGTGCTCGACGACGAATCGATGGCGTTCACCGGCGATTGCCTGCTGATCCGCGGCACGGGCCGCACCGACTTCCAGCAGGGCGACCCGCGCGCGCTGTATCGCGCGGTGCACGGCCGGCTCTTCACGCTGCCGGCCGCGTGCCTGCTGTATCCGGCGCACGACTATCGCGGGCTCACGGTGACGAGCGTCGGCGAGGAGCGGCGCTTCAATCCGCGTCTTGGCGGCGACCTGAGCGAAGACGATTTCGCGGGCTACATGCGCAACCTCGGGCTCGCGCATCCGCGCCAGATCGACGTCGCGGTGCCGGCGAACCTGCAATGCGGCGTCGCCGCGAACGCGCCCGATGTACAGGCCGCGCCCGACTGGGCGCCGCTCGTCTATACGTTCGCCGGCTTCTGGGAAATCGATCCGCAATGGCTCGAGGATCATCTGCCGGCGGTGCAGGTCGTCGACGTGCGCGAGCCGGACGAATTCACCGGCCCGCTCGGCCACCTGCCCGGCGCGACGCCGATTCCGCTCGGCGAACTGGCCGCGCGCGCCGGCGAGATCGCGCGCGACCGGCCGGTCGTGACCGTGTGCCGCGCCGGGGGGCGATCCGCGCAGGCGACTGTCATTCTGCTGAAGGCCGGCTTCGACACGGTGGCGAATCTCGGCGGCGGGATGCTGCGCTGGCGTGCCGAAGGGCGCGTCGTGATGGACGGCCGGTCGTAACGGCCCGAGTCGCACGACAAAATAAATTCGACTCGCTGTCGAAATGGCCGCGTGCCGTTCGTCGTCAAGGTATCCGATTACGTGGCGCCGCATCACGCGGCGCCGAAACCCTGAGAGACCGCACGATGATGCCGACGCTCTACGCCCATCCCTTTTCGTCCTACTGCCAGAAGGTGCTGACCGCGCTGTACGAGAACGGCACGCCGTTCGCGTATCGCGTGCTCGCGCACGACGATCCGAAGCCGATGCAGGAGCTGGCCGCGCTGTGGCCGCTGAAGCGCTTTCCGGTGCTCGTCGATGCCGGCCGCACGGTGATCGAGGCGTCGATCATCATCGAGTATCTCGGCCTGAACCATCCTGGCCCCGTGCGCCTGCTGCCCGACGATCCGCACGCGGCGCTCGAGGTGCGGACGATGGATCGCTTCTTCGACAACTACGTGTCGACGCCGCAGCAGAAGGTCGTGTTCGACGCGCTGCGGCCGGAGGCCGAGCGCGATGCGCGCGGGGTGGCCGATGCGCGCGCGATGCTGGAGACGTCGTACGCGTGGCTGGACAAGAAGATGGCCGATCGCGAATGGGCGGCCGGCGACCGCTTCAGCCTCGCCGACTGCGGCGCGGCGCCGTTCCTGTTCTACGCGGACTGGACGCATCGGATCGATCCGTCGTTCGCGAACGTGCTGGCGTATCGCCGGCGTCTGCTGGCGCGGCCGTCGTTCGCGCGCGCGGTCGACGAGGCGCGGCCGTTTCGCCCGTTCTTTCCGCTGGGTGCGCCTGATCGCGACTGATCGGCGCGGGCGATGCGCGGCGCGCCGCCACTGCGCATGGCCGGCAGCGCGTGCCGGGGCGGCGGAACGTAAGCAGCGGCAGCATCGCGGCGTCTCTCCGTCACATCGTGTGGGTGGCTGACTGCGCGAGCGTCAGCAGTTCGTCGAACTGCGTGATCAGCTCGAAGCACAGCAGGAACGCGAGCGTGTAGGCCGGCGCGGGGAAGCGCTTGATCATCGCGAGCACCTGCGGCGCGAAGCGCGAGCGGATTGCATCGCGCGTCAGCAGCCACGCGAGCGCGATGCCGATCGCGGCGCCCGCGATCAGGTCGGTCGGATAGTGAAAGCCGAGATACGCGCGCGGCACGCAGATGAACACGACCGCATACACCAGTGCCAATACGCCGACGCGGCGCGCGATGATGAAGATGCCGGTGGCGATCGCCATCCACAGCATCGCGTGATCGCTCGGAAACGAACTCCATGCCTGCAGCGTGGCCGCGCGGAGTCCCGCCGACGGAAAGTGCAGGTGCAGGTCGGGGTTGTAGATCGGCCGCACGCGGAACGGCAACACCTGCGCGAGCAGCCGGCCGAACGCGAGCGCGATGAGCCCGCTCGCGATCGTCGCGACGACCAGCTCGCGCTGCCGCTCGCGGTTCGGGCCCGGCTGGAACCACAGCCAGCACAGCACGGGAATGAGCACGAAGCCCTTGAACGTGTACAGGCCCGCGATCACGCGGATCGCGTGATTCATCAGCGGGCCGAACGTGATGTGGGTGAGGAAGGTCTGGATCGTGGTGTCGAAATCGTTCATGTTCTGTGCGACCCGGGCGGACGCTCAGCGCATGACATGCGGCCGGCAGGATCGAAAAGCGCGCTCGTACCGGAGCGCAACGGGGGGCAAGTATGTCACCCGATATTTCGAAGAAAATGCGAAAAAATACCGGGAATCCCCTGATAAAACGGGGCTGTGCGGTGGGGCCGGATGGGCGGGCGCCGCGTGGCGGGGCGCATCGAATCGTCCGACGTTTTCGCATTGATGCACACGGCCATCGGAAAAATAATCGGTTGAACTGGACATTCGTTCGAGCGGGTGCGGACCTTGCGCCGCATGGGGGCTTTTCGTGCCGAATGCGCACGAATCGGCTGGACTGCGCAGCGTCATGCGTGCGCCGATCGAAAATAAAAGAAAAGGCGGACAAGCCCTGTGGGCCTGCCCGCGTTGTGCGTGCGATGCGGAATTTCAGTGGCGCCAGATCCGCACGGCGAGCGCGGCGAGTGACGTCACGACGGCCAGCCCGGTCACCGCATTCCAGCCCAGTTGCGCGAGCAACAAACTGCCGATCGCGGCGCCGGCTGCCATCCCGATGAACATGCCGACGAACAGCACCGCGTTGAGGCGGCTGCGCGACGCGGGGTCGATCCGGTAGACGATTGCCTGGTGCGCGATCAGCGTGGCCTGCACGCCGAGATCGAAGCCGATCGTCGCGACCGCGAGCAGCACGAGCTGGGCATGCGCCGACATCAACGGTGCGGCGGCCATCGACGCGAACGACACCGTCGCGATGCCGATGCCGATGCGCGTGACGCGCTCGGGGCCGTGATGGTCGGCCAGGCGCCCGGCAATCGGCGCGGCCAGCGCACCAGCCGCACCTGCGAGCCCGAACGCGCCCGCGGCCGCGCTGCCGAGGTGGAACGGCGCGCCGTGCAGCATCACCGCGAGCGTCGACCAGAACGCGCTGAACCCGATGGCCAGCAGCCCCTGCGCGAGCGCGGCGCGGCGCAGCGCCGGATGCTGGCGCCACAACTGGCCGAGCGACCCGATCAGTGCACGATACGGCAGGCGCGTGGTCGGCTCGAAGTGCGGCAGCCCGCGCGCGGCCACGACGCCGATCACGGCGACGCTGACGGCCGCGAGCGCGAACATCGCGCGCCAGCCGGCCGTTTCGGCGACGAATCCGGCCACGACCCGCGACAGCAGAATGCCCAGCAGCAGCCCCGTCATCACCGTGCCGACGATGCGGCCGCGATGCGCGTCGTGCGCGAGCGTCGCGGCGGCCGGCACGACGTCCTGCGCCATCGTCGCCGCGAGGCCGATCGCGAAGCTCGCCGCGAGCAGCAGCCCGAGCGACGGCGCGATGGCGGCGAGCAGCAGCGCGACGACCAGCGTCGCGGCCTTGGTCACGATCACGCGGCGGCGGTCGAAACGGTCGCCGAGCGGCGCGAGCAGCAGGATGCCGAGCGCATAGCCGAGCTGCGTGAGCGTCGGCACGAAGCCGATCGCCCGTGCCGACGCGCCGAGATCGGGCCCGAGCGCGCCGAGCATCGGCTGCGCGTAGTAGAGCGGCGCGACCGCGAGGCCGGCGGCGGCCGCGAGCAGCAGCACGAGCCGGCGATCGGGCATCGAATGGGCGGCCGGCTGGGCCGGGGCGTGAGCGGCGCGGGGCGCGGCATCGAGACGGGACGGGATGGACATGGCGTGCATCCTGGTTGCGATGAAGGAATGGACGCGAGTGTGGCGGCATGCGGCCGGCCACGGTAGTGCCGCCCTGCGCAGATTTGTTATACGCTCCACGAATGACCGAAAAATCCCCCTTCTCTCCCGCTGCTGGCGGGTCTCCGCGCATTCAGGCGGTGCCGGTGGACGGCGCCGGCTATCGTTTCGAGCTGATGGAAACCTTCGTGCGCATAGTCGAAGCCGGCAGCCTGTCGGCCGCGGCCGCGCAACTGCATACGACGCAGCCGACCATCAGCCGGCGGCTGCAGGCGCTCGAGCGCTCGCTCGGCATGCGGCTGCTGCAGCGGACCACGCACACGATGCGGCTGACCGTCGACGGCGAGCGCTGCTTCAAGCGCGCGAAGGAACTGCTGGCGAACTGGGCGGCGTTCGAGGCCGATCTGCGCGGTGCGCAAGAGGAGCCGGACGGGCTGTTGCGGGTCGCGGTGCCGCACGCATTCGGCCAGGAGCGTTTCGTCGAGCCGCTCGCGCGGTTCCTGCGCGACTATCCGCGCGTGTCGGTCGAGTGGCTGCTGCAGGACGAGGTGCGGGATTTCGTCGGCAGCGGCATCGATTGCGCGATCCAGGTGGGCGAGCCGACCGATCCGGCCGTGGTCGCGATCCGGCTGTCGAAGGTGCCGCGCTTCGTGGTCGCCGCACCGTCCGTGCTGAACGGCGCCGACGTGCCGGCCGACCCCGATGCGCTCGCCGAGTTGCCGTGGCTCGCGCTGCGCACGTATTACCGCACGGAGCTGGCGCTCACGCATTCGGTCACGGGCGAGACGAGACGCATTGCGATGCGCCCGCGCATCACGACCGCGAACCTGTACGCGCTGCGCAGTGCGGCGCTGCTGGGGGTGGGGGCGTGCGTCGGCTCGTCATGGATGCTGGCCGATCACCTCGCGCGCGGCGAGCTCGTGCACCTCGCGCCGGAGTGGCAGGCCGCGCCGCTGCCCGTCTACCTGACCTACCCGCATGCGCAGTTCTATCCGTCGCGGCTCGTGCGGTTCGCCGCGATGATGCGCGAGGCCGTGCCGGGGCTCGTCGAAGGGCGCGACAGCTGACCTCCGACGCGGGATGTGCCGCAAGCGGAGGGCGGCGGGCGGCCGCAGCGGCTTCAGCCGCGCCGGATCCCTTCGGGCAGCGCGCTGATGCGGCGCACCTCGGGCGAATCGAGCCACGCGCGCGACGTCGCGCAGTCGGCGAACATGTCGGTCGCATCCTCGCCCCAGAACAGGTCGCCGTCGAGTGCGAAGGTCGGCACGCCGAATACGCCGTGCGCGATCGCGTCGTCGGTGTTTGCGCGCAGTGCGTCCTTCACCGGCTGGGCGTCGACGGCCGTCACGCCTTCCGGAAAATCGACCGCTTCGCACAGCGCGGCGAAGCCCTCCGGCGTCGACACGTCCTGGCCGTCGCGCCAGATATGCCGGAAGATCCGCCGGATCGCGTCGGGAGAATTGCCCATCGCGATCGCGAGGCGCAGCGGCTTGATCGGATTGAACGGGTGCGCGGGCGGCATCCGGAACGCAATGCCGAGCTTGTCCGCGCGATATTGCGCGTGGCGATAGGTGAAGACGCGTTTCGCCGCGATCTCGGCCGGCGCTTTCTGGCCCCAGTGGGCGAGCAGTGCGCCGAGCACGATGGGCTTCGGCTCGAACGCGGCGGCGGCCGGCAACCGGTCGAATTGTTCCTGCTGCAGATAGGCGAACGGCGAAACGAAATCGAAATACCAGGTAGCGGTGCGCGCGGCGTTCATGGTGGCGACCCTCAAGCGTGTCCGGTTGGCGGTGGCTCGCGCGGCATGCCCGCAGGCGGCGCGCGATGCATGCATCGGCGGCCAGTGTCGCACGCGGCCGCCTTTTGCGCTGTTGCGTGGCCAGGCGCGCGCCGCCGCCGGTTACGACGCCGCGTCGCCGTGGTCCGCTGGCGATGCGAGCCGCGCGAGGCTGTCGCGCACGGCCGCTGCGTCGTAGCGTGCACCTGAGCCGCCGAGCGCGACGGTCGCCTTCTGCGCGAACGGCAACAGCATCGCGAGCGCCGCCGCCATGGCCGGTGCGTCGGCGAGCCGCGATTTCGGGCCCGATACGGTCAGCGCGCCGACGCACTCGCCGGCGGCGCCGAACACGGGCACGGATGCCGACGCCGTCTCCGGGTCGCGCTCGCCGTACGACGCGGCCCACAGCTGTTCGCGCACGTCGTGCCATTGCGCATCCTGCATGTCGGTGAACGCCAGCAGCACCTTCCCGGACGCACCCTGGCGCACCGGAAACTCCTCGCCGACCCGAATCGACACGCGCACCGCACGGGCGGGCTCGACCCGGTACAGCACCGAGCGCATGTCGCCCTGGCGCACGTAGAACGACGCCGTTTCGCCGAGTTCGCGGCTCAGCGTCTCGAGCAGCGGCTCGACCACCGGGCCGACCCGGAACGAACGCTGATACAGCGCGGCGAGCCGCAGCGGCTCGTGTCCGATCGCGTACTGGCCGTCGTCGAGCTTGCGCATGAAGCCGCCATGTTCGAGCGCCGTGAGCAGGCGCAGGATCGTGCTCTTGTACAGCCCGGTGCGACGCGACAGCTCCGCGAGCGACAGCCGGTCGTCGGTCTGCCCGAACGCACGGAGGATCGCGAACGCGCGATCGAGCACGGCGACGCCGCTGGACGCTTCTTCGGCCGAATCGGGCTCGCTGCCGGCGTGATCGGTTTGAGTCTTGGGCACTGCGTGCTTCCTTCTGAGGATGATCGATCGACTATATCGTTCTGCCTGACAGAACTCAAGTTCCAAAAAATCGCAATTTCACGGGTATACCCCGCTTACAGCCCATTCGACGCACGCATAGAGTTCTATCAAACAGAACGGTGTTCTTTCAAGCAGAACGATGGAGTGTCAAATGAGCGTTTCCGAATATCCGAAGGTGCTGGTCAGCGAGGTCGGGCCGCGCGACGGCCTGCAGAGCATCCAGGCCGTGATGCCGACGGCCGGCAAGCTGCGCTGGATCACCGCGCTGGCCGCGGCCGGCCTGCGCGAGATCGAGGTCGGGTCGTTCGTGCCGGCGAAGCTGTTGCCGCAGATGGCCGATGTGCGCGAAGTCGTCGCGCACGCGCTGGCGATTCCCGGGTTGCACGTCGCCGCGCTCGCGCCGAACCTGCGCGGCGCCGAGGGCGCATTCGAGGCCGGTGTGCACAAGCTGACGCTGCCGGTCTCGGTGACGGAAGCGCATTCGCTGGCGAACATCCGCAAGACGCCCGCGCAGATGATCGACGAGGTGCGTGCGATCGTCGCGCTGCGCAATGAGCGGTTTCCATCGGTGCACATCGAGGCGGGCGTGTCGGTCGCGTTCGGCTGCACGATCGCGGGCGCGGTGAGCGACGACGAGACGATCGCGATGGCGGTGGCGATGGCCGAATGCGGCGTCGACGAGATCGGGCTGTCCGACACGAGCGGCTATGCGAATCCGGCGCAGGTGCGCCGGCTGTTCCTGCGCCTGCAGCGCGAAGTCGGCGACAAGGCCGGCGGCGCGCATTTCCACAACACGCGCGGGCAGGGGCTCGCGAACGTCGTCGCGGCGCTCGACGCGGGCGTGACGACGATCGACGCGAGCCAGGGCGGCCTCGGCGGCTGCCCGTATGCGCCGGGTGCGACCGGCAACATCGTCACCGAGGATCTCGTGTTCCTGCTCGAGGCGATGGGATTCGACACGGGTATCGACGTCGACGCGCTGCTCGCCGCGCGCGCGATCCTGCACGCGGCGCTGCCGGCCGAGGCGTTGTACGGCCATGTGCCGGACGCCGGGTTGCCGAAAGGCTTCCGTTACGCGGACGGCCGCGCTCCGAGCGCGGTGCAACCGGAAGGATGCCTGACGGGAGTCGCGCAATGAACGACCACCAACCGGCTTCGACGCTGCCGTACGCAGGCACGCGCGTGATCGAGATGACGCACATGGTGATGGGTCCGACCTGCGGGATGTTGCTCGCGGATCTCGGCGCGGAGGTCATCAAGATCGAACCGATCGCGGGCGACAGCACGCGCGCGCTGCGCGGTTCCGGCGCGGGCTTCTTCGGGATGTTCAACCGCAACAAGAAGAGCCTCGCCGTCGACGTGAAGGATCCGCGCGGGCTGGAGATCGTGCTGCGGCTCGTGGCGACCGCGGACGTGTTCAGCGAGAACTTCAAGAGCGGCACGATGGACCGGCTAGGCCTCGGCTATCCGGTGCTGCATTCGCTGAATCCGCGCCTCGTGTACGTGTCGCACAAGGGCTTCCTGCCGGGGCCGTACGAGCATCGCACCGCGCTCGACGAAGTGGTGCAGATGATGGGCGGCCTCGCATACATGACGGGCCCGGAAGGGCGGCCGCTGCGCGCGGGGGCGAGCGTGAACGACATCATGGGCGGCATGTTCGGCGCGATCGGCGCGATGGCCGCGCTCGCGCAGCGCGAACGCACCGGCCGCGGCCAGCAGGTGCAGAGTTCGCTGTTCGAGAACAACGTGTTCCTCGTCGCGCAGCACATGATGCAGTTCGCGGTGACCGGGCAGGCCGCCTCGCCGATGCCGAGCCGGATTTCCGCGTGGGCCGTCTACGACGTGTTTTCAGTTAAGGATGACGAACAGATCTTTCTCGCGGTCGTATCGGACACGCAGTGGGCGCTGTTCTGCGATGCGTTCGGCCTGGCCGCGCTGAAGGACGATCCGCGCGTCGCGACCAACAACCTGCGCGTGCAGGCGCGCGAGTGGCTGCTGCCCGAGTTGCGTGCGCGGCTCGCGCCGCATTCGGCCGCGGAGATCGGCGCGATCTTCGAATCGAACGGCCTGCCGTACGCGCCGATCACGAAACCGCAGGACCTGTTCGACGATCCGCACCTGCTCGCCACGGGCGGCCTCGAGGCCGTGACGCTGCCGGCCGACGCGAGCAGCGCCGGGCGGCCGGTCGACACGCGCACCGCGCTGCTGCCGCTGACGCTTGGCGGCGAACGCCTGCGGCTGCGCGCGGCACCGCCCGCACTCGGCCAGGACACGCGCGCGCTGCTCGGCGAGCTCGGCTACACGCCGGACGATGCGCGTGCGCTGATCGAAGCCGGCGTCGTCGCGGGGCAGCATGGCGCGGACGATGCGGCGCCGGGCGGCGCGCCGTCACCGAACGAACTGGCGAGCGCGTAGCGCGGCCGCGATTCACCGAACGAACAAAGGCGTCCCGGCCGTGCCACGCACGGGCGCGGCCGCCCCATCCACGGAGACAACCATGACATCCGCTTCCCCGGCACTGGCCGACGATCGCGAGACCGACGCGTCGCTCGAGCAACGGGCCGTGCGCAAGGCCGCGTGGCGCTTCATTCCGCTGCTCGCGCTCGCGTACTTCTTCAACTACCTGGACCGCACGAGCGTCGGCTTCGCGGCGCTCACGATGAACCGCGATCTCGGCCTGACCGCGACGCAGTTCGGCTGGGGCGCGGGGATCATGTTCGCCGGCTACTGCTTGTTCGAGGTGCCGAGCAATCTCGCGCTGTACCGCTTCGGCGCGCGGCGCTGGCTTGCCCGCATCATGATCACGTGGGGGCTGATGGCGGCCGCGACCGCGCTTGCAACCGGGCCGACGAGTTTCTACGCGATCCGGCTGCTGCTCGGCATCGGCGAAGCCGGATTCTTTCCGGGCGTGATCTTCTTCCTCGCCGTGTGGTTTCCGGCGAGCTACCGCACGCGCGTGCTCGCGTGGTTCACCGTGTCGACGCCGCTGTCGTCGCTGATCGGCGGTCCGTTGTCGACGTGGCTGCTGCAACTCGACGGCGTGTTTGGGCTCGCCGGCTGGAAATGGATGTTCATCGTCGAAGGGCTACCGGCGTGCGCGCTCGGTTTTCTCGTGCTGAAGCTGCTGTCCGACTCGCCGGCGCATGCCGCGTGGCTGTCCGACGACGAGCGGGCGGCGCTGCAGCGTGCGTTCGAGCGCGACGGCGCGGCCGCCGGCCGCAAGAAGCGCTTCGGCATCGCGCTGCGCGACGTGCGCGTGTACTTGCTCGCGCTGATTTCGTTCGGCTTCACGATGGGGTCCTACGGGATCGGCATCTGGCTGCCGCAGATGCTGAAGGCGCACGGCATGTCGACGATGCAGACGGGCTGGCTGTCCGCGGTGCCGTACTTCTTCGCGACCGTCGCACTGCTGTGGTGGGCGAAGCGCGTGGACCGGCGCGGCGGCCCGGTTGCGAACCTGGCGATCGGGTTGTTCATCGGCGCGGTGGCGCTTGGCGTGTCGACGCACTTCCAGACGCTCGGGCCGGCACTCGTCGGCATCACGCTCGCGCTGATCGGCACGATCGCCGGCCGCACGATCTTCTACACGCTGCCGTCGCGCTTCCTGTCCGGCCAGGCCGCGGCCGGCGGGCTCGCGCTGATCAACTCGATCGGCGCGCTCGGCGGCTTCGCGGGCCCTTATCTCGTCGGCTACCTGAAGGACAGCTTCGGCACCTTCACCGCCGGCATGCTGGGCCTCGCGATCGTGCTGGCGATCACGACGCTGCTCACGCTGTCGCTGGTTGCATTCGACCGGAGCGAATGACATGGACACGACGATGTCGATCAAGCGACGCCGGCTGCTCGGCGCGGCCGCCGCCTCGCTCGCGCTGCCCGCGTTCACCAAGGCGCGCGCGGCCACCCAGGAAGGAGTTTCACGCATGACGACGCAAAGCAACTATCTCGCGGTCCGCCCCGACTGGCTCGCGTCGGCGCTCGAACCCGCGCTCGAGCCCGACCTGCCGATCGTCGACGCGCATCATCACTTCTACGAACGGCCGGGCTGGATCTATATGCTCGACGACTATCTGCAGGATGCGCGCTCGGGCCACAACATCCAGGCGTCCGTCTACATGCAGGCGCAGACGCGCTATCGCGACTCGGGCCCGGCCGAACTGAAACCGGTGGGCGAGACGGCCTACGTCGCGGGCGTGACCGAGCCGCTGCAGCACGGCCCGGTGGCGGTCGCGAAAGGCATCGTCGGCCACGCGGACCTGCGCCTCGGCGAACGCGTGCGCGAGGTGCTCGAAGCGCATCTCGAAGCCGGTCGCGGGCGCTTCCGCGGGGTGCGTCACCTGACGACCTGGGACGCCGATCCGACGCTCGCCAATCCGCTGTCGGCGGTGCCGCGCGGGCTGCTGCTCGATCCCGCGTACCGCGCGGGCGTCGCCCAGCTCGCGCCGCTCGGGCTGTCGTATGACGCGTGGCTGTTCTTTCCGCAACTGCCCGAACTGTTCGAGCTGGCGAAGGCGAACCCCGATACGCGCGTCATCGTCAATCACTGCGGCGGTGTCGTGCGGATCGCCAGTTATGCCGACAAGCGGCCGGAGGTGTTCGAGCGCTGGTCGGCGTCGATGCGTACGCTCGCGCAACTGCCGAACGTGTACGTGAAGGTCGGCGGGCTCGGGATGCGCATCAACGGTTTCGATTTCGAGAAGGGCGAACGGCCGCCGTCTTCCGTGCAGCTCGCCGACACGTGGAAGCCGTGGATGATGACCTGCATCGACGCGTTCGGCCCCGGGCGCTGCATGTTCGAGAGCAATTTCCCGGTCGACAAGGGCTCGTATTCGTTCGTGAACGGCTGGAATGCGTTCAAGAGGCTGACCGCGCAGGCGAGCCCGGACGAGCGCGACGCGCTGTTCCGCGGCACGGTCACGCGCGCTTACCGGCTCGGCTGACGCGCGCGGCGGCGGGCCCGGCGCTGGCTCACCCGGCCTCCACCAGCGCCGCGAGCCGCGCCAGCGCCATTTTCCAGCCGGTCTCGTTGTCGGCGGCCGGCACGCCCGGCGGCACCCCGTCGTGCACCGCGTCCACGCGCGTGCCGCCCGCTTCGTCGGACAGCGTGATCGTGATCGTCATGGCGCCGCGCAGCATCGGGTCGTCGGTCTCGAACACGTCGATCTCGACGATCTGCTCGTCCGGCACGAGCGTGACGAAGCGGCCGTGATAGGTATCGGTGTGCGCGGTGGTCTTGCCGGTGCCGGCCGACGGCGCGTCGTAGCTCAGCGATACCCGCAGCGCACCGCCTTCGCGCGCGTCGTACGCGTGCACGCGGCAGGTCATGCCGTCGGGCACCTTCCATTGCTCGACCGCGTGCGGATCGAGGAGGGCGCGGTAGACGCGGCCGCGCGGGGCGTTCAGGTGCCGGCTGACCCGGGTCGAATGCGTGTGCGTGTGCAACATGTGGCCTCCCGCGGAGTGCGCACGACGGTGCACGCCGGCGGCCGGCGTGTCGTCATGCTTCCTTCAGGAATCCTAGGCGCGCGAGCGGCGGCATGCAATGACCGCACATGCGGCCGCGGCCGGCTCAGCGCAATGCGGCCGCGAATTCGTCGAGCTGCGTGATGCAGGTGTTCCAGCCCTCGAAGAAGCCGAGCGCTTCGTGGCGCTCGCGCGTGGCGGCGTCCGGATGCATCACGCGCGCCTCGTAGCGGCTGCCCGCGTCGTCGTCGGCCATCGTGATGATCGCGGTGAAGCCCATCCACGGCGCCTGCGGCCGCCAGCCGCCCGTGAGCATCGACGTGAACGCGATGCGCGATTCCGGCACGATCTCGAGGAAGCAGCCGGGATTGTCGCTGGTGCCGCCATCGGGGCCGCGCATGAACGTGTGGAAGGCGCCGCCCGGCCGCAGGTCGAACGCGCGCACTTCGGTGGTCCACGGTTTCGGGCACCACCATTGCTTCAGCAGTTCGGGCTCGGTCCAGGCACGCCACAGCGCGTGGCGCGGCGCACGCAGCGTGCGCGTGATGACGAGGTCGTGGGCTTCAACGGGGTCGACGGGGCTGGCTGACATCTTGCTCCTCCTGGTGACGGCGTTCGACGAATTCGACGAGACGATCGGATCGGGCTTCCCACAGTGCGCGCTGCTCGGCGAGCCATGCCTCGGCTTCGGTCAGCCGGCTGCCGACCAGCGTGCAGGTGCGCGAGCGGCCGGCCTTGCGGGTCTGGACGAGACCGCTGCGCTCGAGCACGGCGACGTGCTTCATCAACGACGGCAGCGCCATGTCGAACGGTTCGGCCAGCGCGGAGACGGTCCGTTCGCCGTGGCCGAGCATGCTGACGATCGCGCAGCGCGTCGGATCGGCGAGGGCGTGGAAAACGTCGCTGATGCCGGGTTGAAAGTTAGCCATGTGGCTAAGTATAGGGGAGGCGAACGGCGATGCAACGGAAATTTTCGTCGCGTAGGATGATGGGGCGGTAACACGCGCCGACCGGGTGCGGCGTTGCCGAGCGCCTGCCGCCGTTGCGCGAGCCGCGACGGCAGGCCGGTGTTTCCTTCCCATCCGGCCGCACGCCGAACCCGCGTGTGCGACCCAACTGACTACCGGAGTTGGCATGACCGAATCCGTTACCGTCCGCCGCGTCGGCGCGGACGAAGCGAAGCGCTGTGTCGAAGCACTGGCCGACGTGCTGATCGATTGCGTCGAGGGCGGCGCGTCCGTCAGCTTCATGTTGCCGATCGAGCGGGCGACCGCCGTCGCGTTCTGGACGAATGTCGCCGACGGCGTCGCGAACGGCGAGCGCATCCTGCTCGTTGCCGAGGACGCGGCCGGCCGGATCGTCGGCACCGTGCAGGTCGTGACCGCGCAGCCGGAGAACCAGCCGCATCGCGCCGATATCTCGAAGATGCTCGTGGCGCGGCACGCGCGCCGGCAGGGCATCGCCGCGCGGCTGATGGCGGCGGCCGATGCGGCCGCGCGCGACGCGGGCAAGACCGTGCTCGTACTCGACACCGTGACGGGCGGCGACGCCGAGCGGCTGTACGAGCGGGCCGGCTGGCAGCGTGTCGGTGTCGTGCCGAACTACGCGCTGATGCCCGACGGCACGCTCTGCGCGACGACGTATTTCCACAAGCAGCTCGCGTAACGGCATTCGTCATGCATCCCGTCGCCCCGTTGCTCCTGTTCGTCACGCTCGCGGCGGGTGTCGTGGCGCTGACCGCGCCGGTGTCGCTCGCGGTCGCATGGCGGCGCCGCGCGCAGGTGCCGTTGCGGGTGTTTTTCTACGGGATGCTAACCTTTTTCGTGTTCCAGCCGGTGCTGCGCCTGTCGTGGCAAGTGCCGTTGTTCCGCTGGCTCGCGCACGATCCCGGCTGGCACCTGCCGATGCTCGTGTTCGCCGCGCTGACGGCCGGGCTCTTCGAGGAGTGCGGGCGCTGGGTCGCTTTCCGGTATCTGCTGCCGAAGCGACATGACGCGCCGACGGCCGTGATGCTCGGGCTCGGGCACGGCGGGCTGGAAGCGATGCTGCTGGTCGGCGTCGGATTCATCGCGCTCGCTGCCGCGTACCTGCTCGCGCGAGCAGGCGTCGTGGTGCCTGAAGGTGCGCAGTCACTGATCGGGTCGCAGTTCTCCGGCATGACATTCGCGTCGCCGTTACTTGCGCTGTTCGAGCGCGTGAGCGCCATGGCCGCGCACGTGGGGCTGTCGCTGATCGTGCTGCAGGTATTCGTCCGCGGCACGAAGCGCTGGCTCGCGTATGCGATCGCGCTTCATCTCCTGTTCGACCTCGCCGCCGTGCTGCTGACGCGGTACTGGCATGTCGATACCGTGCTGGTCGAGGTGCTCCTGTTCGTGTGCGGTGTCGCGCTTCTGTGGCTGGGTGTTCGCTGGAGCCGCCGGATGCCGGGTGCCGGCGAGGCCAGCACGGAGCCTGTTGCCTGATTGGCAACGCGCCGTCGGGGAATCAAGCCGGGCCGCGGACATCGCCGGTCCGATATATTCACGCAGGAAGACTTCAGCAGAACGAGAACGCCCCGGAACCACCGCCCCGATGAAACGCTCCCATGTCGCTTTTGCCCTCACGGGCCTGCTCGTCGCGCTGCCGATTGCCGCGTATGCGCTCGTCAAGCCGTTGCGCGTCGTCGCGCCCGCGCTGGTCCCCGGTGTGTCGTGCCCGAGCGCCGATATCTGCACGGACGATGCCGCGAAGCTCGGCGACGCGCGGCAGCTCTATCGCGACGGCTATGCGCGCGCGGCGGCGGCCGTCGGTGCATTCCAGGCGGCGCCGCGCGTCGTGTTCTGCTCGACGCGGGCGTGCGCCGATGCGTTCGGCTTGGGCCAACGCGCGGCGCTGACGCTCGGGAATTTCGGCGTGGTGATCGCACCGCGCGGCTGGCAGACCTACTTTCTCGCGCACGAGCTGATCCATCACCGGCAGGCCGAAGTGCTCGGCAACCTGGCCGTCGCGACCCGGCCGCGCTGGCTGATCGAAGGGATGGCGTATTCGCTCAGCGACGATCCGCGCCACCCGCTGGCGGAGCCGTTCGAAGCGTGGCGCACGCATTTTGCCGCCTGGAATGCGGCGCGCGGTGCGCAGCCGCTGTGGGATGCCGCCCGGGCGGTCGAATAGCGCGGCGAGACGTTGAACCATCACCGCGCACGCCGACACGCCGCACCGGCCGACGCACCATGACATCTTGGCGCGGCTACACCCGCGCGCCCGGATCGTCGCGCCCGGCGGTGAGCGTCTCCCGCGCGGCGGCGAGGATCTCGTCGGCCAGCGCCGGATCGGTGCCGGCGATCGCGCGCGACAGCACGAGCGCGCCGACCATCTGGCTGAAGACCGCGACCGCATCGCGACGCGTCTGCGCCGGCGTCGCGCCTTCCGTGGCCACCATCCGTTCCAGCCGATCGAGGTACGTGGCGAGGCCGTGCGCGTAGCGCGCGCGTGCCGCATCGGTCAGTCGCGGCGCATCGCCGGCGAAACCGGACAGCGGGCATCCGGCCTCGACGTTGTCGCGATGCGCGGCCGACAGATACAACGCCACCTGCGCATCGAGACTGCCGGCATTCGGCGAATCCGCCCGGTCCTGCATCGCCTTTTCCATCACCTCGGCAACCAGCGCGTCCTTCGACTTGAAGTGGTTGTAGAAGCCGCCCTGCGTGAAGCCGGCTTCCTTCATCAGCTCCGTGAGCCCGACCGCGTCGACGCCGCGCGCGCGGAACAGCCGCTCGGCGGCCGCGACGATCGCGCTCCGGTTCTCGGCAGCCTGCTGTCTTGACACGCCCATAGATCCCTCCCTGATTTTGTCGATCGCGTCGATTGGAAAACACAATGGCGATCACCATTGACATGCCCGAAGGGCGAGAACACAATGCATCGCAAAGACGATGGTGATCGACATTGACATCGAGTGTAGCCGACTTGGCGGCGGGCGCAAAGCCGCGACCGGAACACCGGATGGCAAGCGGTCGGGGTCTTGGGCGCCGCCGGGTCACGGGCAGCGGGCGGCTCGCCGTCTGCCGGCGGCGGCGCCACGATTCGGCAAGCAAAGGGCAGGCTGGTTTTCTACCGGATCTCACGCGCGCGGCGAGCCGGCGCGCATGCGATTCATCATGCGAAAGGAACGAACATGAAGATCGAAGGTGCAGTGGTGTTCATCACGGGCGCAAACCGCGGGCTCGGGCTCGAGTTTGCGAAGCAGGCGCTCGCGAGAGGGGCGCGCAAGGTCTATGCGGCGGCGCGCGATCCGGCCACCGTGACGCTCCCGGGCGTCGTGCCGGTGAAGCTCGACGTGACCGATCCGGCGGCCGTCGCCGCGGCGGCCGATGCCGCACGCGACGTCACGCTGCTGATCAACAACGCGGGCATCGCGCGGCTCGGCAGCCTGACCGACGATGGCGCGCCCGACGCGTTGCGCGATCACTTCGAAACCAACGTGTTCGGGATGCTGGCGATGTCGCGCGCGTTCGCGGGCAGCCTCGCCGGGAATGGCGGCGGCGCGATCCTGAACATCCTGTCGGTCGCGAGCTGGGTGAACCGGCCGATCCTGGCGGGCTACGGCGTGTCGAAATCGGCTGCGTGGGCGCTGACCAACGGGCTGCGCCATTCGCTGCGCGAGCAGCACACGCAGGTCGTCGGGCTGCATGCCGGTTTCATCGATACCGACCTGACGGCCGGCCTCGACGTGCCGAAGGCCACGCCGGCCGACGTCGTGCGCCAGGCGTACGAAGCGATCGAAGCGGGAGAGGAGGAAGTGTCGACCGACGAGTTCACGCGGCAGGTGAAGGCCACGCTGTCGTCGGGCGTTTATCTGGAAGAACCGGCGCCGCGTTGAAGCCGCCGGTATCCCGAGCCCGCCGCCCCTGCTGCGCGTGCAGCGGGGCGGCGGGGGCGGCGGGCCGTACCGTCAGACGGTGGTGTCGATGATGCCCGGGATCTTCACGTCCGGGTTCACGTCCGCGTCGTAGTCGACGCCGGCGATCTCGAAGCCGAACAACCGCAGGAACTCGGTCTTGTAGCCGGTGAAGTCGGTCAGCTCGTACAGGTTCTCGTTCGTCACGTGGTTCCACTGCGCGACGACCTTCGCCTGCACCTGCGGATCGAGCTCCTTGTAGTCCGCGCGCAGGCGGCCTTCTTCGTCGACGTGCGGCGTCGTGCCGTACAGGCTGTCCTTGAACAGGCCGTACACCTGCTCGATGCAGCCTTCGTGCGTGCCGGCTTCCTTCATCGTCTTGAACAGCAGCGACAGGTACAGCGGCATCATCGGGATCGCCGAGCTGGCCTGCGTGACGACCGCCTTCAGCACCGACACGCGCGCGTCGCCGCCGTGCGCGGCGAGCTTGTCGCGGATCGACAGCACTTTCTTGTCGAGATCCTTCTTCGCTTCGCCGATCGAGCCGTTCCAGTAGATGTCGTGCGTGATCTGCTCGCCGAGATACGTGAACGCGGTGGTCTTCGCGCCGTCGGCCAGCACGCCGGCTTCATCGAGCGCGTCGATCCACATCTGCCAGTCCTCGCCGCCCATCACGGCGACGGTGCCGTCGATCTCTTCCTGCGTCGCCGGTTCCAGCGTGACGTCGCGGATCACTTCCTTGTCGGTGTCGAGGCCGCGGAACGTGACCGTCTTGCCGATCGGCTTGAGCGTCGAGCTGATGGTTTCGCCCGTCTTCGGATGCGTGCGGCGCGGTGCCGCGAGGCTGTAGACGACGAGATCGACCTTGCCGAGATCCTGCTTGATGGTGTCGATCGTGACCTGCTTGACCTTGTCGGAGAATGCGTCGCCGTTGATGCTGCGCGCATAGCGCCCCTTTTCGGCGGCGAATTTCTCGAACGCGGCGGTGTTGTACCAGCCGGCCGTGCCCGGCTTCGTCTCGCTGCCGGCACGCTCGAAGAACACGCCGAGCGTGTCCGCGTCGGCGCCGAAGGCGGCCGAGATCCGGGCGGCGAGGCCGTAGCCGGTCGACGCGCCGATCACGAGCACCTTTTTCGGGCCGTTGGCGATCGGGCCGTGCGAAGTCACGTAGTCGATCTGTTCCTTGACGTTGGCTTCGCAGCCGACCGGATGAGTCGTCACGCAGATGAAGCCACGCACGCGCGGTTTGATGATCATGGAAACCTCTACTCTAGTCAGAAAGGCTGGGACGGCCTGAATTCGGAAAATCCCGCGCATTGTAAAGGAAGCGGCCGATCGCGGGCGGGCGCCGCCGGAACCGGGCGGATCGTCCAGTTATTTCTCTCTTGACAGAAATAACTGAAATGCCTAAATTTCACGTCATGGAACTCACACCGATTGCCGAACGATTCATTCTCCACTGGGGCGAAATGGGCTCGCGGTGGGGCGTCAACCGCACCGTCTCGCAGATCCACGCGCTGCTCTATCTGGCCGGCCGGCCGGTCGCGGCCGACGAGATCGCCGAGACGCTCAATGTGGCGCGCTCCAACGTCAGCACGAGCCTGAAGGAGCTTCAGGCGTGGCGGCTGGCGAAGGTCGTGCACGTGCTGGGCGACCGCCGTGACCACTTCGAGACGTCGACCGACATCTGGGAGCTGTTCAAGCTGATCGTCGAAGGGCGGCGGCAGCGCGAGATCGAGCCGACGCTGACGGTGCTGCGCGATTGCCTGACGAATCCCGAGATCGCGAACGAGAGCCGTGAGACCGAGCAGCGCATCCGCGACACGCTGCAGTTCGTCGAGACGCTCACGACCTGGTCGGACGAGATGCTGCGGCTCAAGCCCGATACGCTGATGAAGGCGCTCGGCATCGGCGCGAAGATCAGCCAGACGGTCAGGCGCAAGCCGTCGAAGTAGGCAGGACACGCAGTGCGGGCAGCCAGCCCGCTTTTTTTGGGATCGCTATTTCTGTCTGTACAGAAATAACTGTAAATAGAGGATGAAAATGGACACCGTCTTGCCGTCGACCCGCCCGCCCGGCCGCACCGCGGCGCGCAGCATAACCGTTCTCGTGTGCGGGGCGAACGGCTTCATCGGGCGGGCACTCTGTGCGCAGCTCGAAGCCGGCGGCCATCGTGTGCTGCGCGGCGTGCGTCAGGCGGCCGGCCCGTCCGACATCGCGATCGACTTCGCGAAGGACGTCGACCCGGACGCGTGGCTCGCGCGGCTGGAAGGCGTCGACGTGGTGATCAATGCGGTCGGCATCCTTGCCGATCAGCGCGGCGCGACGCTCGACGCCGTGCATCGCGCCGCGCCGTGCGCGCTCTTCACCGCGTGCTGCCGCGCCGGCGTGCGGCGCGTGATCCAGATCTCGGCGCTCGGCGTCGAGCGTGGCGATACGCGCTACTTCGCCAGCAAGGCCGCGGCCGACCGCTTCCTGCAGACGCTGCCGATCGACTTCCGGATCGTGCGTCCCGCGCTCGTCTACGGCACGGACGGCGCGTCGGCGCGGCTTTTCCGGATGCTCGCGAGCCTGCCGGTGCAGGTCCTGCCGGCGGGCGGCCGTCAGCGGCTGCGCCCCGTGCACGTCGACGATCTCGCCGAAGTCGTCGCGCGGTGCGTCGATGCGCCGGCGCCCGGCCGCCCGGTGATCGACGTGGTCGGCACCGACGAAGTCGAATACCGCGAGATGCTGGCCCGTTACCGCGCCGCGTTGGGGTTTCCGCCGGCCGCTCGCATCGGATTGCCGGGCCCGCTGGCCGGTGTGGCGGCCGTGCTGCTCGGCACGTTGCCGAGCGCGATCTTCACGCGCGATACGTGGACGATGCTGCGTGGCGGGAATACCGGCGATCCGGCCGCCGCCACGGCGATGCTCGGCCGGCCGCCGCGCGGGATCGACGGCTTCATCGGCGCGGAAGCCGCCGCGCTGCGTCGCGATGCGCTCGCGATGTGGCGTCGCCCGCTGTTGCGCGGCGCGCTGGCGATCGTGTGGATCTGGACGGCCATCGCCAGCGCGTTCATCCATCCGCTGCACGCGAGCCTCGCGCTGCTTGCACCCGCGCACCTGACGGGGCTGCCCGCGCTGCTCGCGCTCTATGCGGCCAGCGCGCTGGACTTCGCGTTCGGCGTCGCAACCGTCGTCGCGCCGTCGCGCCGCCTGTGGGTCGCGCAAGCCGCGCTGATCGTCGCGTATTCGGCCGTCATCGCGGTCACGATGCCGGGCCTGCTCGCCGAACCGTTCGGCCCCGTGCTCAAGAACGTGCCGATTCTCGCCATCCTGTTGATCCTTTTTTCAGAAGAAGAACAAGCATGAATACCTATCTCGTCATCAAGGCGCTTCACATCCTGTCTTCGGTGCTGATGGTCGGCACCGGGTTCGGCACCGCGTTCTACCTGTTTTTTGCTAACCGCACGCGCTCGGTGCCCGCGATCGCGGCCGTGTCGCGGCTCGTGGTGCGCGCGGACTGGTGGTTCACGACGCCGGCCGTGATCTTCCAGCCGGCATCCGGGCTGTGGCTCGCGCACATGGCCGGCTGGCCGTGGGATACGCCGTGGCTCATGGCGTCGATCGTGCTGTACGCGATCGCCGGTGTGTGCTGGCTGCCGGTCGTGTGGCTGCAGGTCGAACTGGCCGCGATGGCGAAGCTCGCCCACGCGAACGGCGATGCCGCGCTGCCGGAGCGGTACTGGCTTTACGCGAAGCGCTGGGAACTGCTCGGCTATCCGGCGTTCTTCGCGATGCTGACCGTCTACTTCCTGATGGTGCTCAAGCCGATGTAAGTGCGTTGCCGCCGCTGCGCAGAAGCGGCGTTGTGGCACATCGGAGAGCCGTCGATCGATTCATGAAGCATGCGACGGATAATAAGAAGGAGTGCGAATCATGGAATCAAGTGAACTGGTGCTGTACTTCGACGGACGATGTCCGTTGTGCGTGGCGGAGATCAAGCGTCTCGGGGCTCGCGACGCGCGACACCGGCTGGCCTTCGTCGATATCGCCGCGCCGGGTTTCGATCCCGTGCCGCTGGGCGTCGACCTGCCGGCGCTGAATCGCGCGCTGCACGCGCGCCTGCCCGACGGACGCATGCTGACCGGCGTGGACAGCATCCTGGCCGCCCAGGCGCTGACCGGGCGTCGCTGGGTCGTCCGGCTGCTTCGTGTGCCGGTCGTGCGCGGTGCGCTGGCGCCGCTGTATCGCCGCTTCGCGCGCAACCGGCATGCGGTATCGCGCTGGCTCGGCTATCGCACCGAAGCGCCGTGTGATGCGGCGGCGTGCCGTGACGGTAGCGAACGTGCCGCTGAACATCCGACGGATCGTCCGGCGCAAGACAACGTTCGCCGCATCGTCGTGACCTGGATGTACTGCGCCGCGATCGCACATCTGCTCGTCGGCGTTGCCGTTCCGTGGGTTGCCGGCGCACCGTGGCTCGACGCGTATCACCGCGTCATCGAGCTGCATTTCTGGGCGGAAGCGGCTCCCGACGCGGCGCGTGCGCAGCAGATCTGGTGGATGTCGCTGATGGGCGCGACGGTGCAATGCGCGTCGGCCTGGATGCTGGCGCTCGTGCACCTCGGCAACAGGTTGCAGAAACGGGAAGTGTGGGGATGGCTGCTGGCCGGCCTGCTGATCTGGGCGCCGCAGGACATGCTGTTTTCATTGCAGGCCCAGGTATCGGGCCACGTGGCGATCGACGCGGCGGCACTCGTCGCGATGGTGCCGCCGCTTGTCTGGCTTTGGAGGAGGGACGCGGTATGAACACCTTGCCTGCTTACGACTGGGCGCTCAACCTGCTGATCGTGCAGGGTGCGATGGGCGCATTCGATACGCTTTATCACCACGAACTCACGCAGGATCTGCCGCACAGCCCGCGCGCGCGGCTCGAGCTGGGAATTCATGCGGTGCGTTCCGTGCTTTACGGCCTCGTGTTCGCATCGATCGCGAACGTCGCTTTTCACGGCGCGTGGGTCGCGGCCCTCGCGGCGGTGGTCGTCGTCGAGATAGTGCTGACGCTGTGGGATTTCGTCGTCGAGGACCAGAGCCGCAAGCTGCCGGCGACCGAGCGCGTGCTGCACACGCTGCTGGCCGTCAACGGCGGCGCGCTGTTCGGAATGATCGCGATGCAGCTGGCCACGTGGGCGCACGAGCCGACCGCGCTGCAGGCGATCGATCTCGGCTGGCGCGGCTGGGTGCTGAGCCTCTTTGCCGTCGGTGTGACGATTTCGGGAATCCGCGACGGAATCGCGGCCTGCCGGATTGCGCGACGCGAGCCGGTCGTCAATCCGTTCGCGGGGCAGCCGCCGGGAAACGTGCTCGTCACTGGCGGCACCGGCTTCATCGGCGAAACCCTCGTGAACCATCTGCTCGATGCAGGGCATGCGGTCACGTTGCTGGCGCGCGATCCGCTGCGCGCGGCCTACCAGTTTCACGGCCGCGTGCGCAGCGTCACGTCCGTTGAGCAGCTGCAGCCGCACGAGCGTTTCGACACGGTCATCAATCTCGCGGGTGCGCCGGTGCTCGGTGCACGCTGGAGCAAGCGCCGGCGGGCGGTGCTGCTGGCCAGCCGCGTCGGCGTGACGGAATCGCTGATGCGCTGGGTCGAGACCGCCGAGGTCAAGCCGAGCACGTGGATCCAGGCATCGGCGATCGGTTACTACGGCGTGCGCGCTGCCGACGAGCGGCTCGACGAAGGCAGCAGCGCCGGCAGCGGCTTCATGTCGGAGCTGTGCCGGCAATGGGAGCAGTCTGCACGACAGCTCGAGCGTCATGGCGTTCGTTCGGTGGTGCTGCGGCTGGGCGTCGTGTTCGGCCCGGGCGGCGCGCTGCGCCCGATGCTGTTGCCGCACTACTTCGGGATGGGCGGGCGCTTCGGCGACGGCGCGCAGGTGATGAGCTGGATCCACCGGGACGACGTGCTGCGGATCATCGCGCGTGCGATGGCGAACCCGGGCATGTACGGCGTCTACAACGCGGTCGCGCCCGCACCGCTGACCCAGCGCGAGTTCGTGCAGGTCGTGTCGAAGGTGCTGCAGCGCCGGGCCTGGCTGCACGTGCCGGCCGCGCCGCTGCGTATCGCGATGGGCGAGATGGCCGAGCTGCTGCTGGGCGGCCAGCGCGTGATGCCGGCGCGGCTGCATCAGGACGGGTTCATGTTCCGGTTCCCGACGGCCGAGCATGCGCTGCGTGACCTGACGAATCGGCCGCATGCGGATTTTCCGCGTACGGCCTGTCGTTTGCCCCGCGGTCGCGTTTGACTGCTCTCCTCCCTGAGAGAAGGAGATTCCCACTTCTTTGAATGCAACCCGACATCGCCTCAAAGAGACATGGGACTTACGCTTTCTCCATGGGCTGACACCGCCAGTCCGGCGGCCAAAACGTTACGCGCTGCATTGACGTCGCGGTCGTGGGGCGCCCCGCATTCTGGACAAACCCACGCCCGCATTTTCAACGGCAGCTTGGCTACGATATGCCCGCAGCCGGAGCATCGCTTGCTGGACGGATGCCACCGATCGATGCCGATCAGTATGCGGCCGTGCCATTTGGCTTTGTACGTCAGTTGCCGCACGAATTCCGACCAGCCTGCATCGCTGATCGATTTTGCGAGTCTTCGATTCTTCAGCATGTGGCTGACGGAAAGGCTTTCGATGGCGATCACTTGGTTTTCGTTGATGAGCCGGGTCGAAAGCTTGTGCAGGAAATCCCTGCGGCGGTCCGCTATTCGAGCATGCATGCGAGCGACTTTGAGCCTGGCCTTCCTGCGATTGGCGGAACCTATTTGTTTCTTCGCCAACCGCCGTTGCAACTTGGCGAGCTTTGCTTCGGTCTTGCGAAACTCGTTCGGTGCAGCGATCTTCTCGCCCGTCGAAAGAACGACAAAATCTGTCAACCCGAAGTCGATTCCGACCTTGTTTTTCGATTCCGATTTTGCGGAAACCACGTCGTCGCAAAGCATTGAAACGTGGTATCGGCCCACAGCGTCCTTCGACACTGTGACGGTCGTCACTGTCGTGCCTTTGGGAATCGTACGCGACCAGCGGATCGCGAGCGGCGTGTCCATCTTCGCCAGCTTCAGCGAAGTGCCGTCCCACCTGAAGGCGCTTGCCGTGTACGTGGCCGACTGCGTACCGTCCTTGCGTCGGAAGTTAGGATACTTCGCCCGCTTGGCGAAAAAGTTCGCGAATGCTGTCTGCAAATGGCGCAGCGCCTGCTGAAGCGGAACCGAACTTACTTCGTTCAGCCACGAATGCTCAGGGGTTTTCTTCAGCGCGGTGAGCGCGGCGGAAGTCTCGTGATACCCGACACGCACCTGATGCTGTTGCCATGCATCGGTGCGCATTTTCAGCATGTGGTTATACATAAAGCGCGCGCACCCAAATGTCCGGGCAAGAATCGCTTTTTGCTCGAGTGTCGGGTAGAACCGGAATCGGTAGGCACGCTTGATGTCCATGCCTTGAACATGTCATAGGTTTGAGTTTGCCTCAAGCGTTGGGAGAAGCGGCAGTTCCGCCGCTCTCCTTTCATCCCCGCACCGCACCCCGAAGGAAGTCCCCTTGGGGAAAGGACGAGGATTCTCGGAGCAAACCTGATAAATTCGGCGTGTATGCGTTCGGGACCTGTCGTGCGTCCCGGGCGCTCCGCATCCGACCTCACAAGGAGACTGCATGCTGCACATCCTCGGCAAGATCCCGTCCATCAACGTTCGCAAGGTGCTGTGGCTGTGCACCGAGCTGAACCTGCCGTTCGAACAGGAAGACTGGGGCGCGGGCTTCCGCACGACCCACGATCCGGCCTATCTCGCGCTGAATCCGAACGGTCTCGTGCCCGTCATCAAGGACGACGATTTCGTGCTCTGGGAATCGAACACGATCATCCGCTACCTCGCGAACCGCTACGGCGGCGACGCGCTGTATCCGGCCGAGCCGCAGGCGCGCGCGCGGGTCGATCAATGGATCGACTGGCAGGGCGCGGACCTGAACCGCTCGTGGGTCGGCGCGTTCCTCGGCCTCGTGCGCAAATCGCCCGATCACCAGGACCCGGCCGGCATCGCGCAGTCGATCGCGGGCTGGACGAAGCACATGCAGGTGCTGAACGCGCAGCTCGAAGCGACCGGTGCGTACGTGGCCGGCAACGGCTTCACGCTCGCGGACATTCCGATCGGACTGTCGGTGAACCGCTGGTTCGGCACGCCATTCGAGCATCCGGATTTCCCGGCGGTGTCGCGCTATATCGAACGTCTCGCGACGCGCGAAGGCTTCCAGAAATACGCGGGCAGCGCGAACCCGTGATGCGTCGCGGGTAGTGTGCGAGGCGGCGCCGTGGCAAGCGCCATCGCGTTTGCGTCACGACCGATATGCACGGGCCCTCGGGCCCGTTGTCACGCACCGGGCGCCGGCACCGCGTCGAGCACGCGCGCGAGAAACGCCTCGTGATTCCACGCGGATTCCGGCCGCGACAGCCCGAGCCGCACGACCACCAGCTGCCGGCTCGGCACCACGCTCACGAACTGGCCTTCATGGCCGACCGCATGAAACGCGTCGGCCGGCATCGCGACCGCATGCGGATCGCGATCGTTGAACGGCTCCGGCACCTTGACCCACAGCTGCGCGCCATACTCCTGTCGCGCCGACTGCGGCGTCGTGCGCGTCAGGTAGCGCACCCAGCCGTCCGGCAGCAGCCGCTGCCCGTCCCACACGCCATCCTGCAGCAGCAGTTGCCCAAAGCGCGCCCAGTCGCGTGCGCTCGCATACATGTACGACGGGCTGACGAGCGTGCCGGACGCATCGGGTTCGAACACCGCGCTGCGCATCCCGAGCGGCGCGAACAGCGCGCGGTGCGGTAACGCGAGGTAGTCGGCGTTGCTGCCGCCCAGTGCCTCGCGCATCACGCGCGCGAGGATCGCGCTCGTGCCGCTCGAGTAGGACCACTGCGCGCCGGGTGTCGCGGCGAGCGGCTTCGCCGACGCGAACCGCGCGGTATCGGGTTGCGCGTACAGCATCAATGCGACGTCGGACAGCGGGTCGTCGTAGTCCTCGTTGAATTGCAGGCCGCTCGTCATCCGCAGCAGCTCGTCGAGCGTGATGGCCGCGCGCGGATCGCCGCCGCCGCGCCATTCGGGCAGCAGCGCCGACGCATCGGGCGACAGCTTGTGCTGCGCGACGAGCGTGCCGACCAGTGCGGCCGTGACGGTCTTCGTCATCGACCAGCCGGGCAGCGGCGTGTCGGCGGTGAAGCCGGGCGCATAGCGTTCGGCGATCATCTGGCCGCGCCACATCACGACGACCGCGCGCGTGCGCCGCGGCCGCGCCGGATCGGGTTCGTCGAACGCGCGGTCGAGCGCGGTCTGCAGCTTCTGCGCGTCGATGCCGGCCGGCAGCGTGGCCGGGGCCGGCTGTGTGGACGGCGGATCGGGGAGAGGCGGCAGCGCGGCCGGCAACGCACCGGGCGACGGCCCGAGCGCGAGCGTGCAGCCGAGCCCGGGCCGGAAGTCGGCTTCGCGTTCGGCGAAGCCGGCGAAGGTCGCCGTCGCGCGATGATGGTCGGGGTCGATCGACGGGTGTACCAGTTTCAGCAGTGGGTGCACGCCCGCCATGATGTCGACGTCGATCACGGACGCGGCCGGGCGGCCCGACACGTACACGCCGGAACACAGCGCCTTCGCCGCATAGCCGGTCGCGATCGGCGCGAGCCGGGACAACATATGGCCCGTGTAGCCGACCGCGGCGACGATGGCAAGCGCGACGCCGCGCAGGATCAGCTTCTTGAAGGGGATCGTCATGCGCGAGCGTCCTCGATTGTCGGCAGGCGGAACCTGAACCGGCAGTGTCGCAGGTTCGGGCCGGCGGTGGCAATCGCGGGTGGGTGCGACGCCGGGCGGCACTGACAGCGCGCAAGGTGCCCGGCGTGTGTGACGCGCATGTGTCGATCGTCTGGGGCGAACGGGCCGCATGCGGCCCGTCCAGGCGGCGCGTTACTGCGCGTTGTTGTTGTCGGAGCGCAGGGTCCAGACCGTCGCGGTATTCGTGTTGTCGTCGACGGCTGCGAATTCCAGCTGGCCTTTGCTGCCGTGCCCGAACGCGAGGCCGAACGCGGCCCCCGGCACGGTGTCGATCTGCATTTGCGCGATGAAGCGACCGTCCACCGTGAATTCGACGATCTCGCTCGGCTGCTGCGGGTCGGCGTTGACCGCGTCGCCGTTCGCGGTCACGAGATGGCCGTTCGGTGCGAGCGCCAGCGCGAGCGGGCCGTGCAGGTGTGCCGCGTCGAAGTAGATCATCCGTCCGACGCCGCCGTTGCGATTCGTCGACGCCGCGTTCTGGATCGCGAACACGGCGTTGTCGCCGGTGGAGGCGACATACAGCACGTCGCTGTTCGGGTCGTAAGCGAGGCCGGTCGGGCCGACGACGAGTGCACTGGGATCGGTTCGATTCACGTAGCCCGACGCGATGACACGCGAGCCCGGCAGCATCGTGGCGCCGTTGTCGCCGATCGCGAGTTCGATGCGGGAGACCGTCCCGTTCAGCACGTTCGACACGAATGCGGTCACGCGCTGGCCGCGATCGATCACGGTCATGTCCCACGGCCCGTCGAGCAGCGCCGCACTGCTGAGTTGCGTGACGAGATTGCCGTGCGGACCGATGACGAGCAGCGACCCCGGCGGCACGACGGTCTTGCCGTCCGGTGCCGGGACGTTGCCGACCAGCACGAAGCCGCTGCGCAGCACCGCGAGCGCGGTCGTCAGGCCGAGATTGCTGCCCTGGAAGAAGGCCGCCGGCGTCTTGCCGGGCGACAGCTTCACGATCGTCGTGCCGGTGCCTTGCGTGTTCGACGCCGCGTTGAAGTTGGACACGACGACGTCGCCGGGTTTCAGCGTGCTCCAGCTCGGCACGCCGCGCGGCACGAACGCGATGCCGTACGGATTGACATCGCCGTTGGCGGGCACGGTCGACGCGGTAAACGATGGAATCGGCAAGATGATGTCGCTGCCGCCGGCCCATGCGAACGCCGACGACAACGCGACCAGCCCGGCGCCGCATGCCGCGCGGCATAGCGAATGCGCAAGCGTGCGCCGGACGCGCGCGACGACCGGCGGATCAACCGCAAGGACGGGCGTGGCCGGGGAACGACAGGAGGGGAGAGGGTCCATGGCATGACTCCGGTTGATGATCGCGAGCAGTCATCCCGGCTGCCGGCCTGCGCAGCCGACGGGTGTCCGGCGCGGGTTCGCGATCGTGCTGTTGCCGCGTGAACCCACGCTCGAAATAAACGGATGGCGACGGCCGGATATTCCATTCCGTTACCGATGTTGCAGGCGAGCCGGCGGCCATTGTTCGCCGCAAGGGCGATGCGGCCCGACAAGTTGAAATCCGACCCGCCGTCGGCCGATAATCGTCCGGCATCGCTTTCCCCCTCTCCCAGTCCAACCGTAATCGGAAAACGCCATGTCCTACGACAACAACAACCCGTTCGCCAAGATCCTGCGCGGCGAACTGCCGTGCGTGAAAGTCGCGGAAGACGACGCGACCCTCGCGATCATGGATCTGATGCCGCAGGCCGACGGCCACGTGCTCGTGATCCCGAAGGAGCCGGCCGCGCAGATCTTCGAGTTGTCCGGCGATGCAGCCGCGGCCGGCATCCGCATGACGCAGCGCGTCGCGGCGGCGGTGCGCGCGGCGCTCGAGCCGGACGGCGTGTTCATCGGCCAGTTCAACGGCGCGGCCGCCGGCCAGACGGTGCCGCATGTGCACTTCCACGTGATTCCGCGCTGGGAAGGCGCCGAGCTGCGAATGCATGCGCGCGAGATCGCCGACGCGGCGACGCTCGAAGCGCTCGCCCAGCGCATTCGCGCGCGTTTCGTGTAACGCGTCGATTGCATTCGGCGACGGCACGGCATGGCGTACCGGCCCGCCGCCGTGCCAACGCCTGTTTCAGCGGTCATGCGAGGTAACACGTGTAACCGCCGACGAAACTCGTCTCGGCCCACCCGGCGCTAGACTCCGCGCATTGCTTCACCGAGCGACAGGAAGGGCGGATCGCCTCTTCGTGCCGGCCGGCCGCCTTTCATGGCGACAAGGCTTTCGCGAGGTGCCATTCGTCTTTCGCGCCGGGAATCGAGCCATGACCAGACTTCTCATCACGCTTGCCCTGATCGGCGGCCTGTCCGGCTGCTACGTCGCGCCGCCGTACGGCTACGCGCCCGCGCCGGCCTACTACGGCTATGCGCCGGCGTATTACGCGCCGCCCGTCAGCGTCGGGATCGGCGGCAACTTCCGCATCCGCTGATCGGGCACTGGGCGTAGCTGCTGGCCGCATCGGTCAGCGCCGACGCGTTGCGCCGGAGACGTGCGCGGATTCGCGTATCGCATGACGGCGGTGCGCAGCGCGGCGTGCGCGCGCTTCCTATACTTCACAGGAAAGCGCATTCCGCGTTCCGGTGAGGCAGCCATGGCAGTCACCCGCAAGGTCGCAGTCGCGTCGGCCATCTCCACGCTCGTCTATCTCGGGCTCGCGGTGCTCGGCAGCGGCGGGTTCGCGGCCTTCTTCTCGCATCCACCGCTGACCGTCGTCGTCGTCGCGACGCTCGCGATGGCCGTCGCCGCGCTGTTTACCGAAGGCAACCTGAGCAGCGGCGAGCGCGAGAACCGCGACAACCGCTGGGTGCTCGCGGCGTTCGGGGTGAGCGGATTCCTGCTCGCATACCTGCCCGCGCTGACCGACCGGCTCGACTTCTGGACTTTCGGCGGCGAGGCGGTGCGCTGGATCGGCGTCGTGCTGTACATCGTGGGCGGCGTGCTGCGCATCTGGCCCGTATTCGTGCTCGGCAAGCGCTTCAGCGGGCTCGTCGCGATCCAGCCGGGCCATACGCTCGTGACCGACGGCATCTACCGCCGCATCCGCAATCCGAGCTATCTCGGCCTGGTCGTCAATTCGGTCGGGTGGGCGCTGGCATTCCGCTCGGGTGTCGGCGTGCTGCTGGTCGCATTGATGATGGTGCCGCTCGTCGCGCGCATTCGCTCCGAGGAGGCGCTGCTGCGTGCCCAATTCGGCGCCGAATACGACGCGTATTGCGCGCGGACCTGGCGTTTGCTGCCGGGCGTGTACTGACCCTCTTCATTTCTTTCCCACCGCCGTTTCGGGCGCTGCCCACGATCCGTTCCCGATGTGTTGCCACGTGTGTCGCAAACGTGCGACGCCGTGGATGGGCGGCCTCTCGTTCCACCGGGCCGGACCCTCGGCGAAGCCAATGCTGGCGTGGGTTTGCGGGCGTTCCGGTGCGACTGTTCGAACGCGCTTATTCGTAAACAACTTGTTACCAGAATGTCCACGGCAAGGATGGGGGACCGGTGCTATTCTTCGCCGCAAGCTCATTGAAATGAATTGGTCCGCGGTTCGGCACAATGCCTGACACGACGTCGATCGATTCAGATCGTCGTACCGAGCGGACCTTCAATAACCAGATTGCGAACAAGGAAGAATACGGGAATGTGGAAGAAAATCGCCCCCGCTCTCGTCGTCGCCGCTTTGACCGGCGCGACTGCACTGCCGGCCATGGCAGGTGACATGAACAACGCGCTTGGCGGCGCGCTCGGCGGGGTAGCCGGCGCAGCGGTCGGCGGTGCGCTCGGCGGCAGCACGGGCTCGGTGATCGGCGGCGCCATCGGCGGCGGCGCGGGTGGCGCGGTGACGTCGAACCGTCGCGAGCGCACCGGCGCGATCATCGGCGGCGCCCTCGGCGGCGGCGCAGGTACCGCGGCAGGCAACGCGATGGGCGGCCGCACGGGCGGCCTGCTGGGTGCGGCGGTCGGCGGCGGTGCCGGCGCGGCCCTCGGCGGCAACATGTCGCGCAGCTCGTACGAGCGCGATTACGGCGGTCGCGGCGATCGTGGCTACCGCCACCGCAAGCATCACCATCACCGCGACTGGGACTGATCGCCGCTGGCGCGGCTCGGTGCGCGAACCGCGCACCGGCGCGCCGACGGCGTCGGCACCCGACGCGAGATTCGGCCCGGCGGCCTGCCGGGCCGTCATCGCCGGCCAGACCGGCGAATACCCTTCCGGCTTCCTCAGCCGCGGCCAGATGCCCGATCGACGGGCCGGCAAGTTTCCCGCCTCGCTGTATTTCCCCGTTTTCCGACTCCATCGACTCTCGTGACTGAATGCGTCCGAGGAGCACCGAGACCATTCGCGTTCCATTCGATTTCCGTTGCCCCCGTTCTGCGGCCTGACGGCGGCTCATGACTGGCGCGGTGCGGCTTGCTGCCGTGCGCACGTCGGCGCGATCCAGTCTGCGTAACCGGATGTATCGCGCACCGCGTGTGTCGCTACAGCGGCTGCGGCTTTTCATCTGTCCGGTAGCGTCCGGGCAAACATGCGCGTTGCCCCGTCCGTCAGGATTTCCCTGATAGCCAGAGCGTCGTTTCGCGCGTCCTTACCGCGTATCGCGGCTGCCGGCTGGTAGTGGGAAATCGAATGGAATCCATCGCAACATTTAATTGGTCGATTGCGAATGAGTTCGCTATCGTCGGCGATGCTCGCGTACGGCATCGCACCGTGCCGCTGGCCGCGTCTCCCGCATGATCGCGAGCGCCACGGCCCGGTCGCCGGCCCCACAAGCACGGGCCGCTACGTCCGAAGAACCGGACGAACCCGTCGCGAAGCCTGGCCGACCGAACGAAGGCGCATGCGCCTTCAAGCCACCCCGGCAACGATGTCCCGCCGCCGCATGCGTGCCCCACGCGCGTACGTGCCGCCCGATGCCGTTGGCACCCGGGGCCGGACCAACCCATTGCCTGGATGCACTATGTCTAAGACAACGTATTACGCGCCGCACGGCGGCCACCCGCCGCAGACCGATCTGCTGACCGATCGCGCGATGTTCACCGAGGCGTACGCGGTGATCCCGAAGGGTGTGATGCGCGACATCGTCACGAGCTGGCTGCCGTTCTGGACGAACACGCGCCTGTGGGTGATCGCCCGCCCGCTGTCGGGTTTCGCGGAAACCTTCTCGCAGTACATCGTCGAAGTGAGCCCGGGCGGCGGCAGCGACAAGCCCGAGCAGGACAAGAACGCCGAAGCGGTGCTGTTCGTCGTCGAAGGCGAAGCCGAGCTGACGCTGCAAGGCACGAAGCACGTGCTGAAGCCGGGCGGCTACGCGTTCATTCCGCCGGGCGCGGACTGGACGCTGCACAACGTCAGCGATGCCGCGGTGCGTTTCCACTGGGTGCGCAAGCACTATCAGGCCGTCGACGGCATTCCGCTGCCGGAAGCCTTCGTGACCAACGAGCAGGACGTCGAGCCGATCCCGATGCCGGGCACCAACGGCGCATGGGTGACGACGCGCTTCGTCGAGATGAGCGACATGCGCCACGACATGCACGTGAACATCGTGACGTTCGAGCCGGGCGGCGTGATTCCGTTCGCTGAAACGCACGTGATGGAGCACGGGTTGTATGTGCTCGAAGGGAAGGCTGTTTATCGGCTGAACCAGGATTGGGTCGAGGTCGAAGCCGGTGACTTCATGTGGTTGCGTGCTTTCTGCCCGCAGGCGTGCTACTCGGGTGGGCCTGGGCGCTTCCGTTACCTGCTGTACAAAGATGTGAACCGTCACATGAACCTGTTGCTGAATCCGGCGCGTTAAGCGTCGTTCAGGCAGTTGGATGTGAAAGCCCGCCGGTGAATGCCGGCGGTTTTTTTTTCGGGTTCTTCGCGGGTTTCCAGGCGGGCCGTTTGACGCCCCGTTTCCGGCGGTCGGGTGGCCGCGGTTCCAACGGCAGGTATCACCTGCGGATTCAACCCGGCATCGACGGAATCCAGCCAGTGCGTGTTGCGAACCCACCGACCGTCAGTCGGATGCCGCCGGCGACTCATTGCCCTGCGTCGCGCCACATTGATGGCAATGCGGGAAGAAGAAGAAATTCCGGCCACCGCATCCGCATACGTTGAAGAGCCGCAATCCGCAATGCACGCAGAACGTGGAGTCGTCGCCGCCGAGATTCCATTGTTTGTCGCAGGACGGGCAGCGCTTTTTCTCGAGTGAGCGAACGGCCTTTTCGTATCCGATCGTGCGCGCACGTTCTCCCTGGTCCTGCTGCAATTCGAGCCGCTTGCGTTCGGCATAGCGCTGAAAGGCCTTCATCATGTAAAGGCCGGCGAACACCGTGAGCGCAATGCCGACCAGGACCCGGACATAGCCGCCGAAATTCGGCAAGTACGGGACCAGTTCGATGAAAAACGCGCTCAGTGAAAACAGGCCGAAGCCATACACGAAAGGCCAGTAGCGCATCTTGCGATAGCGCACGAACAGCCAGATCGCCATCAGCAGAATCGGCAGTGTGAGCGCAAGCCGCAGTCCGAACACCTGCAACTCGTAATGCCGGTTCGCCTTTTCGAAGCGCTGTTGGGCTGCCGCGTCCGCGTCGGCGATTTGCGTGTCGACTTGAGTCTGCTGCGACGCCAGGGCCCGTTGCTGGTCGCCGATCGCATCGATCTGATGCTGCCAGTTGACGACCACGGCCTGGAGCGTATCCAGCTTGCGAGTTCGCGCCAGAATGTCCGGGTCCCTCGCACTGTCTCCCGTCACCGAGCGGGTTGCCAGCCAGTTGCGGAAACTTTCTTTCTCGGCCGCGTACTCCTTCGCGGCGCGTCCGCGAGCCACCTCCATTGCGTCGGCCTTCTCGGCAAGCGCGTCGTGCCGTGCCTGCAGATCGCGCCGGGCTGCATCCAGCCGCGCCTTCAATGGCGCATCCGCGAATTGCTCGACGACGGGCGGCCCGCCCCTCGGAGCGAAGGCCATGTCGCGAATCACGAGACTGCCGAGCATGTTCAGAAAGACAGCGAAGATGATCGCAATTACCCACGAGGCTATCCGCAGGAGACGTGCCGGACTGGTCAGGCCGTCGCTGGAAGTCATCATTGTTTTGCCTTTGTTGGAATGGTTATATAAGCGGGCTTGATTGTCGACGATTCCCGCACCCTTGTCGAACGTCCCCTCCTGGCCGGGAGCCGTCGGTCTTTCCGCGTTCCGCGGGAATTCATGATGAACGTGTTTTCACGGGCGATGCGTGTGGCTACAGGCCGAGCGCCGCCGCCGCGAGCGTCGCGACCTGCAGCCGTGTATCGGGCGACAGGCCGTCCTCGATCAGCCACACCGCCGACAAGCCCGACCAAGCGAGAATCCACTGCAGCAGCCGGCGCCTGTCGAGCCGCGCAGCGTCGGCCACGACTATGACACGCTGTTCGAAGCGCACCGGATCGACCGCAACATCGTGCGAAGGATTGCAGAACAGGTTCGCGTAGTCGAACGCGCGATCGCCGCGCAGGCCTTTCGGGTCGATCGCACGCCAGCCGCGATCGCCGAAATGGAGAATGTTGCCGTGATGGATGTCGCCGTGCAGGACGACTTCGTCGACGAGCGGCCCGTCCAGCAGCTGCCGCGCGACCGTTGCCGAGCGACGCAGCACGTCATTGGCTGACGCGTCGGACAGCAGCGCCTGAAACCAGTCATGCAGCGGCACGACCCAAGGCGGCTCCGAAGCACGATGCGCATGCAGCCGCGCGACGACATCGCACGCGATGCGCATCGCATCGTCGTCATGCCCCGATGCCGAAAAACCGGCCAGCGTCGGTTCCGGCTGCGCCCGTTCGAGCAGAACCGCATCGCTGTCGTGCTCCCACACCTGCGCGGCGCCTTGCCCGTTCCACCAGGTCATCAGCGCATTACCGCGACGTTCTTCGTCGCAGGTAGCGACTTTCAACATCGCCGGCCGCGATTGCCAGACGACGGGCAACAGGCCGCCGCTCGCGGTCAGGATCGGGCCGCCGTCAGGAACGAGGCCCCACAGGCCGAGGTATCGATCGAACATCACCCGATGCTACCGCCGAACCGGATCGCGCGCAGCACGGTTCGTCCAACGGTGCGTCACGCGGTCGCAGATGCGACGTGAACGGCCAAGGCACACTTTCCTAAATAAAATTTAGCCAGCCAAACTTTGGCTAAAGAATGTTCCGGTTTCGTGCCATCCCTTCGACAATGCGCGCCTTTCGTGACCGTCGGTGCCTCTCGCGCACCGGCCGTCACAGCATCGAAGAAGGAGCCCGACATGACCGACCACACCGCATCCCTGCCGCCGCCATCCGCGCCACCGCCACGCCGTCGCCGTGTGTGGCGCACGCTTGCGGGCGCGCTGCTCGGCCTGACGGTCGCCTGCGCGGGCATCGGCGCATGGACGATCCAGCGGATCTGGACGCAGTTGCCGTCCGTCGAGCACCTCGCCGTGTATCGTCCCGCGCTGCCGCTGCGGATCTTCTCGCGCGATGGCGACCTGCTGGCCGAATACGGTGTCGAGCGGCGCGAGTTCGTGCCGCTCGAACGCATCCCGCCGCTGATGCGGCAGGCGCTGCTCGCGGCCGAGGACGCGAAGTTCTACCAGCACGGCGCGGTCGATTTCAACGGCCTCGCGCGCGCGACGTTCGCGAACGTCGTGACGGGGCAGCCTGGGCAGGGCGGCAGCACGATCACGATGCAGGTCGCGCGCAACTTCTACCTGACGCGCGACAAGGTGCTGAGCCGTAAGCTCGCCGAGATCCTGATGGCGACCAAGCTCGAACGCGAATACAGCAAGGACAAGCTGCTCGAGCTGTACATGAACGAGATCTATCTCGGCGAGCGGGCCTACGGTTTCGCGGCGGCCGCGAACGTGTATTTCGGCAAGCCGCTCGACGCGCTGAGCGTGGGCGAGGCGGCGGTGCTCGCGGGGCTGCCGAAGGCGCCGTCCGCGTTCAACCCGGTCGTCAATCCGGCACGCGCGACCGCGCGGCGCAACTACGTGCTCGGCCGGATGCATGCGCTCGGCCAGCTCGACGAAACGACGTACCGCGCGGCCGTCGACGCGCCGATCGCGCTGGCTACCACGCCGCCGCCGGGGATCATCGCGGCGCCGTACGTCGCCGAGCGCGCGCGCCGGATGATGGTCGAGCGTTTCCATGACGATGCCTATACGCTCGGCCTCGACGTGACGACGACGATCTCGATGCGCGACCAGCGCGCGGCCGAATCGTCGCTCGCCCGCACGCTGAGCCGCCAGCCGCGCGCGCAGCGCGATGCGCGCAACGGGCTCGAAGGCGCACTGGTATCGCTCGACGCGGCAACTGGCGACATGCTCGCGCTCGTCGGCGGCGCGGATTTCAACCGCAACGTATTCGACCATGCGCTGCAGGCGTATCGCCAGCCGGGTTCGAGCTTCAAGCCGTTCGTCTATTCGGCGGCGCTGGAAAAGGGCTACTTCCCGGGCGTGCTCGTCGACGATACGCAGCGCACGCTCACGCATGAGGAAACCGGCGCGCGTCCATGGCGCCCGCGCAATTTCGCCAACAACTACGAGGGCTTCATTCCGGTGCGGCGCGGGCTCATGCGCTCGAAGAACCTGGTGGCGGTCAGCCTGATGCAGGCCACTGACGCGCGCTACGTGCAGCAGCACGCGGTGCACTTCGGCTTCGACGCGCAGCGCAATCCGGCGTCGCTGCCGCTCGCGCTCGGCGCGGGCGCCGTGACGCCGCTCGAACTGGCGAGCGCGTACAGCGTGTTCGCGAACGGCGGCACGCGGATGGAGCCGCGCCTGATCCTGTCGGTGAAGCAGCGTCATGGCGGCGCGATATACGAGGCGACGGCGCCGTCGGGTGAGCGCGTCGTGTCGGCGCGCAACGCGTTCGTGATGGACAGCATGCTGCGCGACGTCGTGAAGTCCGGCACCGCGCGCGGCGCGCTCGCGCTGCGTCGCGACGACGCGGCCGGCAAGACGGGCACGTCGAACGGCTCGAAGGATGTCTGGTTCGCCGGCTACTCGTCGGGCATCGTCGCGGTCGCGTGGCTCGGCTACGACACGCCGCGCCCGATGGGGCGCGCGACCGGTGCGTCGCTGGCGCTGCCGGTCTGGCTCGACTACATGAAGACGGCCGTCGACGGGCGTACGCCGGTCGAGGCAACGCCGCCGCAGGACGTCGCACTCGTCGACGGTGACTTCGTCTACGCCGAATACACGCGCGGCACGTGCACGGCCGACGTGCCGTCGTACATCCGCAGCCGCTTCGCGTGCGGCGGGGCGGCGGCGGTGGGCGGTGCGTCCGACGCGCCGGGCAACAACGGCAAGCCTGCCGAGCCGATGCCTGCCGCGGTCGATGCGGCCGAGCGCGAACGCGTGCTCGACCTGTTCCGGACGGATGACTGACGCGCACCATGCATACGCTTTATCTGATTGCGATCGTCGCGGAAGCGATGTCGGGGGCGCTGATGGGCATGCGCCGCGGGATGGACCGCTTCGGGCTCGCGCTCGTCGGCGCGGTGACGGCGCTCGGCGGCGGCACCGTGCGCGACGTGCTGCTCGGCCACTATCCGCTCGGCTGGATCGCGCATCCCGAGTACCTGGTGATCACGCTCGTCGCGGCGACCGTCGCGTCGTGGGTCGCACGGCATGTCACGCGCATGAAGACGCTGTTCGTCACCGTCGATGCGATCGGCCTCGCGGCGTTCACGATCATCGGCTGCGACGTCGGCGCGTCGACGGGCACCGCGCCGATCATCGTCGTGCTGGCCGGCGCGATCACGGGTGTCTGCGGCGGGATGCTGCGCGACCTGCTGTGCAACGAGATGCCGCTGATCCTGCGCGAGGAGCTGTATGCGAGCGTCGCGTTCGTCACGGGCGGGCTCTATGTCGGGATGCAGCATCTCGGCGTCGAGGCGGGCTTCGCGACGGTCGTCGCGCTGGCGGCCGGGTTCTCGATGCGAATGCTCGCCGTGCGGCTCGGGTGGAAGATGCGGACGTTCGGCGCAGCGGATCTCGAGCATTGAGCGGGGAGGCGCGCCGTCCGTGCGGCGCTGGGTGAGGGCGATGTCGGCCGGGGCGTTTGAGTGAGCGCCCAGGCCGAACGGAACGTCAGTCGGCCTGCATCACCTGGAAGACGTTGCCTTCCGGATCGACGCCGTCGTACATCGTGTACGCGAACCCTTCATAGCGCTTGAGGTCGCGTACCGTCACGCCGTTGCCGGCCAATCGGTTGCGATGTACGGCGATGTCACGGTCGATCGAGAACACGAACTTCACGTGGCTGGTTTCCGCGCGCGGTTCCGTGTGACCCGACATCGCGTGGCGGAACGCCGGGCCGGCGAGATGCAGCGCGAGTTCGATGGCGCTTGCGCCGAGCACGACCCACTCGTTTTCGATTTCCTCGATGACGGGTAGATCAAAATACCGTTGGTAGAACGCCTTCAGCAACGCGACGTCCTGGACGTACAGGATGATGCGGGTCATCGGAAGCGGCACGTGGGTCTCCTTGAAGGGGATTCGCGAAGCGCGAATGATGCGTCGTGACAGTCGTTGCCATCGATCAAGCAGGACATCGCGCGACGCAACGCTCATGCGACCTGCGGCACACGCCCGCGCTACGCCGGCACCATCACCGGCGGTGCACCGTCGCCGGTTTCCACCATCTTCACCGCGAATCCGTAGCACTGCGCGATGTGCGCCGGCGTCATCACGTCGCGCGGCGTGCCGTGCGCGACGATCGTGCCGTCGGCGAGCATCGCGATCGTATCCGCATGCCGTGCGGCGAGATTCGGATCGTGCACGATCGCGAGCACGCCGAGCTGCCATTCGCGTGCAACGGCGCGCACGGTTTCGAGCAGGCGGTGCTGATGTGCGAGATCGAGCGCGGCGGTCGGCTCGTCGAGCAGCAGGTAGCGCGGGCCGCTTTCCGTCGCATCGTCGTCCGGCCACAGCTGCGCGAGCACACGGGCGAACTGCACGCGCGCGAGTTCGCCGCCGGACAGCGTCGTGACGTCGCGGCCGACGAGTGCATCGGCGCCCGCGCGTTCGAGCGCGCACCACGCGATCTCGCGATCGCGATGCGACGTCGCACCGCTGCGCCGCGCATGCGGATAGCGGCCGAGCAGCACGATTTCGTCGACGCTGAACGGGAACGCCGGCTGCGCGGCCTGCGGCAGCACCGCGCGCAGGCAGGCGAGCCGCGGTGCGTCGATGCGTGCGAGCGGTTCGCCGTTCAGCGTGATGTCGCCGGTCACGCGCACGCCGTTCGGCGCGACGCCGCCGGTGAGTTCGCCGGCGAAGGTTTTCAGCAGCGTGCTTTTGCCCGCGCCGTTGCGGCCGAGCAGCGCGGTCACGCGGCCGGGTTCGATCGACAGCGACAGGTCGCGCAGGATCGCGTTGTGTCGACGGGCGACGTCGAGGTGATGGGCGGTCAGCATGATCGTCGTGAAAGAAGGGTTAGCCGCTGAGCGCGCCGCGGCTCTTCCACAGCAGCGCGAGAAAGAACGGTGCGCCGAGCAGCGCGGTCAGCACGCCGAGCGGAATTTCGGCGGGCGCGGCAATGGTGCGCGCGGCGAGATCGGCGGCGAGCGTCAGCAGCGCGCCGAGCAGCGCGGCGCCCGGCAGCACGACGCGCTGGTCGGGGCCGCACGCGAGCCGCACGCAATGCGGCGCGACGAGCCCGATGAAGCCGATGATGCCCGCGCACGACACCAGCGCGCCGACCGCGAGCGCGACCGCGACGAGCACGCGCCGCTTCAGCCGCTGCACGGGCACGCCGAGGTGCAGCGCCTCGGTTTCGCCGAGCTGCAACGCATTCAGCGCGTCGCGTTCACGCGCGAGCAGCACGCAGCCGATCGCGACGCACGGCGCGACGGCCGCCAGCGCGGACCATTGCGCGCCGCCGAGGCTGCCGAGACTCCAGAAGGTCAGCGAGCGCAATTGCGCGTCGTCGGCGACGAACGTGAGGAGCCCGATCGCCGCGCCGACCAGCGCGGTGATCGCGATGCCGGCGAGCAGCAGCAGCGGCAGCGCGAGCCGGCCGCGCGATGCGGCGAGCCGGTAAACGAGCGCGGCAACCGCGAGCGCGCCTGCGAACGCGGCGACGGGCAACGCGGCTGCGCTCACGTGCGCGGCAAAGAGCGCGGGGCCGAGCACGATCATCGTCGTCGCGCCGAGCGCGGCGCCGCTCGACACGCCGACGAGCCCCGGATCGGCAAGCGGGTTGCGGAACAGCGCCTGCATCGCGGCGCCGGTCGCGCCGAAGCCGCCGCCGACCAGCAACGCGAGCGCGACGCGCGGTGCGCGGATGTCGAACAGCACCGCGCGCGCCTGCTGTGCGGCCGCATCGCCGGTCAGTGCGGCCCAGGCTTCCGCGAGCGGAATGCGATAGGCGCCGACGCACAGCGCGACGACGGACATCGCGCATACGAGGCAGGCGAGCGCGGCCAGCGCGAACGGGGCGAAACGGCGCGACGCGCCGATGCGCGCGGCACCGGCGCTTGACGCGGGCGACGATGCGGGGAAAGGCGAAGCGTGAGCGGGCATCGGGTCGATCCGGAATCAGGCGAGCGCATCCGACAGGCGTCGGTGCAGGGTCGTGACGGCGAGCGGCAGGCGCGGGCCGAAGCCGAGCAGGAACAGCGCGTCGAGCGCGACCACGCGCTGCGCGCGGCCGGCCGGCGTCGCGACGAAGCCGGGCGTCGCGAGCAGCGCGGCGCGGCCGCCGACGGCCGCGAGCCCTTCGTCGGAGATCAGCACGATGTCGGGCGCGGCGGCGGCCAGCGCCTCGGTCGTCAGCGGCTTGTAGTGATCGAAGCCCTGCATCGCATTGCGCGCGCCCGCGTAGCGGATCATCGCGTCGGCGGCCGTGCGCTGGCCGGCGACGAGCGCCTGGTTGCCGGTATGGTTCAGCACGAACAGCACGCGCGGCGGCTGCGCGCCGCCGGGCGCACGGGCGGCGACCGCGTCGCGCGCGGCCTGCCAGTCGCGGTCGAAACGTTGCAGCAGCGCGGTGCCCGCGTCGCGCACGTCGAGCGCCTGCGCGACGCCGGTGATCTTCGCGCGCACCGATTCGACGTCGTGGCGTTCATCGAACGTCGTTACCGCAACGCCGGCGTTCTTGACTTGCGCGATCGCGGTGGGCGGGCCGGCTTCGGCCGACGCGAGCACGAGATCGGGCCGCAGCGACAGCAGCCCCTCGGCCGACAGCGCGCGCTGATAGCCGACCTTCGGCAGCCGCTTCGCGGCGTCGGGGTACGTGCAGGTCGTGTCGGCGCCGACGAGCCGGTAGCGCGGCGTTTCCGCGCCGCCGAGCGCGAACGCGGTTTCCGCGAGTGCGCCGCCGATCACGACCACGCGTTTCGGTGCGGCCTGCACACCCTGGGCGAGCACGCTGCCGGGCAGCGCGCCCGCGAGCGCGCCGGCCGCCGCGCTTGCCAGCACCGCGCGGCGGCGCGGATCGAACGGCCGCGCGCTCACCGCACGCCTCCGCGTGCCGCGGCCGGCAGCGTCGCGACGAGCGCGCGCCAGTCGTCGCGTTCGACCTTGCCGGGCTTGCGCTCGCCGAACAGCAGCGCGACGTGGTCGCCCTGCCGGTCGAACAGTTCGAGCGACGTGACGATGCCGTCGCTCGTCGGCTTCTTCACGACCCACGCGGCGGCGATCAGGTCTTCGCGCACGTGCAGGTTGAAGCCCGGGTCGAGCACGTTGATCCACGCGCCAACCTCGCGCACGTTCGCGACGGGGCCGGTATGGATCTGGATCATCCCTGCGTTGCCGACGAACACCATGATCGGCTGGCCGCTCTGCGCGGCCTGCTGGAGCACGTGGCGCAGCGCATGCGTGGTTTCGACCGGATACGCGTATTGCGGATCGGCGAGCCGCAGCGCCTGCATGCGGCTCACGCCGAAGCGCTGCGTGATGCCGAAGAACTGGTGCGTGTCGGTCATCGTGTCCCACGCGGCGCGGAAGCCCGCGACGTCGATCTCGGTGTCGGCGCGCTCGGGCGTTTTTGGCGCGGCGGGCGCGACGTCGAGGCCCGGCTCCTGCGACGGCGCACGCCAGCGCTCGACGAACGCGTCGTACGCGGCGTGGTCGCTGTGCGCGCGCAGGTAGACCTTGTGGATCGCATGGCCCTGCGCGTCGAAGAACTGCAGGCTCTTCAGCGGGCCGTGCGCGGTCTCGTCGCGCACCGCGAATGCCGATACCCAGTGACGATAGAAGATGCGCAAGTCGATATCGCCGAGCGCTAGGCCGACGGGGCCGTCGTGGCTCATCTGCGCGTATTCGCCGTCCTTTTCGTGGACAGCCGTGTCGTTGCGCGTGAGCGCCATCACGCGACCGAGGCGCGGCATTTCCTCGAACATCGCCGGAAAGCGCGCGTCGAGCCGCACGACGTGCTCGCCGACGAACGCGGCGAGCGCCTCGCCTTCGCTGACGCCGAGCGCCTGTGCGACGTCGCGGTTGCGCAGCTGGCGCTCGGTCTTGAGCTGGATGAACGCGTCGCGCAGCGCGGCGGCTGCGCGGGCCGGCGTGGTGGGTTGACCGGGAAGGGCGGATTGCATCATGTCGGACTCCTTCAAGTAACGGTTGGGGTGGCAGCGCGGGCGGCGCGCATCAGAAATCCACTTTCATGCTGACGGCGACCGTGCGACCGGACGACGTATACGCGTCGAGCACCTGCGAATCGGCTGCGATGCCGCGCACGTCCGACCAGTTCCAGTACTTCCGGTCGAACAGGTTGCGGATGCCGATCGTCGCGCTCACATGCTTGTTGAAGCGGTAGCCGCCGCGCAGGTCGACGACGAACGACGACGGCGGCGAGAAGCACGCCTTGTTCGAGCAGTCGGACTTGTCGATGTCCTTGTCGCGTTTCGCGGCCTGGAACAGCAGGTCGGTCTGCACGTACCAGCGCTCGGTCGGCTCGTAGCGCACGCCGAACACGGCCGAGAACGGGTTGACGGTGTTCAGCGGCTGGCTGGCCGCGCCGTCGTTCTGCGTCGAGCCCTTCGTGAACGCCATCGCCGTCTTCAGCGTGATGCCGTTCGGCATCACCCATTCGGCGCGGCCTTCGAGGCCGTGAATGCGCGCGTCGGCGAAGTTCACGTACTGGAACACGAACGGGTCGGTGGGCCGGCCGCTGCCGGCGATCGTCGTGCGCGAGATGAAGTTGCGGTAGCGGCCCGTGAACGCGGCGGCGCTGTAGCGCACGACGCCGTAGCCGGTGCCCGCCTTGCCGCGCAGGCCGGCTTCGAACGTGTCGCTCGTCTCGGGCTTCAGGTTCGGATTGCCGATCGACGTGTAGCCGTACACCGGGTTCGAGAAGCTGCTGTTCACCTGGTCGGGCGTCGGCGCGCGAAAGCCGTGTGCGTATTGCACGTACGGAATGACCGCGGGCGTGATCTCGTAGAGCACGGCGACGCGCGGCGACAGTTCGTTCGCGCTCGTCGATACCGCCTTGCCGGTGAACAGCGGATCGTTGGCGGTCGGGTTCAGCCGGTACGTGTCGAAGCGCAGGCCCGGCGTGACGAGCAGGCGCCCGTAGCCGATCTGGTCCTGCACGAACGCGCCGAACAGCGTGTAGTCGGTGTCGGGGAACGCCTTGTTCGGGAACGCCTCGCCGACGCCCGGCACCGTGCCGTCGCGCAGGTTCGTCACGCGCGACACGCTGCCGTCGACGCCGTAAAGCAGCTTGTGCGCGAACGGGCCTGTCGCGAAGCCGCTTTCGGCGAACGCGGAGCCGCCGAACGTGCGCTCCTTGTACTGGTTGTCGCGCGAACGCGAAGCCGCCCGGCCGCGCGTCTCGAACGCGTACTGGTCCTGCTTCACGTCCTGGTAGTAGAACTGCACGTGCGCGGTCTGGAACCAGCGGAACGCGTCGTCGCGGAAATCGTAGTCGACGCTGAAGCGATTGCGTTCGAGCCGGTCGTAGGTCGTGAGGCCGAGCGTGGTCGGCGGGCTGATCGCCGACAGCACGTCGGTGCTCACGCGGCGCTGCACCGTTTCGGCGGTGAACCTGATCGTGTCGCGCGTGGTCGGCGTCAGCACGAGCTTGCCGAGCAGCGATTCCGAATAGACGTCCTGCGGGTTCGACGTGGTGCGCAGCGTGCTTGCCGAGTTGTTGCTGCCGCGCGTGTCGACCTCGTGGCCGCGCCGGCCGTCGGCGATGATCATCCCCTGCACGCGATCGTTGCCGCCCGCGGCCGACACGGTCGCGCCGACGCTGCGGTCGGCCGAGTCGTAGCTCGGCCGGAACGAGAAGTAATAGGGTTTGTTGTAGATCGACAGCAGGTCGCGCGGATCCTTCGTGATGAAGTTCACTGCGCCGGTCAGACCGTCGCTGCCGTACAGGGCCGAAGCCGGCCCGCGCAGGATCTCGATGCGCTTGAGCGTGTCGAGATCGGCGTAGTCGCCGCGCCCCGCTTCGAGCGGGCCGAACGAAAACGCGTTCGGCAGGCGGATGCCGTCTTCCATCAGCAGCACGCGATTGCCTTCGAGGCCGCGGATGTTGATGCTCGAATCGCCGTCGCGGCCGCCGCCGAGCGCGGCGTTGCCGGGCCGGTACGCGGTGCGGCGCACCGTGACGCCCGGCTCGTAGCGCAGCGCGTCCTTGATGTTGGTGGCCTGCTGTTCTTCCAGATCCTCGTCGGTGATTACCGACACGGACGCCGCCGTGCGGCTCGCGGCCGTGGCGGTGCGGTTGGCCGTGACGGTGACGGGATCGAGCAGCGCCGCATCGCCGCGCGTGGACGCGGCGACGAGGAGGGCGGCAGGCGGGTTGGCGCCTTGCGGCGTCGAATCGGCGTGAGCCGTGGCGGCGGACAGGCCGAACGCGCCGAACAGCGCGGCACAGATCGGCCGCCGCGCCAGCGTATAGCAATGCACAGGTGGTCTCCCATTGATGATGACAAGCCCGAAGGCTGGCTGGGTGACGCGTTCACCTGGCTGGCCCGCCCGCGCACGGAAGGCGGCGAGCGGCGAATTGAAAGGCAACTGATAACTTTACCAGTGTAAATGAGAATTATTATCAATACAAGAACGGAAAGCGGCTCGCGTGGGTGAGCACTTACCTGCGCGGCTCGGGCGAGCCGCGGCGGGAAATTCGGGAAAAACGCGGGCGTGAACAGGCCCTAGGCCAGCGCTTCGATGCGGATCAGCAGGTTGCGCGCATGCGTGATGAACGCATCGTGCGTCGCGCGATCGCCGTGGCTTTCGAGGCCGGCCTGCTCGGCGAATGCGATCTGTTCGGTGTAGAGGTCGACGAGCGCTCGGCGTGTGTCAGGGGGAAGCGCGCGGATCATCGACACGATCAGCAGTTCCTGCGCGCGAAGCGTGCCGGACAGCGTCTGGACGTTCATGCTGGCCTCCATCGGACGATGCGGCGGCGAGCCGCTCTTTCCATACTAGGCGGTCGGCGGTCGCAGCGCAGGCGCGGTGTTGGCGACGAGGAGACGGAATGCGATTCGACGCGGTAATCGACGCTGCCGTTGCGCGGCGCGAAACGCGCCACGCGTGGCCGGCGCACCGTGAATCGACGCGTGCAGGGAAGCGAACGGAATCAGCCGGCCGCTTTCGCCGCCTGCGCATCGCGCACGACCTGCGCGACGCGTTCGACGAACTCGACGTCGACGCTCGACAGTGCTTCGCGCTTGCCTTCGGGCATCTCGACCATCAGGCGATACGTGACGTCCTGCGTGGCCCATGAGAGATAGCCGACGACGGCGAGCATCACGCCGACGACGAGCGCGGCGCTCGATCCGGCGATGCCGCCTGCGACGGCGACGGCCGCGCCGATCAGCGAGATCAGCGACGGCACGAGGCGGTTCTTCGGAATCTTGACGACATCGACCTGGCGGATGTCACGGAGTGCGAATACCTGCCCGGCGGCCGACAGGCCGTTGCGCGTGATCATCACGCCACGTTCGTTGAATGCGTTTTCCATCGTGTGTTGCGTGGACGAAAACGCGCAGCGTAGCAGGTTTCGTTGCGGCATCAAACGAGACCGACTGCCGCACGATGGGTGCGGCGCGGGTGAAACCAGGCAAGCGGATGGAGCGGGAAGTCGTTCAGAACTGCAGGCGGCCGTCGCCGTAAAGCCGGCCCGGCACGTGCGAGGCGACGACCTCGGCGATTTCTTCGTCGGTCGATTCGGCCGGCACGATCTGGCGCCGCGCGGGCGCGTCGAGATGCATCGTCCATTCGACGAGGCGATACGGCCGGCCCCACGGGCGCTGCATTTCGACCGATACGCGGCAGCTCTGGACCGGCATCGAGTGTTGGCACGTCAGAATCGCGTGCAGATGGCTGAAAACGGTATCTTCGATCATCATGGCCTCCGATCCTGTCTTGTCTTGTGGGCAATCGATGGCGGCGCCGTCGGCGGTTCAAAAAAAAAGCCGCCGATGTTCAGGCGGCCAACAGGGGGGGTGAGAGCATCCTCTCAGCCCAGAATTAAGCGAAACTTAAAAGCCCATAAAAAAGCGCCCCGCGTGGAGCGGGGCGCTTCTTGCCGTCGTGATCCGCGTGTTAAGCGGATGCTTTAGAACTTGTGACGGATACCGATACGTGCGGCGATCTGGTTCTTCGAACCCGTGCCCGACGTATTGAAGTAGCTCGTGCTCGAGCCGATCTGCGCTTGCACGCCCTTGCCCGACGCTTGCTGGTACACGACCAGGCCGTACACGTCCGTACGCTTGCTGAGTGCGTAGTCGGCGATACCGTTGACCTGGTTCCAGTGCCACGAGTTGCCGCTTTGCGTGGCGTTCGTGTACGTGTAGCCGAGGCCGCCCGACAGAGCCGGCGTGAAGGCGTACTTCGCACCTGCTTCATACGCGTTGTAGAACGTGCCGCCCGCGCCCGACACGGTCGAGAACTGCGTACGCGTCCACAGCAGCCATGCCGTTGCCGGGCCCCAGACGTAGCGGCCACCGACGCCGTACGTGCGCAGGTCGCGGACGTTGCCCGTTGCGATATTCGCGATCGTCGTCGAGAAAGCCGGCGTCGACTGGCTCGGGAAGCGGATGTCCGTGTACGCTGCGCCCAGCGAGAACGGGCCGTTCGCGTAGTTCAGGCCGAAGCTGTATGCGCGCGACGAGCCTGCCGTCGTCGTCGTGCCCGTCGTCGTCGCCGGTGCGCCTGCGAAGTCCGTCGAGTTCGAGAAGCCGTACAACGCGCCGAACGTGAAGCCCGAGTAGTTCGCGCTCTGGAACTTCACGGCGTTGTTGATGCGGCTCGACGTGAGCTGGTCGAGGTCGTTCACGTGGTACGCGTAGTTACCCGCGACCGTGTTGCCGCCCGTCGAGTAGTTCGAGCCGAGGATGTCGGTCGAGAACGAGTACTGGCGGCCGAACGTGACCGTGCCGTATTGCGACTGGCTCAGGCCGACGTAAGCCTGGCGGCCGAAGATCGCGCCACCCTGGCCGATCGTGCCGTTACCGCTGTTGAAGCCGTTTTCGAGCACGAAGATCGCCTTCAGGCCGCCACCGAGGTCTTCGGTGCCGCGCAGGCCCCAACGGCTGCCCTGGGCAACGCCGTCGTCGTACTTGAACAGCTTGCCCGTACCGCCGTTGGCGGTCTTGCTGTGGTTCACGTAGCTGATACCGGCATCGATGACGCCGTACAGGGTCACGCTGCTTTGTGCGTGCGCCGTGCCGGCCGTTGCTGCCAGAGCGGCGATGGTCAACAGTTTCTTGTTCAAAGGGTTCTCCGAGCGAATAAATGGCGTGTCCAGTTGCGGTTCCGGCGCTCTCTATGGGCGCTTTCACGTACCGGCGGCAACTTTATCGAGGGGCCACGTAATGAATATGACAGCGACTGTCATATGAAGAATCTGTGGCGTCGATGCGACACCGAATTCTGCCCGGTTGTATAGCCGGTGGTTATACCGATTCAGACTGAGATTCGACCGGAATCAGGAATATGCACATGAAATAAGCTTGGTTGGCGGCGTTCCGGCCCCATGCCACGATCCGTGTTCCAACAAACGACACGGGACAGAGGACACCATGCGACGTTCATTCCTGACCGGCCTCGGCGCACTCGCCGCCGCGCTGGCATTCGCGGCGCCCGGCGCGCACGCCGACCCGCAAACGCTGAAAATCGGCACGATGAGCGGCCCCGACGCACAGATCTGGACCGAGGTGACGAAGGTCGCCGCGCGCGAAGGTCTCGCGATCAAGGTCATCGAATTCAACGACTACGTGCAGCCGAACGCGGCGCTCGATTCCGGCGATCTGGACGCGAACGGCTTCCAGCACCAGCCGTTCCTCGACAGCCAGATCAAGCAGCGCGGCTACAAGATCGTCAACGTCGGGCTCACGTACACGGCGCCGATGGGTTTCTACTCGAAGAAACTCAAGTCGCTGAAGGACTTGCCGGTAGGCGCGAAGGTCGGGATCCAGAACGATCCGTCGAACGGCAACCGCGCGCTGCTGCTGCTGCAGAAATACGGGGTGATCAAGCTGAAGCCGGGCGTCGGCGCGAACGGCGTGAATGCCACGCCGCTCGACATCGCCGAGAACCCGAAGAAGATCAAGATCGTCGAGCTTGATTCCGCGCAACTGCCGCGCGCGCTGCCCGACGTCGATGCCGCGTCGATCAACACCGACTACGCGGTGAAGGCCGGGCTCACGCCGGTGAAGGATGCGATCGCGATCGAGGATCTGCGCGGCCCGTACGCGAACCTGATCGCGGTGCGCGCGCAGGACAAGGACAAGCCGTGGGTGAAGAAGCTCGTCGCGGCCTATGAATCGGACGACGTGCGCAAGTTCATCGACCAGAAGTTCGGCGGCGCGATCATCCCGGCGTTCTGAACGTTTTCACCTACCGGATGGCCGGATATCGACGATCCGGAAAGCAAATCGCCCGCGCAAGCGGGCGATTTCGTTGGTGCGGGCGGGTATCGCGATACGCGCGCGCCATGCTCCGGCGCGCAAGCCGGCCGCTCAGGCCGACAGCAGCGAACCCGTGCGGATCGCGGTCGCGCCGGCAATCCGCGCGACTTCCATGCCGGCCGTCGCGAAGCGCACGATCTGGCGCGCGTACAGCACGCCCGACACGCTGCTCTTCAGCGTGACGACGCGATCGGTCAGCGGATCGACGATGTCGGCCACGGCCTGCCCGGCCTCGATCATCACGCCGACCGGCGTGCGGAACACGATCACGCCCGACACCGGCGCGACGAGCGGATCGGTGCCCGCGAGCGGCGTGGCCGGATGCGCGAGCGGCGGCAGCGGCGCCGGCGTGCCGTCGACGACCCCACGCTCGGTCAGGTATTCGACGATCGCCTGTGCGTCCTTTTCGGCGAACTCGTACGACACGTCGCGCTCGCTGCGCAGCTCGATCGTGACGGAAATCGCACCGTTCGGGATCGGGAAGCGGTCGCCGAAGCGGTTGCGCAGGTCCGACCAGCAGAAGCTGTGAATCTCGTCGAACGGGTTGCCGACCGAATTCAGCGCGAGCAGCGACGCCTGCGCGTCGAGGTAGCGCGACAGCGGCTCGACGTCCGGCCACAGATCGGGATTCGTGTAGAGGTGCATCACCGCATCGCTGTCGCAGTGCAGGTCGAGCACGATATCGGCGTCGAACGACAGCTTCTGCAGCGCGAGGCGCTGCGAGTCGAGCTCGGTGCGCGGCTTCTGCTCGTCGAGCGCTTCGCGCATCGCGGCGCGCACGGCGACGAGGTTGTGCTGCGCGTCGTGAGTCAGGCGGTGTTCGACGCGCGGCAGCACGAGCGCCGCGAGATCGTAGAAATTGCGGTTGAAGTTCTGCATCGAGCCGAGCTCGAAGCGGCCGAGGTGATCGCCGAACACGTGTTGCGACAGGCCGATCGGGTTCGGCACGGGCACGATGACGACTTCGCCGCGCAGCTTGCCGGCCGTCTCGAGCGCGGCGATCTTGCGGCGCAGCAGGGTGGCGACCAGCATGCCGGGCAGTTCGTCCGCGTGCAGCGACGACTGGATATAGACCTTCTTGCCGCCGCGCGGGCCGTAGTGAAAGCTCGTGATCTGGCGTTCGGTACCGACGGCGGGGGAAATCAGCGGATGGGTCTGCGTTTGCATGATGGGGGAGTGCGGCGCAGCCGCGAATGATCCGGTGTGCGTGGAAGATCGATTGTACGTTGCCTTCCTCGCCGCCATCAAACCGGCGCCAGAACACGCCGTTTCTCGTTGAGAATCATCAGGTTGGGGCGGAAAAAATAACGCTGCCGGCACGGCCCGCGCAAAAAAACGGGCTCCTTGCGGAGCCCGTTCGTGCCGAGGCGAAGCGTGCGCTTGCCGGGCGGATTACTTGCCGTAGACGTCGAAATCGAAGTACTTCTTCGCGATCTTGTCGTACGTGCCGTCCTTGCGCATGCCGGCGATCGCGCCGTCGATCTTCGCCTTCAGGTCGGTGTCTTCCTTGCGCAGGCCGATGCCGGCGCCGTTGCCGAGCGTCTTCGGATCGTCGATGTCCTTGCCGGCGAAATCGAAGTTCGCGCCGCGCGGCGTCTTCAGGAAGCCGATTTCAGCCTGCACCGCGTCCTGCAGCGCGCCGTCCAGACGGCCCGAGATCAGGTCGGCGTAGACCTGGTCCTGGTTCTGGTAAGGCACGACGTTCACGCCCTTCGAGGCCCAGTACGTCTTCGCATAGGTTTCCTGGATCGTGCCCTGCTCGACGCCGACCGACTTGCCCTTCAGCGATTCGGCCGTCGGCATCAGGCCGGTGCCCTTCTTCGTGACGAGGCGCGTCGGCGTGTTGAACAGCTTCGCCGAGAAGGCGATCTGTTCCTGACGCGCCGGCGTCATCGACATCGACGACAGCACGCCGTCGAACTTGCGGGCCTTCAGCGCCGGAATCATCCCGTCGAAGTCGTTTTCGATCCACACGCACTTCGCGTTCATGCGGCGGCAGATTTCGTTGCCGAGGTCGACGTCGAAACCCACAACCTTGCCGTCAGCGCCTTTCGATTCGAAAGGCGGGTAGCTTGCGTCGACGCCGAACCGCACGGTCGTCCAGTCCTTCGCATACGCGGTGCCTGCCGATACGGCGAGCAGGGCTACGGTCACAGCCGCAAGAATCTTTTTCACTCGGTGACTCCTCGTTTTGTTCGATGGGTGCGCGGTTGTGCCGCGCCGTAAGCCTTCGGCCCGGCGCGGCTTCGCGACAGGCTGTCCGTTTCGCCCACCCGATGCGGGCGCGCGACGTGCGGAAGATTATCAAGACAAAATACCGGCAGGGCGCCTAGGACAAGCCCCGATACCGGGCCCGGCGGCGGCGCATGAGGGGCGCCGCCGTTTCAGACACAGGAACGATTCAGCCGAGCGTTTCGTTGACCGCGCGCTGCAGGCACGTGACGAATTGCGTGACGGCCGGCGTGGGCAGCAGGTCGCGCCGCGCGATGATCGACAGGTCGAAGCGCGGCATGGCTTCGTCGAGTTCGGCCGTGCGAATGCCCAGCGGCGCGACCATCGCGGCGAGCGGGCGCGTGAAGCAGCCGATCACGTCCGAGCGCGCGACGAGCCCGAGCGTCACCGCGAACGACATCGGCGAGCGCAGCAGGCGCTTCGGCAGCGGCAGCCCGTGCGCCTCGAACATCCCGACCATCACACTGTGCGGAAACTGCTCGGCACCGACGGTGACGATCCACTCGGCATCGAGCAATGCCTCTAACCGGCGGGCATGCGCAAGCGGGTGGCCTTCGCGCATCACGACGGTGAATTCGGTCGACAGCAGCGGCGATTGCGTGAAATCGCGGTCGAGCGCGGGCACATGGTGCATCGCAGCGATGTCGAGCGTGCCGTTGCGCAACTGCGCGAGCGCGTCGGGCACCGTCACTTCCTCGAGATGCAGGCTAACGTTCGGCATCGACTGGCGAAACGCCGTCACCGCGTGCGGCAGCGCGGTCAGCGCGATCGACGGCATCGTGCCGACCGCCACGCGCCCCGACATCTCGCCTTTCACCTGCTCGACGGCCTCGACCGTGCGGCGGATATCGCCGAGCAGCTGCTTGGCGCGCGGCAGCAGCGCATGGCCGCACGCGGTCAGCTCGACGCCGCGCACGCTGCGCGCGAGCAGTTCCGCGTTGAGCGCCGTTTCGAGCTCGCGGATCGTATGCGTGACCGCGGGCTGCGTGACGCCGAGTTCGCGCGCGGCGGCGCGCAGGCTCTTGTGATGCGCGGCGGAGACGAACGCCTGGAGCTGCGCGAGGTTCAGGGGGTTGCGGATGCGGGTCATCGATCGGGTCCGGTTGGCGCGATGCTGTGGCGGGCGACGGGGTGTAGCGGAATTTGATTGCAATCCTGACGGTTGCGTGCGCATGGGGTTGCGGCGCCGTGGCTCGGGCAGGCGGCAGGTGCGGCCGTGGCCGCGACGGCGATCGTCGTCGGGCTGGTCGTGATCAAGCCGTTTCGATACCGGTAGCCTGCACGTGCCGCAATGGCAGGCGTGGCGAGGCCCTACGCCAGCGCCATTTCGACAGCCGTCAGCGTGCGGCGCCGAATCCAGCCGCTCGCCATCCGGATCGCGAGCCAGTACGGCATGAACAGCAGCCGCGTGCGGGCGGTCGGGCAATGCACGAAGGTTTCGGTGCGCAGCAGGTGCGCACCCGACGCGAGCCCGACGACTTCGAAGCTGAGCACCAGCTTCGCATCGCGCGGATCGTCGTGCCGCATGAACGCCGCCGCGTCGGCGATCTTCAGCACGCCGAGATCCGGGCGCCAGAAGCGGCCGATCAGGCCGAGCGACAGCGTCGTTTCGTCGCGATGCAGCGGGGTGAACGCATGGAGGCCGAAGCGTTCGCGTTCGACGCGTGTGGCGCCGGGGCGCAGCAACGCGGCAACGGCTGCCGGGAATTCGCGGACGTTGAGCAGCGCGTCGACGATCGGATCCGTGCGCATGTCGAGCGTGGCGACCGTGTCGATGATGCGCGCCGGCGCGGCATCGATCGGCTTCGATTCGTGCACTTCGTGGAAGCCGAACGACGGGATGAACGGCGGCTTGCGCGCCGACGTCCGGGTGCTCGATTCGGAGACGATGCCGAGCGCGTTCATGGGGGCTCCCGAAGGCAAAGCCCGATCGTAGCACCGGGGGCGGATTCGCGCCGCACCGTTTCCGCGATTCGCGTCGCACTGCGCCCCATCAGCAAAAAAAGCCTGGAAACTTGCGTTCCCAGGCCTGGAGACCATCAACGATGATGGTGGAGGAGACGATGTCGTCCCGATGCGCGCCGTCCTTCTGCCGGCGATGTCGCGCACGATTCGCGGTCAGATCGCCCAGCCGCCGAGATAGAACGTGACGAGCACGGCCGCGATGAGCACGGTGCCGACGTTGAGCTTGCGGAATTCGCCGCTGGCGATGCGGCCGATCACGAGCGTCGAGAAGCCGAGCATGATGCCCGTCACGATGTTCGCGGTCAGCACGATGAACACCGCGCACACGAGGCCCGACATCGCGTCGACCATGTCGTCCATGTGCAGCTTGCTCACGCTGCCGAGCATCAGCAGGCCGACGTACATCAGCGCCGGTGCGGTGGCGTACGACGGCACGAGGCCCGCGAGCGGCGAGAAGAACATCACGACGAGGAACAGCAGGCCGACCACGGCGGCCGCGAGGCCCGTCTTCGCGCCGGCGGCCACGCCGACGCTCGACTCGATGTAGGCTGCCGCCGGCGCACCGCCGAGGAAGCCGGAGAAGATCGAGCTGAGCGAGTCGGCGGTCAGTGCACGGCCGCCGTTGATGATGCGGCCGTTCTCGTCGAGCTGGCCGGCCTGGCCCGCGACCGCGCGGATCGTGCCGGTCGCGTCGAACACGGCGGTCATCACCAGCGCCAGCACGCTCGGCAGCACGGCCATCGACAGCGCGCCCTTGATGTCCATCGCGCCGATCAGCGACGCATGGCCCGGTGCGCTCAGCGACGGCAGCGCGAAGATGCCGTGGTATTTCACGCTCGGATCGAAGACCAGCCCGAAGATCGAGATCGCGATCACGACGAGCAGGATGCCGCCCGGCACGCGACGCTTCTCGAGGCCGAAGATCGCGGCGAGGCCGATGATCGACATGATGACCGGGAACGCGGTGATCTGGCCAAGCGAGACCGGCAGGCCGGCGCCCGGGTTCTTGATCACGAGGCCGACGTCGTTCGACGCGATCAGCAGCAGGAACAGGCCGATGCCGATCCCGGTGCCGTGCGCGACGCCCGCGGGCAGGTTGCGCAGGATCCACGAACGCACGCCGGTGACGGAAATGCCGGTGAACACGAGGCCCATCAGGAACACGGCGCCGAGCGCGACCGTCGGCGACAGCCCCTTGCCGAGCACGAGGCCGAACGCGGTGAACGCGGTCAGCGAGATCGCGCAGCCGATCGCGATCGGCAGCTTCGCCCACAGGCCCATCAGCAGCGAACCGAACGCGGTCGTGAGGCAGACCGCGACGAACACGGCGCTCGTGTCGAAGCCGGCCTTGCCGAACATGCCGGGGACGACGAACACGGAATAGACCATCGCGAGGAAGGTCGTGACGCCGGCAATGATCTCGCGGCGCTGCGTGCTGCCGCGCGACGAAATGTCGAAGTACCGGTCGATGACTCCCTTGGTGCCAAAGTCAGTTTCTTCCGCGCCGACGCCGACCGTCGGCTGCACCGGGGTATCACTCATGAGCTTGCTCCTTTATCAGCATGCTGAAACGGCCCGTAGCGAACCGTCGTCAGGGTGTCTCGTATCTAGTTGGGATTGTCGGCAACGTCGTGGGGACGAATGACGCGTGATCCGTGTCGTTCCGTGCGAATCGAAACGATCGCGTGGGTGTCGCGTCGTGCGACGCGTTGTGGTGTCGACCCCGTCACGTGTGCTTTGCCGTAGCGAAGGTTAGGCGAACCGCCCATCACGTCCCATTGGGGGAAGAGCATGCAGCGCATGTCTCAGCGCTTATATCGGCGTGCAACGGGGCTCTGTCGCGTCGACACGCGTGTATACGCCTAGTTCGAATCCGTTAAGGCGATTATTTGAATGCAGGGTCGACGGGCAAGGGGGAAGCGAGGGATGCATCGAAAATTACAAATTTCTTTCATGGTGGCCGGGCAGGCCGGTGGAATCAGGGGCCGGTGACGGGATCCGCCGCCGCGCGCAACCTGCATTCGGACGAGGGCGCCATCGCGCCGAGGCGGTTTTCGTCGCCGCCCCGGCCTCAATTGTGCGCGAGATGGTCGAGGTAGGCGCGGAACATGTCGGCCATCGCGTTCGCATACGCGTCAATTTCATCGGGCGAGCGCTCGCTTTCCGAAAACGCCTTGCCGGCCGCGGTGAGCGTGGTGATGATCAGGTCGCAGGCCAGTTCGCGCGTGGCGTCCGGTGCATCGGGCAGCGCCTCGCGCATGAACGCCTGGAAGATGCGGTTGCCGGCCGCCTTCGCTTCGTGTGCCTCGGGCGCGTCGCGATAGAGCGGCGCGGCGTCGTCGAGCGCGATGCGCATCCGCGCCTCGTCGCATTCCGAACGGATGAACGCGTGAACGGCCGTGCGCAGCCGCTCGGGCGGTGTCCGGTTCACGTCCTCCAGCATCCCGCGCAGCATCTCGGCCGTCTGCCGCCACTCGTCATGCTGCAGCCGGAACAGCACGGCCGCCTTGTTCGGGAAGTACTGGTACAGCGAGCCGACGCTCACGCCGGCGCGCTCGGCGACGCGCGCCATCGTGAAGCGCTGCGCGCCTTCGCTCGCCAAAACCTGAACAGCGGCCTGGAGGACGGCCTCGACGAGCTGGGTCGAGCGAGCCTGCCGAGGCAGCTTGCGCGTGGCAATCCGGGCGTTCGGGCGGTCGGTCATGCGTGGCTGGCCAATGCGAATAGTAAAACCTGAATAGTTCGTCATATTCTAACCAGGTGCACCGACGCACTCAACCTGAACCCGGAGATTCGCATGACCACCCTGACGCTCGACCCGCTGGCCTCGCTGCTCGCACGCCTGTTCGACGAAGCCGACGCCTCGTCGCCCGCGACGAGCCCGGATTTCGCCAGCCTGTCGCGCGACGAGCAAGCGCGGCTGATGCGCAGCAAGACCGACTACACCGACTTGTATGCGCGCCTGAAGGACTATCCGCTCGCCGTGTCGCGCGAGACCGGCACGCTGCTGTACATGCTCGCGCGCAGCGGTGGCGCGCGGTCGATCGTCGAATTCGGCACGTCGTTCGGCATTTCGACGCTGCATCTCGCGGCTGCGCTGCGCGACAACGGCGGCGGCCGGCTGGTCACGAGCGAGTTCGAGCCGTCGAAGGTCGTGCGGGCGCGGGCGAACCTGGCGGCGGCCGGGCTGGCCGATCTCGTCGAGATTCGCGAGGGCGATGCGCTGCGTACGCTGGCCGCCGATCTGCCGGATTCGGTCGACCTGCTGCTGCTCGACGGTGCGAAGGCGCTGTATCCGGAGGTGCTTGCACTCGTCGAGCAACGGTTGCGGCCCGGCGCGTTCGTCGTTGCCGACAATGCCGAGTTCAGCCCCGACTATCTCGCTTACGTGCGCTCGCCGGAGAACGGCTATCTGTCGGTGCCCTTCGGCGGCGAGGTCGAGTTGTCGATGCGGATCGGCTGAGTTTTGCGGTACGTGATGACGGCATGCATCCATTCATCAAGAATAGGATGACTGATCAATATGATGCGAGAGACGGACGACACCGCAGTGACGCCCGTCGCTTCGTGCGCCGCGCCGTCGTGTGTTATTTCAGGAACACGTAGCGCGCGAAATACGGGAAGCGGCCGACCGCATGCTCGGTCGAACACGCTGCATCCGGCGGCATGCCGCCCGCGGTATCGAGCCGCTGCACGAAGCGCACGCCGGCGAGTGTGCCGGCCGCGGCTTTCGCGTCCGTTGCGGCCGGCGTCGCGGCGAGCAGGAGTTGCGGAATGCTGCCCGGGCGTGCGCTCGGCGCTTCCGCGAGTTTCTTGCCGGTAATGCGGCTGCCGTCGAGCGCCTCCCATGACGGCCCCGTGCCGTGCCGGACGACGAGCGTGCCGCTCGCGTCGAACAGCATCGCTTCCGGGTGCTGGAACACCCACGCGAGCTTGTGTCCGGCATCGTAGTCGCACGTGTAGACCTGTAGGCCAGCCGCGGTCGTCGACAGCACGGGCGTGGCCGGCTGCGGCGGCGCGAGGCCGGCGGAGTCGTCGGCGCGGGCGGACGACGCGCAGAAGGCGAGTGCAACGCAGGCCACGGCGGCCGGTAGCATGGGGCGTTTCGGGAAGCGGCTTCGCATGGCGAGGCATCCTTTCGGGTCGGGTGACGGGTATTCGTCGACGAACCCGTAAACGCTAGACGCCAATTGCACCGGCTGCAATGCGCAAATGGCAATCTTGGCGATAGCCGTTGCGATTGCGCGCGGCCCGGGATGCTCGGCCGTGGGTTGACGCGGCCGCGCCTGCCCGATTCAACCTCAAACCGGGCCAACCGGCGTCGGTGCCTGCGCGGCAATCAGGCGTTCGGCCTTCAGCACATCCCACAGTTCGGCCGGGATCGACATCGCCGCGAGACGCAGGTTGTCGTCGATGCGATCGGGCCGGCTCGCGCCGGGGATCGCGGCCGCGACGGCCGGGTGCGCGAGCGAGAATTGCAGCGCCACCGCGCGGACATCGACGCCGAATCGTTCGCAGATCCGGCGGATGCGCGCGACGCGGTCGAGCATGGCCTGCGTGGCCGGCTGATACTCGTAGTGAGTGCCGCCCGCGAGCACGCCCGAGTTGTACGGGCCGCCGACGATGATCCCGAGCCCGCGCGCGGCGCTTTCCGGCATCAGCCGTTCGAGCGCGCCGGCATGGTCGAGCAGCGTGTAGCGCCCGGCGAGCAGGAAACCGTCGGGGTCCGCACGTTCGAGCGCGAGTTCACACGGCTCGACGCGGTTCACGCCGAGGCCCCATCCCTGGATCACCTTCTCGTCGCGCAGCCGCGTGAGCGCCCGGGCCGCGCCCGACATCGCGACGTCGAACACGTCGCGCCACGCGTCGCCATGAAAGTCGACGGCCGGGTCGTGAATCCACACGGTGTCGAGCCGGTCGGTGCGCAGCCGCTTCAGGCTCGCGTCGATCGAGCGCAGCGTGCCGTCTTCGGTGTAGTCGTAGACGATCCGGTTCGGCAGCCCGTGGCGGAACAGGCCGCCTTTTTCGCCGAGATCGCGTTGCGATGCGTCCTCGTGTTCGTCGAGGACGAGCCGGCCGACCTTGGTGCCGAGCGAATACGCGTCGCGCGGGCGGCCCGCGAGCGCTTCGCCGAGGCGCAGCTCGGCGAGGCCGGCGCCATACAGCGGCGCGGCGTCGAAGTAGCGGATACCGCTTTCCCACGCTGCGTCGACCGTGGCCAGCGCTTCTTCGTGCGGGATGTCCCGGTACATGTTGCCCAGCGGCGCGGTGCCGAAACCCAGGCGGGAAGGGAGCGTGATTCTCATGGGGAGTCTCGGGTAGGCCGATTCAGGCCGCGGCCTGGGCCAGTGTCGGATAGTCGGTCAGCCCGCGCTCGCCGCCGCCGAACAGCGTGTTGCGGTCGTGCGGTGTGAGCGCGGCACCGGTGCGCAGCCGCTCGGGCAGGTCGGGGTTCGCGACGAACGGGCGGCCGAACGCGACGAGGTCGGCCCAGCCGGCGGCGATCGCTTCGCGTGCGCGCTCGGCGGTGTACGCGCCGGCATAGATCAGCACGCCCGGGAACGCGGCGCGCAGTTGCCGCTTGAATTCGACCGGCATCAACGGCGCGTCGTCCCAGTCGGCTTCCGCGATGTGCAGGTAGCCGACACCGAGTTCGCCGAGCAGCGTTGCAGCGGCGAGGTAGGTCGTTTCCGGATCGGCGTCGACGCAGCCGTTCAGTGTCGTCAGCGGCGCGAGGCGGATGCCGACGCGCGACGCGTCGCCCGTGCCGTCGATCAGCGCCTGCGTGACTTCGCGCAGGAAGCGCAGCCGGTTTTCGAGCGAACCGCCGTACGCATCGGTGCGCGTGTTCGCATTCGAGTCGATGAACTGGTTCACGAGATAGCCGTTCGCGCCGTGCAGCTCGACACCGTCGAAGCCGGCCTCGATCGCGTGGCGCGCGGCGGCGCGGTATTGATCGACGATCTCGCCGATTTCGTCGATCGTCAGCGCGCGCGGCTCGGACGCCTGCACGAAGCCCGGCGTGCTGCCGTCTTCACCGGCGATGAACACGTTCACGCCTTTCGCCTGGAGCGGCGACGACGACACCGGCTGCCGGCCACCCAGCAGGCTCGTGTGGCTCAGCCGGCCGACGTGCCACAGCTGCGCGAAGATCCGGCCGTGCGCCGCATGCACGGCGTCCGTCACCTTGCGCCAGCCGGCGACCTGCGACGGCGTGTGAATGCCGGGCGTCCATGCGTAGCCCTTGCCGAGCGGCGCGATATAAGTGCCTTCGCTGACGATCAGGCCCGCGCTCGCGCGCTGCGCGTAATACGCGGCCATCAGTTCGTTGGCTTCGTCGCCGGGCTGGCTGGCGCGCGAGCGCGTCATCGGCGGCATCACGATGCGGTTCGGCAGCGTCAGCGCGCCGAGTCGCAGCGGTTGGAAAAGCGGGTCCTGGGTCATGGTGCTGATGTCCTGTCGGTGCCGCGGCCTTCGGGCCGCGGTGAATCCAATGTGAGTGGCGGGTGGTGCGGTCAGTCCCACTTCGGCGCGAGGCCGGCCGGGTCGACTTCGCGGCCGTTGCGTTCGAGCGCGGCGATCTGCGCCATGTCTTCGTCGGTCAGGCGCAGCGTCTGCGCGAGCAGGTTGCTCGCGAGGTTCTCGCGCTTCGTCGACGACGGGATCACCGAGTAGCCGAGCTGCAGCGCCCACGCGAGCGCGACCTGGGCGGGCGTCGCATCGTGACGCTGCGCGATCGCGCCGATCACCGGATCGCCGAGCACCTTGCCGTATGCGAGCGTCATGTACGACGTGACGTGGATGCCTTCGGCGTTCAGGAATTCGACGAGCTTGCGGTTCTGCAGGTACGGGCTCAGCTCGATCTGGTTCGTCGCGATCGCGTCCTTGCCGACCGCCGCGATCGCTTCCTTCGTCAGGGCGATGTTGAAGTTCGAGATGCCGATCCGGCGCGTGAGGCCCTGCGCCTTCGCATCGGCGAGCGCGGTCATGAACGTGTCGAGTGCGACGCCGTTGTCGGGGGCCGGCCAGTGGATCAGCGTCAGGTCGACATGGTCGGTGCGCAGCTTGCGCAGGCTTTCCTCGAGGCTCGGCACGAGCTTGTCCGGTGCATAGTGGTCGACCCAGATCTTGGTCGTGAGGAACAGCTCGTCGCGGCGCACGCCCGATGCGGCGATCGCTTCGCCGACTTCGGCTTCGTTGCCGTAGATCTGCGCGGTGTCGATCGCGCGGTAGCCGACTTCGAGGCCGTTGCGGACCGAGTCGATGACCGTCTGGCCTTGCAGTCGGAACGTACCGAGGCCGAATGCGGGAATCTTGCTCATCAGGTGCTCCTGGGAGAGTGGAACGGGTTCGCTATGGAAGTCATTCTGGCGTTTCGGATTGGTGAGATAAACGCCGTTGCAGGTCAAAAATATTTGATCTGGAATCAAGTATCGGGAGCGGCTCGGGGCGGTGTCATGCAGCGCGTATCCGTGCGTTTTCATCCGCGTGGAACACCGGCAGCACCTCTGCCGCGATCTCGGCCATCGTCTCGTCGAGCGGACGCAGGTTGCGGCGTAAATGCAGGCCGATGTGCCGCACACCCGCGTCGCGCATGGCCGCCAGCTCCCCGATGAGCGCGAGACGCCCCGCGCGGGCGCCGAAGCGGTGACGCTGCAGCGGCGTGTGCGGGTCGTCCGCGAGGTCGAGGTGGAGGAAGCTCACGTACGGCTTGTCGCCGGCCACCGCGCGCCAGTTCGCGGCGCGCTGCCGGTGGTCGTCCGGCGTGCCGGGATACGCGAGGCAGCCGTCCATGTGTTCGCCGATCCACGCGGGCGTTTGCTGCGCGAGACCCGCGACGAGCAGCGGCAGCGGCGCACGGGCGGCGGGCAGCACGTCGAGACCGGGCGGCAGATGCCCGCGCGCGCCGTCGCGCAGCAGCGCGATCTGGTCGCGGAAATTCGCGCCGCGTGATGCGAAGTCGCGGCCGAACAGCGGATATTCGACCGGCCGGTCGCCGCTGGCGACGCCGAGCAGCAGGCGGCCGCCGCTCAGTTCCTGGATCGACGCGGCCGATTTCAGCGTGAGCAGCGGCTCGCGCAGCGGCAGCACGACGGCCGCCGTGCCGAGCAGGATGTCGTTCGTGATGCCGGCGAGGTAGCCGAGATACGAGAAGGTTTCGAACACCTGCGCGGCGTCGCCGAACGCCGGGTCGTACACCGGTACGTCGCGCACCCAGAGCGCACGGAAGCCGAGCGTGTCGGCCCGTTGCGCGAGCGTCGCGTGGCGCGCGAGGTCGGGTACGCCGGGGTAGCGACGGTCGTGCTGGCGCTTCGCGTTGCCGGCCGGCGACCAGTCGTTGTCGAGCGGCAGTTCGATGCCGATGCTGAAGCCGCCGTCGGCCAGTTTGTCGAGTGCGGTGAATGAAGTGGACATGGTCGGGCTCCGTTCAGATCGCGCGCAGGCTGCCTTCGAGCCGATAGAAATCGAGCGACGACGCGGTGAAGAACGACCGCGACGTGCCGGCGGCGAAATCGTCGATATGCACGACCGTCGCGCGGTCGGCTTCCTGCCACGAGATCGCGTAGGTATCGCCGGCGATGGGCTGCCACGTGTAGGCGACTTCGCCCTTCGCGCCCGCGTACGGGCCTTCGGTGATCTCGTAGCGCATGTGGCGGCCGTCGTCGTCGTACGCGTTGAGCGCGGTGAGGCCGTCGTAGCGCACTTCGAACGTCTTGCCGGCGAATGGCGGGCGTGGGGTCGATGCGTTCATGTGTGCAAACTCCTGCAAGAAAGTGACGTTCAGTGCGCGAGCTGGACGGGTTCCGCCGTGCGTTCCGGCAGGCCTGCGCTGCGATCGAGGCGACCGCTCAGGGCGGTGAGCGCGAATGCGCCGAGCGTGACGGCTGCCGCGATCCACGGCGTATGGCCGAGGCCGACGTGCGCGACGATCACGCCACCGAGTGCCGAGCCGCCCGCGACGCCGAGGTTGAACGCGGCGATGTTGAAGCCGGATGCGACATCGGTGGCGTCAGGCGCGAAGTGCCGTGCCTGCTTCACGACGTACACCTGCAGGCCCGGCACGTTGCCGAACGCCACCGCGCCCCACGCGAGCATCGTCAGCACGGCGAGCCATTTGACGTGGATCGTGAAGGTGAGCGCGAGCAGCACGATCGCGAGCAGCAGGAAGATCCGCTTGAGGGCCTTCACGGGGCCGACGGCGTCCGCGAGCTTGCCGCCCCACACGTTGCCGAACGCGACCGACACGCCGTAGCCGACGAGCACGAGGCTGACCTGCGACGGCGTGAAGCCGGCGATCTGCTCGAGCAGCGGGGCCATGTACGTGAACGCGATCAGCGAGCCGCCGTAGCCGACGGCCGTCATCGCATAGACCAGCAGCAGGCGCGGTTGCGCGAGCACGCGGAACTGGCGGGCGAGCGGCGCGGGCGCCGTTTGCGGCAAGCCGCGCGGCACGAAGGCCACCGCGCCGACGAACGCGACGAGGCCGAACAGCGCGACGACCAGGAAGGTTGCGCGCCAGCCGAAGTGCTGGCCGATGAAGGTGCCGAGCGGAATGCCGGCGACGAACGCGACGGTCATCCCGCTGAACATCGTCGCGATCGCGCTGGCGGCCTTCTCCTTCGGCACGAGCGTGGTCGCGATGATCGAGCCGACCGAGAAGAACACGCCGTGCGCGAGGCCGGTGAGAATGCGCGCGACGATCAGCGATTCGTAGCCGGGCGCCTGCCACGCGACGAGGTTGCCGACGGTGAACAGCGCCATCAGCGCGGCGAGCAGGGTCTTGCGCGGCACGCGGCCGGTGAGCGCGGTGAGGAGCGGCGCGCCGATCGCGACGCTCAGTGCGTAAAGGCTGACGAGCAGGCCGGCGGACGGCAGGCTGACGCCGAGGTCGGCGCCGATCGTCGGGATCAGCCCGACGATCACGAATTCGGTGGTACCGATGGCAAATGCGCTGATGGTCAGCGCAAGCAGGGCGAGTGGCATGACGGGTGCTCCAGGGTCCGGTGAGGATGGAGCGCAGTGTGCCGACTTTACTTTTGCTGAAAAACAGGTCTATAAACCAAATTGTTTTGATTTGAAATCAAGAATGCAGCGATGAAGATTACGCTCGACGAACTCCAGGCCTTTGCCGCCGTGGTCGACTCCGGTTCGATCACGGCGGCCGCGCAGCAGCTCGACCTCACGGTGTCGGCGACGAGCCGCACGCTCGGGCGGCTCGAGGAGAAGCTGAAGACCACGCTGCTGCGCCGGACCACGCGCCGGCTCGAGCTGACCGAGGAAGGGCGCGCGTTCCTGCAGGACGCGCGCGCGATCATCGAATCGGTCGAGACGGCGGAAGAGCAGATGCTCGCGCGGCGCGAGATGCCGTCCGGGCGGCTGCGCGTGGATGCGGCGACGCCGTTCATGCTGCACGTGATCGTGCCGCTCGTGCGCGGCTACCGCGAACGCTTCCCGAAAGTCGAGCTGGAACTGAACAGCAACGAGGGCATCATCGACCTGCTGGAGCGGCGCACCGACGTCGCGTTCCGGATCGGCCGGCTGAAGGATTCGACGCTCCACAGCCGCCGCATCGGCGCCAGCCGGATCCGCATGCTCGCGAGCCCAGAGTACGTGGCGGCGCACGGCCAGCCGCGCAAGGTGGAGGATCTCGACAAGCACACGCTGCTCGGCTTCACGCAGCCCGAATCGCTGAACGTGTGGCCGATCCTCGGCACCGACGGCGAGCCGTGCCGCATCGAGCCGGGCATCCGCTCGTCGAGCGGCGAGACGCTGCGGCAGCTCGCGCTCGATGGCGCGGGCGTCGTCTGCCTGTCGGATTTCATGACCGCGCAGGATCGCGACGCGGGCCGGCTCGTGCAGGTGCTCGCGCGCCAGACGCTGGAGGTCGAGCAGCCGATCCACGCGGTGTACTACCGCAATACAGCGATCTCGTCGCGGATCGCGTCGTTCGTCGATTACCTGATCGAAGCGCTGGGCGGCAGCGGCAGCGATGCGCCGGGGCGGCGCAAGGCGGCGTCGTGGATGGAGCCGCGGTAACGGCGGCCGGGACGACGGGGCGGGTTACGCCCCGTGCGGTTTGACGTGCGATCCGGCGTACCCCACTGGGGCACGCCGTCGCGTGGCGGTTACGCCTCTTCGGACCACGACATCCCGTCGCGCGCGAGCAGCGCCGACGAAGCCGCAGGCCCGAACGTGCCGGCCGTGTACAGGCGCGGCCGGTCGCCGAGCTGCTTCCAGCCGTCGAGGATCGGCTCGACCCACGACCATGCGGCTTCGAGCTCGTCGCGGCGCATGAAGTGCGTGAGGCGGCCGCGGATCACGTCGATCAGCAGACGCTCGTACGCTTCCGCGCGCCGCTCCGGAATCGCCTGCTGCAGGTCGAGGTTCAGGCTCACGGGCACCATGTTCATCCCGCTGCCCGGTTCCTTCGCGAGCATCTGCAGCTGGATCGACTCTTCCGGCTGGAGCTGGATCACGAGACGGTTGCTGTAGTGGCGCGGGCCGGTCGGGATGATCGAGAACGGCATATCCGCGAACTCGATCACGATTTCCGACTGGCGGCGCTGCAGCCGCTTGCCGGTGCGCAGGAAGAACGGCACGTTCGCCCAGCGCCAGTTGTTGATGTGCGCGCGCAGCGCGACGAAGGTTTCCGCGCGGCTGTCCGCCGGCACGTTGTCTTCCTCGAGATAGCCCTTCACCGGCTGGCCGTCGACCGCGCCGGCCGTGTACTGGCCGCGCACCGTGTCGCGCGCGACGTCGGCCACCGCCATCGGCCGCAGCGAACGCAGCACCTTCAGCTTCTCGTCGCGCACCGCGTCCGGGTCGAGCGACACCGGCGGCTCCATCGCGACGATGCACAGCAGCTGCAACAGGTGGTTCTGCACCATGTCGCGCAGCGCGCCGGTATGGTCGTAGAAGCCCGCGCGACTGCCGACGCCCACCGTCTCCGCCACCGTGATCTGCACGCTGCGGATGCTCGGCGCCTGCCACAGCGGCCCGAAGATCGGGTTGCCGAAGCGCAGCACCATCAGGTTCTGCACGGTTTCCTTGCCGAGATAGTGGTCGATCCGATAGATCTGCGATTCCTCGAAGTGCTTGCCGACCGCATCGTTGATCGCCTTCGCGGACGCGAGATCGTGGCCGAGCGGCTTTTCGAGGACGACGCGCGAGTGCTTGTCGACGAGATGCGCGGCCGACAGGTTGTCGCAGATGGTGGTGAACAGCTCCGGCGACGTCGACAGGTAGAACACGCGGATCGCATCGCCGCGCGCCGCTTCCGCGAGCCGCAGGTAGTCGTCCGGCGCGTTCACGTCGATCAGCACGTACTTGAACAGGTCGAGGAAGCGGCTCCAGGCCGCTTGATCGAACGCCTTTTCGTCGATGAACGGACGCGACTGCTCGTCCATGAACTTGCGATAGCCGTCGATGCCCCAGTCGCGGCGGCCGACCGCGATGATGCGCGTCTCGGGCGGAAGGTTGCAGTGCAGATGCGCCATGTACAGCGCGGGCAACAGCTTGCGGGCGGCCAGGTCGCCGCCGCCGCCGAAGATGATCATGTCGACGGGCCGGTCGGCTCCGGTCTGGGTAGGCTGATTCGTCATGGGAGGTTCGCGGTGTGAAACGGGGAACGTGAAACGAACGTCGGAGGCGTCGGGCGCCGGTACGGCAAAACCCTAATAGTGCACGCTTTTGATGGATTGCGTGCGTGTCCGTTTACTGTTGCGAAGCGGCCGGGCGGCGTATTGCCGTCGAAGGGACAGGAGTGAGCGCTGACATCGGGTTGGCTCGCCGGGAGCGGCGAGCGGCCGTTCGGCCCCAGCGCGTGAGGGCGGGCGTCGGCTGGCGCCGCCCGCGTGCGGCGATCGACGGGCGCGGCGGTTGTTTCAACCCGCCTGTTCCACCAGCGCCTGCACGTCATGCCCGGCCTTCGCGATGGCCGCTTGCACCGCCTCGGCGCCCAATACGGTGCCTTCCATGCGCACTTCGCGGATGTCGCTCAACCCGATGAACCCGAGCAGATGCTTCAGATAGCCGGACTGGTAGTCGAACGGTGCATACGGGCCTTCCGAAAAGACGCCGCCGCTGGCGGTGACCAGATAGACCTGCTTGCCTTCCACCGTGCCGGCGACGCCGCTTTCGCCATAGCGAAACGTGACCTGCGGCCAGATCACGCGGTCGAACCACGCGCGCAGCTGCGTGGACGGGCCGAAGTTGGTCATCGCGGAGCCGATCACGACGATGTCGGCGGCGCGCAATTCGTCGACCAGCGCTTGCGCCAGCTCGACGGCCTGCGCTTGCTCCGCGTTGCGCGCGTCCGGCGGCAGCATGCGGCCGACGATGTAAGCATCGTCGATATGCGGCAGCGGATCGGTGGAGAGATCGCGCAACGTCACGGTGCTGTTTGCGTCGCGCGCCGCGAGTTGCCGCGCGAGGTCGTGCGCGACGCGCGTGGACAGGCTGTCGGTGCTGCGGGGGCTGGAGGTGATCAGCAGGATGCGGCTCATGAGCGTTCCTTTCGGGATAAGATGAGAACCCGGTAACTTTTGATGACTCAGTTACCGAAAAGCATGTGGAATGCTAGGGTTCGCGCCCGGGCCCCACAAGAACGCACAGGGTTGTGCCCCAGTCACATCGATGTTCCTGCCACCATGCCCCGACCCAGCGAAGACGGCTGCCAGGCGACCCGCCAGATCCTCGACCGGATCGGCGACAAGTGGAGCCTCTACATCATCGCGACGCTGAACGACGGTTCGCGGCGCTTCAACGAGCTGAAACGCGAGATCGAAGGGATTTCGCAGCGCATGCTGACGCTGTCATTGCGCGGGCTGGAGCGCGACGGGCTGGTCACGCGGACGGTGTTCCCGACGATTCCGCCGCGCGTCGACTATGCGCTCACGCCGCTCGGCGCAACGCTGCTGGAGCCCGTGATGACGCTCGTCAGGTGGGCGGAGAAAAACAAGGAGCCGATCGCGCAAGCGCGCGAGCGTTTCGACGAGGCGGCCGATGCGGCGCCGAAGCCGGGCGAGGGCGTCGTTTACCGCAGTCGCTAGGGGCGGAACGCGGCCGCCCGCCGCGTCCCCGAACGTCGCGTGCGCTCAGCGCCCCAGCGCGTAGAACTCCGCATTCGGCCGCATGTTCGTCACGTTCGCGATGCGGTTGGACATGCCGAAGAAAGCCGAGATCGCCATGATGTCCCACACGTCTTCTTCGACGAAGCCGTGCGACTTGAGCGCGTCGAAGTCCGCTTCGCCCACCCGATGCGCGGCCTGTGACACCTTCATTGCGAAGTCGAGCATCGCCTTCTGCCGGGCGGTGAGATCGGCCTTGCGGTAGTTGGTGGCGACCTGGTCGGCGATCAGCGGATCCTTCGTGCGAATGCGCAGGATCGCCCCGTGCGCGATCACGCAGTACTGGCACTGGTTCGCGCTGCTGGTGGCCACGACGATCATCTCGCGCTCGGCCTTGCTCAGGTTGCCCGGCTTGTCCATCAGCGCGTCATGGTAGGCCATGAACGCGCGAAACTCGTCCGGGCGATGCGCCAGCGTCAGGAATACGTTCGGGATGAAGCCCGACTTCTCCTGGACGGTCGCGATGCGTTCGCGAATGTCCTCGGGCAAGTCTTCGAGCGCGGGCACGGGAAAGCGGCTGATGGGGGCGGTGTGTGCGGCGGTCATGAGGTCTCCTGGATAACGTGGCGCGGGCGTACTCGCTGCGCGAGCCGCCGTCCGAATGAAGCAGCGTGGGTGATCGTCAGCGGCGTCACGCGTTGACGTCGACGACGACGCGGCCGCGCACCTTGCCGTTGATCAATTCCCCGGCAAGTGGGATGACGTCGCCCAGGCCGACCTGGTGGCTGATCGCGCCCAGCTTCCCGACGTCGAGGTCGGACGCGAGCCGGCGCCACGCTTCCAGGCGGTCGGCGCGCGGGCACATGACGCTGTCGATCCCGACGAGCGTGACGCCGCGCAGGATGAACGGCATGACCGTCGCGGGGAAATCGAAGCCCGCGGCCAGGCCGCAGGCGGTCACGACGCCGCGGTAGCGCGTGGTCGCGCACACGTTGGCGAGCACGTGGCTGCCTGCCACGTCGACCGCGCCGGCCCAGCGTTCCTTGCCCAGCGGCTTGCCGGGCTCGCTGAATTGCGACCGTTCGAGGATCTCCGCCGCGCCGAGCTGCCGCAGGTAGTCGGCATCGGCGGGGCGGCCCGTCACTGCGACCACGCGATATCCCAGCTTGGAGAGGATGGCGGTGGCGACGCTGCCCACCCCGCCTGCCGCGCCGGTCACCACGATCTCACCGTCGTCGGGGCGCACGCCGTGTCGCTCCAGCGCCATCACGCACAGCATCGCGGTGTAGCCCGCCGTGCCGATGGCCATCGCCTGTTGCGGAGAAAAGGCGGACGGCAGCGGCACCAGCCAGTCGCCGTCGACGCGGGCCTTCTGCGCGAGGCCGCCCCAATGCATTTCGCCGACGCCCCAGCCGTTGAGCACGACCTGATCGCCGGGGCGATAGTCCGGGTGCGTGCTCGCTTCGACTTCGCCGACCAGATCGATGCCGGGCACCATCGGGAACTTGCGGACCACCGGGCTTTTGCCGGTGATCGCCAGCCCGTCCTTGTAGTTCAGTGTCGAATAGCCCACGCGTACCGTCACGTTGCCGGCGGGCAACTGCGCGTCGTCCAGCGTCTGGAGCCGGGCCTGCTGGCCGGTTTCATGCTTGTCGATCACGATGCCTTGAAACATGTGTCCTCCTTTCTAGACCGATCGTCTAGTTAATGGCAAAAAAATTCAGCGGCGCGGTAGTCCATTGAAGAAAAACTGCGTGAACAGGCTCAGTGGTTTGTCGCTGCGCTCCAGCTTCGCGCGCAGCACGGCGCCTTCCCAGCCGATCCAGAAGAATGCGGCCAGCTCGGCGGGATCGGCCGAGCCGGCCAGTTCACCGGCTTGCTGCGCGGCGGCCAGGCATTCGGCGAGGCGCCGTTGCCAGTCCTCGAACGTGGTGCGCAGGCGTTCGCGGAAGCTTTCCGGCAGCGTGCCCATTTCCTGTCCGAGGTTACCGATCAGGCAGCCGCGGCTGTATGCGTAGCGGGCCATGCCGTCGCGGGCGTCGTCGATGAATGCGCGTACGCGCTGCAGCGGCGAGCGTGCCGGGTCGCTGAAATGGCGGTCGAGCTTGCGGGCGAAGAATTCGGCGTAGCGGTCGATCAGTTCGAGGCCGAACGCGTCCTTGCTGTCGAAGTAGTGATAGAAGGAGCCCTTCGGCACGCCGGCGCGCCCGAGGATCTCGTCGAGCCCGGTGGCGGAAAAGCCCTTTTCGGTGAGGATCTCGAGCCCGGTGCGCAACAGCATGTCACGCGTGGCGACGAGGTCGTCGTGCTGCTTGGGTGGCCTGCCGCGGCGGCGAGGCGGATCGATTCGAGCGTCCATGGCGGAATAATAGACCGTTCGTCTCGAAAATCAATGGGTCGTGTGCGGAGCCGGTCGGACGGGCCGTCGCGTCGGCGCTGCGCTGCGGGTGTCACGCCCCGGCCCGCGCGTGGCGTCGTGCGAACGTGTCCGCGGTCAGGCGACGAACGGTGCGTCGACCTGAACCCTGCCGGTGTCAAGGCGGCGATCAGCTGCCGTAGATGTGCTCGCAGAGCGCGACACTCGCGCCCAGCTTCCGCGACAGATCGGCGGCCGCATCCAGCTGCGGTCGATCCAGCTCGCCCGACTCGTGCGCGACACTGAGGCGGGATGCCGGACCGGAAAGCGTCAGCGCCGCCATGAACTTGTCGCCGGCGCCGAAGACCGGCACCGCGAACGCTGCCGTGTGCACATCGCGCGCACCCGCGGTGAAGAGGGGCAGTGCCGGCGATTTGTCATAGATCGGTTCGCCGAGCCCCCAGAAACGGATCACCTGGCTGATGGCCGTGTCGTCGAGCGGCAGCATCGTCCCCGCGAGCCGCGTTTCACGCAGGCCTTCGGACGGCTCGACCCGAAACAGGCAAAGCCGCTGCCCGTTGTCGTGCACGTAGTACGATGCGCTTTCTTTCGTGAGCGCGGCCAGCGCATGCAGCGCCGGTTCCACCACCGTGGATAGATGGAAAGACTGCTCGTACAGCTTGCCGAGGTACAGCACGCGGTGCCCCAGCGAATAGTTGCCGGACTGCGCGCGCACGACATAGCCCATTCGCTCAAGCGAGTTCATCAGCCGATAGACCGTCGTCTTGTGCATGCCGGATGCCTGCGACAGCGTCGCGAGCGATTGCGATTCGGCGCCGGGCTTGAAGCAGTCCAGCAGCGCAAGCGCCTTTTCCACGGCAACGACCCCGTCGTTTCCCATTTCTTCTCTCCCGTCGACATTCACTCGGAATTGTACAGAGTAAAACGCTGGTTTACCACGTAAAAGGGTAAACGCCAGTGCCCTGACGTATGCCCTCTGGTTATAGTGATTTCACCATGTACACCAGTGTTGTACCGAGTACAACGCGCAACCCGAGGTCGAATCATGAGCAACCCATCCGCCAGCACTTCTCCGATCACTCGCGACATCGAACGCGTCTCGCCGGAACTCGTTCAGGCGGCCGCGCGCTACCAGGCCGCGATCCTGGCCGACGTCGCGGGCCGTCGCGGCACGGTGCATGGCCGTGTGCGGCCGTTGTCGCCGAAGATGAAGGTCGCCGGCCCCGCGGTCACGGTCGAAGTCCGCGCGGGCGACAACCTGGCGATCCATGCGGCGCTCGCCGTCGCGAGGCCGGGCGACGTCGTCGTGGTCGACGGCAAGGGCGACATCTCGTGCGCGCTGCTCGGCGAAATCATGGCGGCGCAGGCGAAGGCGAGCGGCATCGCCGGCATCGTCATCGACGGCGCGGTGCGCGACGCGCACGAACTGGCCAACGGCGACTATCCGATCTTCTCGGCCGGCCTCAATCCGTGCGGCCCGACCAAAAGCATCGCGGGCCGCGTGAATGCGCCGATCTCGCTGGGCGGCACGGCGGTGAATCCGGGCGACCTGGTGGTCGGCGACGCCGACGGCGTCGTCGTCATTGCGCGCGCCGACGTCGCGCGTATCGTCGATCTGGCGCAGAAGAAGCTCGACGTCGAAACCGCGCGCATCGCAGCGATCCACAAGGGCGACCTTCGTCCGGGCTGGGTCGAGAAGGAGTTGCGCGCAGCCGGCATGCTGGCCGAAGGCGAGGCACTGTGATGCAGGCCGCTTCGCACAAGCCCGTGGTCCTGGTGACCGCCGCCGACCTCGCGCCGCAAGCGCTCGAGATGCTTGCGCAGTTCGACGTCGTGTTCGCCGGCAAGCAACCGACCGAGGACGACATCGTGGCGCTCTGCGCCCAGCACAAGCCGGTCGCGATCGTCGTCCGGTACGGCAAGATCAACGCCCGCATCATGGACGCCGCCGAAAACCTGCGGGTGATTTCGAAGCACGGCAGCGGCATCGACGTGATCGATCAGGACGCCGCTGCCGTGCGCGGCATCGCGGTGCGCGCCGCGGTCGGCGCGAATGCGGCCGCCGTCGCCGAGCACGCCTGGGCGCTGCTGCTCGCGTGTGCGAAGTCGGTTCCGCAGCTCGATATCCGCATGCGCGAAGGCCATTGGGACAAGTCGACGCACAAGTCCGTCGAACTCGACGGGCGCACGCTCGGCCTCGTCGGGCTCGGTGCGATCGGCCGGCGCGTGGCCGCGATCGGCGCGGCGTTCGGCATGAAGGTGCTCGCGTTCGATCCGTTCGCGAAGGAAGCGCCCGCCGGCGTGAAGCTCGTGCCGCTCGACACGCTGTACGCGGACTCGGACGTCGTGTCGCTGCATTGTCCGTTGACGGCCGACAACCGCCGGATGCTCGACCGCGACACGCTCGCGCGTTTCAAGCGCGGGGCGATTCTCGTCAATACCGCGCGCGGCGGCCTGATCGACGAAGCCGCGCTTGCCGACGCGCTGGCGAGCGGCCACGTGCGTGCGGCCGGGCTCGACAGCTTCGACGTCGAGCCGATGACGGTGCCGCACCCGTTCCAGCAGATCCCCAACGTGATCCTGTCTCCGCACATCGGCGGCGTGAGCGATGCCGCGTACGTGAACATGGGCAAGGGCGCGGCCGCCAACATCCTCGCGGTGCTCGACGAACGCGCGCACAGCGCGGCTTGAACCCTGGACATCGAGGTACGCATGTTTTATCTGACGAACCCCGACGTGCGCGAAGCCGACGTGTTCACGCGCATGCCGGAAAAGTTTCGCAAGCCGGACGTCCGCACGGAATGGGCGCGCGCGAATCGCGGCGGCATGGTCACGGATTCCTTTCTCGAAGGGCCGGTCTGGGATCCGGACGGCTATCTGTTCGTGACCGACATTCCGCACGGGCGCATCTTCCGCATTTCGCCGTCGGGCGACTGGGAGCTCGTCGTCGAATACGACGGCGAGCCCAACGGGATGAAGCGCTTCGACGCAGCGCACCTGATCATCACCGACTACCGGAACGGCCTGATGCTGCTCGATATCGAGCGCGGTGAAATTCGCCCCTATCTCGAGCGCCGCAACACCGAGCGCTTCAAGGGCGTGAACGACCTGACGTTCGACTCGGCCGGCAACCTTTATTTCACCGACCAGGGGCAGACCGGGCTGCACGATCCGACGGGCCGCGTGTATCGGCTCTCGCCCGACGGCAAGCTCGACATGCTGGTCGGTACCTGCCCGAGCCCGAACGGGCTCGTCCTGTCACGCGACGAGAAGGTGCTGTTCGTCGCGATGACGCGCGGCAATGCGGTGTGGCGCATGCCGCTGCAGGCCGACGGATCGGTCACCAAGGTCAGCCCGTTCTTCACGTCCCACGGGCCGAGCGGCCCCGACGGCCTCACCGTCGATCTCGAAGGCCGCCTGTTCGTCGCGAATCCGGGGCTCGGCCGCGTGTGGGTGCTCAACCACTGCGCGGAGCCCGTCGAGATCCTGACCGGGCGAAAGGGGCGTCGCTCACGAGCGTGTGCTTCGGCGGCGCCGACATGAAGACGCTCTTCATCACCGAATCGACGTCCGGTTCGGTCCTGAAAGCGGACATGCGCATTGCCGGCCCGTTGCCGAAACAGGCCGCGAACAAGGACTGAAACCCGCGAACCGGGAAGCCGCTCGCCGGTTTCCCGCCCGTATGCCGAAAGATCGCGCCGCCAGTCGCGCGACGAAGGAGACAAGCATGACCATTTCGCACGCGCTGCGTGCCGGCGATGACGCACCGCGTGCCGACGCATCGTCCGCGGAGCGCCTGGGCGGCGACGATTACGCGGCCAGCGAGCGCACGCTCGCGAAGGCGTTCCGGCGCATTCTGCCGTTCATCTTCGTCTGCTACGTGATCAGCTATCTCGACAGGACCAACGTCGGTTTTGCCGCGCTCACGATGAACAAGGACCTCGGTCTGACGGCCGAGCAGTTCGGTGTCGGTGCCGGCCTGTTCTTCATCGGCTACTTCCTGTTCGAGATTCCGAGCAACCTGATCATGCAGAAGGTCGGGGCGCGCGTGTGGATCGCGAGAATCATGATCACGTGGGGCCTGTTCTCGATGGCGACGGCGTTCGTCACCGGACCGAAAAGCTTTGCGGCGGCGCGCTTTCTGCTCGGGCTCGCCGAGGCGGGGTTCACGCCCGGCATCTACCTGTATTTCACGCACTGGTTTCCCGGCAAGTGGCGCGCGAAGGTGACGGCCGCGTTCCTCGTCGGCATCCCCGTCGCGAACATGATCGGCTCGCCGATTTCCGGTGCGCTGCTCGAACTCGGCGGCCTGCACGGGCTGCGCAGCTGGCAGTGGCTGCTGCTGATCGAAGGCGTACCGGCCGTGATGCTCGGCATCGCGTGCCTGTTCGTGCTGGCCGACCGTCCCGAGAAAGCCGCGTGGCTCAGTGACGAAGAGAAGGCGTCGCTCGCGAAGCGCCTCGCGTTCGAGCAGCGCGACATCGGCGCGAAGCACGGCAGCAAACTGCGCGACGCGATGACGAACTGGCGCGTGTTCGTGCTCGCGTTCATCAACTTCTGCGGGATCGTCGGCTCGCTCGGCGTCGGCTTGTGGATGCCGCAGATCATCAAGCAGTTCGGCGTCGAACACGCGGTGGTCGGCTGGCTGACGGCCATTCCGTATGCGATCGGTGCCGGTGTGATGCTCTGGTGGGCGCGTCTTGCCAATCGCGCGGCCAACCGCATTCCGTATGTCGCCGGTGCGCTGGCGGTTGCCGCCGTGGCGTTGTGCGCGAGCGCCTTCATTCATGCGCCGGTTTTCAAGCTGATCGCACTGTGCGTCACGGTGAGCGGGATCCTCGCGTTCCAGGCGACGTACTGGGCCATCCCGTCGGGATTCCTCACCGGCCGTGCCGCCGCGGGCGGACTCGCGCTGATCGTGTCGGTCGGCAATCTCGGCGGCTTCGTCGGGCCGTCGCTGATCGGCGCGCTCAAGCAATTCTCCGGCGGCTTCACCGCGCCGCTCATCGCCGTATCGGGTGTGCTGCTGCTCGGCGCGTTGACCATCGCGTGGCTCGGCGATCCGGGCTCGGGCGCCGGCGAAGCGCCTGTCGCCCGCGAACCGTGAATTTTCCTTCGTCAGCCCCACCCATAAAAAACAGTTTGGAGACTCCATGTTGTCGAATCAGGCCAGCCGCAATACCCGCCCCACATCCCGCTTCATGCTCGGCGTCATCACGGTCGCGAGCGCGACCTCGTGGTGCGGCGGCGCCCATGCAGAAAGCAGCGTCACGCTGTACGGCATTGCCGACGTCGGCATCGAGCACATCAACAACACGAGCACCGGCGGCGCGCAGACGCGCGAAGCGTCGGGCAATCTGTCCGGTTCGCGCTGGGGACTGAAGGGCGTCGAGGATCTCGGCGGCGGCATGAAGGCCATTTTCCAGCTGGAAGACGGCTTCAACATCAATGACGGCACGACCGCGCAGTCGACGAAAGGCCTCGGTTCGAATGCCGCCACGACGTCGCGGATTTTCGGCCGGCAGGCGTGGGTCGGGCTGGCGTACCGGGGCCAGCAGTTGACGTTCGGCCGCCAGAATGCGCTCTTCTACGAACAGGCCGTGGCCTTCGACCCGATGGGCGCGTCGTCGCGGTATTCGTTGCTGTCGCTCGACTACGCGGCGGCCGCTCGTATCGACAATTCAGCGAAGTACACCGGCGTGTTCGGTCCGCTGACGGCGCAGGCCATGTATAGCACCCGCTACGACACCGGGTACGGCGCCGAGGTGCCGGGCGCGCAACTCACGGGCCGCTTCTTCAGCGGGGCGTTGACGTTCGCGCAAGGGCCGCTCGCCGCGAGCGTGTCGTACGAGCAGCGCAACAGCAACACCGTCGCGACGAACACGGGCACCGAGCGACGCGCGACGGCCGCCGCGTCGTATGCGATCGGGCCGGTGAAGGGATTCGCCGGCTATCGCTACCTCCATGCGTCGAACGCGTTCCTGCCGGCGAACCCGATCCGTGTCGCGAACGGTTCCGAAGCCAGTGCGGCGAACCTGTACTGGGCCGGCGCGCAATACGCGGTGTCGCCGGCGTTCGTGGTCACGGCAACCGCCTATTACCAGGACGTGCATTCGACCAGTGCCGACCCGTGGCTCGCCGTGCTGTGTGCCGACTATCTGCTGTCGAAGCGCACCGATATCTATGCGACGGCCGGTTTCGCGCGCAACAAGGGCGGTTCCGCGCTCGGCGTGAACGGCTACGGCACGGTCGCACCCGATCACAACCAGACGGGCGTGGTGATCGGCATGCGCCAGAAGTTCTAAGGCGAGCGCGATGCAGACCGTTCACGCGCCCCATCTTCCCGTCAGGTCCGAGTGGCTCGCCTTGCGCGACGAGCCGGTGCTCGAACCCGAGCTGGCCATCGTCGACGCCCATCATCACCTGTGGGATCGACAGACAGGTCGCTATCTCGCGGACGAGTTCGGTGCGGACGTGCGCAGCGGACATCGGGTCGTGTCGACGGTCTACGTGCAGTGCCGCTCGATGTTGCGTGCGAGCGGGCCGGAAGCGTTCAAGCCGGTGGGCGAAGTGCAATTCGCGAGCGGCGTCGCCGCGATGTTCGACAGCGGCGCGTACGGCCCCACGCGATGCTGCGAGGCCATCGTCGGCGGCGCCGATCTGTCGCTCGGCGCGGAACTCGATGCGGTGCTCGACACGATGCTGCAGGTGTCCGGCGGGCGACTGCGCGGGATTCGCAATCCGCTCGCGTGGCATGCGAGCCCCGACGTGCGGTCGAGCCCGGTGACGCCGCCGCGCGACCGGATGTCGGATCCGGGTTTCCGGCGGGGCGCGGCGACGCTCGGTCGCTACGGGCTGTCGCTCGACGCGTGGGTCTATCACACGCAGCTCGACGACCTGCACGAACTCGCGCGCGTATGCGAGCACGTCACCGTCGTCATCGACCATTTCGGCGGCCCGCTCGGCGTGGGTCCCCATGCCGGCCAGCGCGCGGAAGTCCATGCGCAATGGAAGCGGCAACTCGCGCGTCTCGCCGCGTTGCCGAACACGCGCATGAAGCTCGGCGGCGCGGGCATGACCGTGTTCGGCTTCGACTTCGCCGCGCGCGACCTGCCGCCGTCGTCGCAGGAACTGGCGGCGGCGTGGCAGCCGTATTTCGACACGTGTGTCGAACACTTCGGCGTCGAACGCTGCATGTTCGAAAGCAACTTCCCCGTCGACAAGGGGATGTTCGGCTATCGCGTGCTGTGGAACGCCTTCAAACGACTCGCGTCCGCGATGTCGGCCGATGAAAAGGCTGCGCTGTTCAGCCGGACGGCCGCATCGACGTATCGCATCACGCTTCCCGGAGACAACCCATGAAGACGAGTGCAACCGTGGCGACGCAGGACATGGCGTCCGCAGCCGCGGAAAAAGGGCTCACGCGCGTGACCGGTATCGAGTGGCGTTCGCTGTCGCTCGCGGGGCTCGGCTGGACGTTCGAGAGCTACGATTCGTTCCTGTTGTCGCTGCTGCTGCCGACGCTCGCGCTGCAGTTCGGGCTGAGCAAGGCGCAGCTCGGCATGTTCACGAGCGTCACGGCGGCCGGACAGATCGTCGGCGGCATTCTGTTCGGCTTCGTGTCGGACCGGATCGGGCGCGTGCGCACCGCGCTGCTCTGCGTCGGCATCTACTCGCTGTTTTCCGGCCTGATCGCATTCGCGCTCGACGCGCACGCGTTCGCCACGTTGCGCTTTTTCGGCGCGCTCGGCATGGGCGGAACCTGGACCGCCGGCGCGGCGCTCATCGCGGAGACCTGGCACCCGAGCCGGCGCGGCAAGGGCGGCGCGCTGATGCAGATGGGCTTGCCGATCGGCGCGATTCTCGCGATCGCGATCTCGGGCATCGTCGGCGCCGCGCATGGCGGACTGGCCGGCGACAGCTGGCGTCTGCTGTTCCTGATCGGCGCGTCGCCGTTCTTCATTCTGTTCTGGGTTGCGCGCAAGACGCCGGAATCGCCGATCTGGCTCGAACGCCGGCACGCGAAGTCGCCGGCCCGCAAGCGCGACACGGCAAGTCGCGAGAAGCTGAACGTGCGCGGCCTGCTCACCGCCTTCTGCTTCATCTTCTTTCTGCAGTACCTCTACTGGGGCGTATTCACGTGGACGCCGACGTTCCTCATCACGGTAAAGCACCTCGACTTCGTGCATAGCCTGAAGTTCGTGCTGGCGCTTCAGTTCGGTGCGATCGCCGGGTTCCTGCTGTTCTCGGCATGGGTCGACCGGCTCGGCCGGCGGCCGATGTTCCTGGCCTACCTGCTGGTCGGTGCGCTGGCCGTCGGCGTGTACATCGTGTCGGCGAATCCGTTGCTGCTGATGGCCGCGATCTTTCTGACCGGCTTCAGCGTGAACGGCATCTTCGCGGGTGCCGGCCCGTTCCTCGCGGAAATCATCGGCAACACGGCATCGCGCGGGTTCTTCATGGGCCTCGCGTACAACGGCGGCCGGCTCGGCGGTTTCATCGCGCCGTTGGTCATCGGTGCGCTGGCGTCGACGTCGGGCGGCTTCGTGCTTGGACTCGCGACGACGATCGTCGCGTTCATCGCCGCGGCGGCGGTCGTGCTGTTCGCGCCCGAAACGCGCGGAAAGGCGCTGTCATGAACGTGGCTACGCAGGCGGGGTGGGTGAACAGGCTGTTTCCCGCGCTGTCGGAGGCGTCGCTGCGGCGCTACCTGAGCGGGCAGGTCGCGTCGGTGCTCGGCAGCTGGACGCAGAACGTCACGCTGAATCTGCTGATCTATCACCTGTCCGGCTCGGCGGCGATCCTCGCGCTGCTCAACTTCCTGCTGTACGGGCCGCAGCTGATCGTCGCGCCGGTGGCGGGTTCCCGCATCGGCTCGGCCAACGCGCGCCGCGTGACGTTATGCGTGTTGACGACGTCGCTGCTGCTGACGGGCAGCCTCTTCACGTTGTCGCTGCTCGGCCTGCTCGGCGTGAAGCTGATCCTCGCGCATGCGCTGGCGATCGGCGTGTCGAGCGCGGTGGAAACGCCGGCGCGGCAGGTGCTGCTGCTGACGAGCCTCCAGGATGCGACCCATACCTCCAACGCGGTCGCGATGAACACGATGGTCTACAACGTCGGGCGCATGGTCGGCCCGACCATCGCCGGCGTCGTCTATCCGACGCTGGGCCCCAGGACGTCGTTCGCGATCTATGCGCTCGCGCTGTGCTTCATGGCGGCGTGCGTGCGGTCGATCCGGGCGGCGACGGCGGATCGCCCGTCGCGCGCGGAGAGCGGCCTGCGCGACGCGGTCGGCTACGTGCTGTCCGATGCGTTCTCGGCCCGCTATCTGCCGATTCTCGCGTGCATCGGCCTGTTCGCCGGCAGCTACCAGACGCTCGTGCCGCTGCTCGCGGACCAGGGCTTTCACGACGCGGCGCGCTTTACCGGCGTGTTCTTCGCGTGCGCCGGCGCCGGGTCGTTGAGCGCGGCGGTGCTGCTGTCGTCGGCGCTCGGGCCGCGTGCGTCGCACCGGTTCATCGCGTATGCGCCGTGGACGGCCGTCGGCGCGCTGGCCGTGCTGGCCGCGACCACCGATGCGGCGGGATCGATCCCCGCGTTCTATGCACTCGGCTTCAGCCTCACGTTCGCGGCCACGTCGACGAACGCGACCATTCAGCGCCAGTGTCCGGATCACGTGCGCGGGGGGCTCGTCGGGATGTACGGCATGGCCTACAACGGCACGATGCCGTTCGGTTATCTGCTCGTCGGCAGCGCGTCCGAGGCGCTCGGCGTGCGACACACCTTCGCCGCCATGGCCGCCGTGCTCGCGTGCGGCGTCATCGCGGTCATCGCGTGGCAACGGTTCACAGAAACGCGCTCAGGCGCACAATAAACGGAGACAACATGCACACCGGTTTCATGGAAGCGTCCGCGATCGAGCGCCGGACCATACGCAAGGTCGTCTGGCGACTCATTCCCTTTTTGATGATCTGCTACCTGCTTGCCTTCATCGACCGGGGCAACGTCGGGATGGCGTCGTTGCAGATGAACCATGACCTCGGGATGTCGGCGCAGGTCTTCGGTTTCGGCAGCAGCCTGTTCTTCATTTCATACTTCTTTTGCGAAGTGCCGAGCAATCTCGCGCTGCAGAAATACGGCGCGCGGATCTGGATCGCGCGGATCATGATCACGTGGGGCATCGTGTCGGCGGCGACCGCGCTCGTGCACAACGCGACGACGTTCTACGTGCTGCGTTTCCTGCTGGGTGCGGCCGAGGCCGGCTTTTTCCCCGGCGTGCTGCTTTATCTGTCCTACTGGATTCCCGCGCAGTATCGTGCGCGGATCGTCGCGACGTTCATGGTCGCGATTCCGGCCGCGAGCTTCATCGGCTCGCCGATCTCCGCGCTGCTGTTGCAGATGGACGGCGTCTGGGGCCTGCGCGGATGGCACTGGCTGTTCATCCTCGAAGGCGTTCCGACCGTGCTGCTCGGCGTCGCGTGCCTGTTCGTGCTGACGAACAAGCCGGAAGACGCCAGGTGGCTCGACGACGACGAGCGCGCATGGCTCACGACCGCGCTGGCCGCCGGCCACAAGACACGCAAGAAAGTGCCGTCGCTGCCGCTCACGCAGCTGTTCCGCAACCGCTACGTGCTGTGCCTCGCGCTCGTCGACACGTGCGCTTCCGCGGCAGGCAGCACGCTGTCCGTGTGGCAGCCGCAGCTGCTGAAGTCATTCGGCTTGACCGTCATGGAGACCGGCCTGCTGAATTCGGTGCCTTACGCGGTGGCCTCCGTCCTGATGGTCTACTGGGGCCGTCGCTCGGACCGCGTCGGCGAACGGCGCTGGCACACGGTCGTGCCGATGCTGCTGATCGGCGTGGGCCTGTTCGCGACGTCGCTGAGCGGATCGCTGCTGCCGACGGTCTGCATGCTCTGCGCGGTGCTGGTCGGCGCGTATTCGTTCAAGGGCCCGTTCTGGGCGCTGGCGACCGACATGCTGTCCAACAGCACCGTGGCGGCCGGGCTCGCGACGGTCAATGCGATCGCGAACCTGCTTGGCGGCGGGCTGATGGTGAACGTGTACGGGTGGGTGAAGGCGGCGACCGGCAGCTACGCGCTCGCGTTGATGCCGCTCGCGATCCTCACGCTCGTGAGCGTCGCGACGCTGCTGCTGCTCACGCGCAATCATTCGGCGGGCAAGCTGGTCGGCAAGACGGAGACCATCTGATCATGGCGCGCATCGCGAGACGCGAATTCCTCAGGATTGCGGGCGCCACGCTGGCTTCGGCTGCATTGCCGGGGCTGGCCGCGGCCGACGAAACGTGGTCGAGCGGCATCGAGCGGCCGGCGCTCCGGCTGCCCGAAGGGGCGATCGACTGCCACATGCACATCTACGACGATCGGTTTCCGGTCGCGCCGGGCACGACGCTGCGACCGCCGAATGCGACCGTCGCGCAATACCGGCGCGTGCAGACGCGCGTCGGCGTGAAGCGCAACGTGGTCGTGACGCCGTCGACGTACGGGACGGACAATCGCTGCACGCTGGCGGCGCTCGCGCAGTTCGGCGACGACGCGCGCGGCGTGGCCGTCGTCGACGGCACCGTGAGCGACGACGAACTTCTGGCATTCGATCGTGGCGGCATCCGTGCGATCCGGTTCAACCTGAGCTATCCGGGCGCGACGACGCTCGACATGCTGGCGCCGCTCGCCGCGCGGATTGCGAACCTCGGATGGCATATCGAGCTGGTCGTGCAGGGGGCGCGGCTGCCTGAGCTGGAGCGTCACCTTGCGGTGCTGCCTTGTCCGCTCGTGATCGACCATATCGCGCATGTGCCGCAGCCCGGCGGCCTGTCGTCGGACGCGTTTCGCACCGCGCAACGCCTCGTCGAAAAGGGCCATACGTGGATCACGTTGTCGGGGCCGTACGTCGACAGCAAGACGGGCGCGCCTGCCTACGACGACGTCGCGCCGGTCGCGAAGGCGCTGATCGACATGGCGCCGGAGCGCATGCTGTGGGGCTCCGACTGGCCGCACCCGACGCAGAAGTCGGACAAGCCGGACGATGCAGGCTTGCTGGACGTGATCGCCGGCTGGATCGGGCGTGCGGACTGGCAGCAGCGGATATTCGTCACGAACCCGGCGAAGCTGTACGGATTTGCCTAGATCGACAGCCGCGTGTCCAAACCGGGGAATCAGCACTTACCCTGATTAAAAAACCTTATCGCGGTGAAAAATTCCGCATCTTATTGAACCGATATCGGCTCGCTATAGTGGCTCGCTTTCCCGCACGCACCCGTTGCGTGCGCAGACAAACAGCAGGAGCCCCTTGATGCCCACCGATACCCGATTCACCGAAGTCGAGGATCTGATGCCCGCCGCCGGCGGGTTGCGCGAGATCCGTCACCACATCCATCACCACCCCGAACTCGCGTACGAGGAGCACGACACGGCCGCGCTCGTCGCCGAGAAGCTCGAGCAGTGGGGCTGGCAGGTGACGCGCGGGGTCGGCAAGACGGGCGTGGTCGGCACGCTGCGCGTGGGCGACGGCACGCGCAGCATCGGCATTCGCGCCGACATGGACGCGCTGCCGATCATCGAGGCGACGGGCCTGCCCTATGCGAGCGGCACGCACGGCAAGATGCACGCGTGCGGCCACGACGGCCACACGACGATGCTGCTCGGCGCCGCGCAGCACCTCGCGAAGACCCGCAACTTCTCCGGCACCGTGCACCTGTATTTCCAGCCGGCGGAAGAGCATGGCGTCGACAGCGGCGCGAAGAAGATGATCGACGATGGCCTGTTCGAGCGCTTCCCGTGCGACGCGGTGTTCGGCATGCACAACCATCCGGGCGCGGCGCCCGGCGTGTTCCTGACGCGGCGCGGCCCGTTCATGTCGGCCGGCGACAAGGCGATCATCACGATCGAAGGCGTCGGCGGCCACGCGGCACGGCCGCACCTGACGGTCGACCCGGTCGTCGTCGCGGCGAGCATCGTGATGGCGCTGCAGACGATCGTCGCGCGCAACGTCGATCCGTCGCAGCCGGCGGTCGTCACGGTCGGCTCGATGCACGCGGGCACCGCGAACAACGTGATCCCGAACGGCGCGCGTCTCGAACTCAGCGTGCGCTCGTTCAGCCCCGACGTGCGCGCGCTGCTCAAGCGCCGCATCACCGAGCTGGCCGAAACGCAGGCCGCGAGCTACGGCGCAACCGCGCACGTCGAATACATCGAAGGCTATCCGGTCGTCGTCAATACGGATGCCGAAACGGATTTCGCCACGCAGGTCGCGCGCGAACTCGTCGGCGACGCGCACGTGGTCGAGCAGACCGACCTGCTGATGGGCAGCGAGGATTTCGCGTTCATGCTGCAGCAGCGGCCGGGCTCGTTCGTGCGGCTCGGCAACGGCGAAGGCGAGGACGGCTGCATGGTGCACAACCCGAAATACGACTTCAACGATCGCAACCTGCCGATCGGCGCGGCGTACTGGACGCGTCTCGTGGAGCGTTACCTGGGGCAGTGATCGCGGCGACGGCGCGCGGCCGGCGCTTCCGGCGCATTGACAGGAGAGGATAGCGATGCAGAAAGACCATCTCGCGTTGCACCCCGCGTCGACGGGCGTGGCCGAAGCCGGCGCGCCCGGCGCACCGGCCGTCACGCGGCGCGGTGCGATTGCCGCGGCCGTGATCGGCAACTGGCTGGAGTTCTTCGATTTCACCGTGTACGGCTTCTTCGCGGTGCTGATCGGCAAGCTGTTCTTCCCGTCGAGCGACCCGACCACGTCGCTGCTGCTGTCGGTCGCGACGTTCGCGGCCGGCTTCTTCACGCGGCCGCTCGGTAGCGTCGTGCTCGGCGTCTATGCGGACCGCAAGGGGCGCAAGGCCGCGCTGAACCTGACGATCATGTTGATGGCGCTCGGCACGGGCCTGATCGCGATCGCGCCGACGTATGCGCAGGTCGGCGTGGCCGCGCCGCTGCTGGTCGTGTTCGCGCGGCTGATGCAGGGCTTCTCGCAGGGCGGCGAATTCGGTGCGGCGACGTCGACGCTGCTCGAACAGGGCGGCACGTCGCGCCGTGCGTTCCGCGCGAGCTGGCAGCTCGCGACGCAGGGTGGCGCCGCGCTGATGGGCTCGGGCTTCGCGGCGCTGCTGTCGAACACGATGACGAAGGATGCGCTGGAAGGCTGGGGCTGGCGCTTGCCGTTTCTCGTCGGCGTGCTGATCGCGCCGGTCGGGATGTTCTTGCGCCGCCGGCTCGCCGACGATGCGCCCGGCGACCGCCATCACGGCATCGAACGCGGCGTGCTGCACGAGCTGTTCTCGAAGCACACGCGCACGGTGCTGCTGCTGATGCTCACGGTGATGGGCGGTACGGTGTCGACCTACATCCTGACGTTCTACATGCCGACCTACGCGATCCACACGCTCGGCCTGCCGATGAAGCTGTCGATGTTCGTCGGCGTCGCATCGGGCTGCGTGATGCTGGTCACGTGCCCGCTGTTCGGCTGGCTGTCGGACAGGCTCGGCAGCCGGCGCCTGCCGATCTTCGTCGGCCGCGGCGTGCTGGTCGCCTTGCTGTTCCCGGCGTTCTGGCTGATGAACCACCACCCGACGCTGTCGGTGATCCTGCCGCTGACCGCGCTGATGCTGCTGTTCTATTCGCTCGGCTCGGCGTCGGAAATGGCGCTGATGTGCGAGTCGTTGCCGCGCCACGTGCGCGCGACCGGCATCTCGATCGCGTATGCGCTCGCGGTGACGATCTTCGGCGGCACCGCGCAGCTGATCGCGACCTGGCTCGTGAAGACGACCGGCAGCAAGCTCGCGCCGGCCGGTTACGTGGCCGCATGCGTGGTGCTGTCGTTGATCGCGGTGGCGATGCTGCGCGAGACGGCGCGGGATTCGATCGACTGACACGCGGCGCAGCGCGGCACGACGGGCGGCCGGCGGCAATACGCGCTTACCGCCCGCGCACCACCCTCAGGTACGACGCGAGCATCGTCGCGAGTTCCTGCGCGGCGGGCGTCAGCGGCACGGCCGCGCGTTGCAGCAGGCAGATGTCCTGCGATTCGGCCTGTTCGCGCACGGGCACTTTCGCGAGCGCACCGGCGAACGGCCCGTGCCGCGTCACGGCTTCGGTTTCGAGCGACAGGCAATCGGTCTGCGTGACGAGCTGCAGCGTCTCGAACATCCCTTCGACGGTGGCGAGGATCTTCGGCGGCGGCAGGCCGTGCACGTCGAAGTACGCGAGCAGCCGGTTGACGACGGGGTCCGCGCTCAGGTTCGGCGAGCGCGTCGACACCCATGCGTAGTCGGCCAGTTCGGCCAGCGATTGCGCATGCATCGCCGGATGCCCGTTGCGGCACACGACCACCGGCGCGGAAGCACGCAGCGGCGTGACCGCGAGATCGGTCGTGTCGGTCTGCTTCGCGACGAGCGCGATCGCGAAATCGACCGCGCTTTCCCGCAGCCAGCCGATCATCATTCGTGACGTGCCGGTACGCAGGTGCACGTCGACCTTGTCGAAGCGCGCACGGAACGCGCTCAGCACCGGCGCGAACGCATCGATCAGCGGTTCGGCCACGAGGCCGAGCGTGACGGTGCCTTCGTACGCGCCGCTCAGTTGCCGGATTTCCCGCTCGACCTGCTCGCATTCGCCGAGGATCGACCCGGAGCGTGCGAGCAGCCGCTGGCCGACGGCCGTCGGCACGATCCCGCGATTGGTGCGCGTGAACAGCGTCGCGCCGAGCGTCGCCTCGAGGCTCTGCAGCTGCTGCGTGACGCCGCTCTGCGCGAGATCGAGCGCGCGTGCGGCGGCGCGCAGGCTGCCGTGCTCGACGACGGCCTGGAAGATGCGGAGCTGGGAGAGCGTGAACGCCATGGGCAAGCGCGGGGCCGGTGATCGGGAAAAGTGATCATGATAAGGCAGTGGGCGATTCCGCCGGCGGCGCGTGCGCACTACGATCGCAGGCAGTCCGGCTCGTGCCGTTTGCTCATCGTCCCGCCTTCGTCGACCATGAAACGTCCCTTCCTGCCGCTCGTTTCCCTATGCCTTGCGCTCGCGGCTGGTTCCGCGCACGCACTCGATGCGCGCCCCGTGCGCCTCGGCATCGATCCGACCTATCCGCCGATGGATTCGAAGGCGCCTGACGGCAGCCTGAAGGGCTTCGACGTCGATCTCGGCAACGAGATCTGCCGCCGCGCGCAGTTGCGCTGCCAGTGGGTCGAGCTCGAATTCTCCGGGATGATTCCCGCGCTGCAGGCGCGCAAGATCGACGCGATCCTGTCGTCGATGGCGATCACCGAGAAGCGCGAGAAGCAGATCCTGTTCTCGTCGAAGCTGTTCCGCTTCAAGTCGCGGCTCGTCGCGCGGCCTGGCAGCGGCGTCGACAGCACGACCGCATCGCTTGCGGGCAAGCGCGTCGGCGTGCAGTCGGGCACGCAGTTCGAATCGTGGGCGCTCGCGCACTGGGCGCCGGCCGGTGTCAGCGTGATGCCGTACAAGAGCCAGGACGACGTGTTCGCCGATCTCGTCAACGGCCGCCTCGACGCGGCGTTGCTCGGCACCGTGGAAGCCGACTACGGCTTCCTGCGCACGCCGAAGGGCAAGGGCTTCGCGTTCGTCGGCGCACCGCTCGACCTGGGCGATCGCGGCGTCGGCATCGGCATGCGGCAGTCGGATACGGCGCTCAAGGCGTCGATCGACGGCGCGATCGCGTCGATGCTGAAGGATGGCACGTACGACCGGATCGCGAAGCAGTATTTCGACTTCAACCCGTACGGCGACTGAGCGCCGAGCCACCTCGACGTTTCACCGGCTTCTTCGTTTTCATTTCGTTCGAGACCATCGATGCAGATTCGCACCACGCCGCTCCTGTCGCCGTCGATCGGCACGCAGCGCACGCTGACGAGCTTTCATTTCGGGCCGGCCGACACCGGCCGCCAGATCTACCTGCAGGCCGCGCTGCACGCGGACGAGACGCCCGCGATGCTCGCGGCGTTCGTCCTGAAGCAGCGTCTCGCGCAGCTCGATGCCGAAGGCCGGCTCGCGGCCGAGATCGTGCTCGTGCCGGTGGCGAACCCGGTCGGCCTCAATCATCATCTGCTCGGGCAGTTCATCGGCCGTTTCGATCTCGCGAGCGGCCGCAACTTCAATCGCGGCTTCCTGCCGCTCGCGGAGATCGCCGCGCATGCGCGCGACCGGCTCGGCGACGACGGCGAGCGCAATCGCGCGATCGTGCGCGAATGCGTCGGCGCGGCGCTCGACGAGATCGTGCCGCGCACGGAGTTCGATGCGCTGCAGCTCACGCTGCTGAAGCTGTCACTCGACGCCGATGTGGTGATCGACCTGCATTGTTCGCTCGAAGCGGTGATGCATGTGTACACGAGCGAGACCGCATGGCCGGAAGTCGAGCCGCTCGCGCGCTATCTCGGCTCGGAGGTGTCGCTGCTCGCCGAGGATTCGGGCGGGCACGCGTTCGACGATGCGCATCACCTCCTGTGGTCGCAATTGCGGCAGCACTTGCCGGCGGGCACGCCGATGGCGGCCGGCACCGTGGCCGTGACGGTCGAGTGCCGCGGCCAGCGCGACGTGACGTACGACTATGCGGAACGCGATGCCGATGCGCTCGTCGACTATCTCGTCTGGCGCGGCGCGGTGCAGGGCGAACGCAAGCCGCTACCGCCGCTCGCCGCGCCGGCCACGCCGCTGGCCGGCAGCGAGCAGTTCCATGCGCCGGTGAGCGGGATACTCGTGCACCGCGCGGCGATCGGTGCGACGATCCGCGCCGGCGATCCGCTGTTCGATATCGTCGATCCGCTGACGGACGCGATCACGACAATTTCGAGCGGGACCGATGGCGTGTTCTACATGCGCCGCGCGATTCGGTTCGTCACGGCGGGTGCGCCGCTCGGCCGCGTGACGGGCACGGTGCCGGTGCGCAAGTGGATGTTGCTCGGCGCATGAGCGGCGCGGTGTCCTACCCGTGTGCGACGCGATTTCGTTCTTGTCAAATTGACCGCGTTTCCGTGCGTCACTAAATTGTGCGGCGCGGAGTTCGCTCCGTGTTCCGTGAGAAGAACGTTGTAACCAAGTGGAGTTGATACGGGCAGCCAAGGGCTGCCCGTTTTTTTTGCGGTGCGTCCACGGCAACGCACTGTGGCGAAGGTCGTGAAACAGGTTGAAGACGAGCGTGCATGCTGTTCGGCAGCGATGTCAATTAGCCAGACAGTGTCTGGCTAATCTTCCCCGGCACTGGTACGCCCGAGGTGACTCGACGAACTGGCGCAGTGCTTCACGCTGCCGTGGTCGGCCTATGTGCGGCTGCCGTCGGTCAAGGACGACCAGGCCTCACCCCCGCCGCGCCACCAGCTCCGACACCGTCTGCGCGGCCTGCTGCAGCGGCCCGAGAAACTCCTTCACCATCTGCTTCGCGGTATGCCGCTGCGCGTTGCCGCTGATATTCATCGCCGCGATGATCTGCCCACGCCGGTTGCGGATCGGCGCGGACAACGACATCAGGCCCACTTCGAGTTCCTGGTCGACCACCGCCCAGCCTTGCTGGCGCACCTGCGCGATCGCCGCCTTCAGTTCGCCGAGGTCGGTGATCGTGCGCGGCGTATGCGCGCGGATGCCGCTTTGCGCGAGCGTCTCGTCGAGCTCGGCGTCGTCGAGCGCGGACAGCAGCACGCGGCCCATCGACGTGCAGTACGCGGGCAACCGGCTGCCGATCGACAGGTTGATCGTCATGATCTTGCGGGTCGGCACGCGCAGCACGTAGACGATCTCGGTGCGGTCGAGCACGGCCGCCGAGCAGCTTTCGTGGATCTGCGCGGACAGCTGTTCCATCACGGGATCGGCGAGATTCCAGAACGGCATCGACGTGAGGTACGCGAAGCCGAGCTCGAGGATCTTCGGCGTGAGCCGGAACAGCCGGCCGTCGGCCTCGACGTAGCCGAGCGTCTGCAGCGTGAGCAGGATCCGGCGCGCGCCCGCGCGCGTGAGCCCGGTGGCCGAGGCGACCTCGGTGAGCGTCTGCTCCGGACGGGCCGCGTCGAATGCGCGGATCACTGCGAGGCCGCGCGCGAACGACTGGACATAGGAGTCGCCGGGTTTCGTCTGAGTGTCTTCGGTTGTCATGAGCGCCTGGAATATCGTGCAGCCGAGAAGATAGCGCATGGGGCCTGACACGCCAACCGCGCGGCGGACCGCGCGCTTGACAGGTCGTCCCCGCACTCCCTATGATGCGTTGAACGTTCGATACACGATCTTATGTTCGTATATAGAACATTTAAGCGCATCCCGACGGGCAATGCAAGGGGCGCGCCCTGTTCATTCCCCCAGCCTGTCCTGGGACCGGAGACACTGATGACCGAAGCTTTTCTGTGTGATGCGATCCGTACGCCGATCGGGCGTTACGGTGGTGCACTGTCCGGCGTGCGCGCCGACGATCTGGGCGCGGTGCCGCTCAAGGCGCTCGTCGAGCGCAACCGTGACGTCGACTGGACGGCGATCGACGACGTGATCTACGGCTGCGCGAACCAGGCCGGCGAGGACAACCGCAACGTCGCGCGCATGTCGGCGCTGCTCGCAGGGCTGCCGCAGGGCGTGCCCGGTTCGACGATCAACCGCCTGTGCGGTTCCGGGATGGATGCGGTCGGCGTGGCCGCGCGTGCGATCAAGTCCGGCGAGGCCGCGCTGATGGTCGCGGGCGGCGTCGAGAGCATGACGCGCGCGCCGTTCGTGATGGGCAAGGCCGCGAGCGCGTTCGCGCGCCAGGCCGACATCTACGATACGACGATCGGCTGGCGCTTCGTCAATCCGCTGATGAAACAGCTGCACGGCGTCGATTCGATGCCGGAGACGGCCGAGAACGTCGCGGTCGACTACAACATCAGCCGCGCCGACCAGGACCTGTTCGCGCTGCGCAGCCAGCAGAAGGCCGCGCGCGCGCAGCAGGACGGCACGCTGGCCGAGGAAATCGTCGCGGTCACGATTGCGCAGAAGAAGGGCGATCCGCTGGTCGTATCGCGCGACGAGCATCCGCGCGAGACGTCGCTCGAAACGCTGGCGAAGCTGAAGGGCGTCGTGCGCCCGGACGGCTCGGTGACGGCCGGCAATGCGTCGGGCGTCAATGACGGCGCCGCTGCACTGCTGCTCGCGAACGAGGAAACCGCGAAGCGCTTCGGCCTGACGCCGCGCGCACGCGTGCTGGGGATCGCGACGGCCGGCGTCGCGCCGCGCGTGATGGGCATCGGCCCCGCGCCGGCCACGCAGAAGCTGCTCGCCCGGCTCGGGATGACGATCGACCAGTTCGACGTGATCGAGCTGAACGAGGCGTTCGCGTCGCAAGGTCTCGCGGTGCTGCGCATGCTCGGCGTGGCCGACGACGATCCGCGCGTGAACCCGAACGGCGGCGCGATCGCACTGGGCCATCCGCTTGGCGCGTCGGGCGCGCGTCTCGTGACGACCGCGATGTATCAGCTGCATCGCACGAACGGCCGCTTTGCGCTGTGCACGATGTGCATCGGCGTCGGCCAGGGCATCGCGATCGCGATCGAGCGCGTCTGACCTGCGCCACACGGCGAAGCGGCAGCGCACGCGCCGCTTCGCGCTATCCGAATCGATGCGCGGCACGAGGATTCTCGTGCCGCGCATCGTCGTTAACCGGCCTGCGACAACTGCTTGAGGCGCGCATCGAGCGCGTCGATCTCGGTGTCCGCGAACACTTCGACGCCATGCTCGCGCAGCAACGCTGCCGTGACGCCGGCGCCCGCGTGCCGCCGGTTCTCGAAACTTCCGTCATAGATGAACGTGCTGCCGCACGACGGACTGCCGTCGGCCAGGATCGCGAAGCGGCAATCGTGCGCGCGCGCGAGGGCCAGCGCGGTGTGCGCGCCGGACACGAACGGCGCCGTCACGTCGGTGCCGTTCACGTCGACGATGCGCGCGGCGCCCGACAGCACCCGCTGCCCCGATTCGCCGTGGGCGATTTCGGCGGGCGGGCGCGGCACGCTGAAGCCGCCGGCCAGTTCGGGGCAGACGGGCACGAGACGCCCTTCGCGCTGCCACCGTTCGAGCGCCTCGTGCGCGGCGGTCTTGGCCGAGCCGTTGTAGCGGACCGGATGACCGATCACGCACATGCTGACGAGGATCTTCGGCATGGCTTGCGGCTGCGCTTCGTTCTGCAATTTCGCTCTCCGTGATGCGGCGCTAGCCGATAGCGGCCGTGGCAAAGCGGGAAATTCCACGCGTCACCCGCGCGCCGGTGCGTCAGGCCGTCGGTCCTTCCAGGTGAATGTCTTCCGGCTCGAGCGCGTACAGCGCCGGGTCGGGCGATGTGCTGACCGTGAAGCCGAGCCGCAGGTAGAAGTCGATCGTGTTCTGCGACGGCGTCGCGGACACATACAGGCGCGCAGCGCCCATCGCGCGCGCCTGCTCGCGGGCCGCGCGGTAGAGCTGCTCGCCGAGCCCGCAGCCGCGCCAGTCGTGGCTCACATGCAGGAACTTCAACTGCAGCATGTCGCCGCGCGGGCCGAGCGGCTGGCTGTCGACGATGATCGCCGCGACGAGCCGCGCGCCGTCGAACATGCCGACGCACCAGCCGCCGCGATCGTGGCAGTCGAGCAGGATCGGCGTGTAGTGGTCGGCTTCGCCGTCGGGCCAGCCCGCGACGTCATAAAAGTCGGGAACGAGATGCAGCGTGCCGTCGCGCAGCACGTACAGGTGCTCGATGATCTCGCGCCGGTCGATGGTCCACACGAGCGGCACCTCGTCGCGTGCGAGCGGGCGGGCGCACAGTGCGTCGCGTTCGGCGGCGGTGCGGCGCGTCATGCGGCCTCCCGATGCGCGGCGATCGCATACATCAGCGGCAGGCGCGGCATGTGATCGGGCGGCACCATCCGGCGGCCGTCCAGCTCGCGCATGTCGTCGAAACCCTTCCAGCCGTTCGCGTACGGATATTCGGTCAGGCGGTCGATCGCGAGCCCGGCCGATACGAGCGCGTTCACGACATCGCCGATGCCCCACATGAACTCGTAGCTCGGATGCGGGTTCGCGAAATCGACGACGCCCGGATGGTCGTGCTGCGCGCCGAGCCCCGTGCCGGATGCGGCAACGTAATCGCCGACACCTGCCGGCTCCTCGGTCGCATCGCCTTTGAAATAGTCGTAGTGCGGCGTCCAGTGTTCGTCGAAATACAGCGCGAACGGATGGAACTCGACCATCGCGAAACGGCCGCCGGGCGCGAGCAGCGCGGCGATCCCGCGGGCCCACGCGTTCAGGTCGGACAGCCAGCAGATCGCGCCGTACGACGTGAACACGCGCTCGAAGCGCTCGCCGCGCGCGGCGGCCTCGGGCATCCAGTCGAGCACGTCGGCGCGCTCGAAGCGCGCGGGCAGGCCCGCGTCGGCCGACAGTTGCCGGGCGAAGGCGATCGCTTCGTCGGAGATGTCGACGCCCGTCGCGTCCGCGCCGTCGCGCACGAGGCTCAGCGTGTCCTGCCCCGCGTTGCACTGCAGATGCAGGAGCCGCACCCCGCTGACGTCGCCGAGCAGTTCGCGTTCTTCCGGGAAGAGCGTCGAGCCGCCCGCGCGGAAAAATGCGGCCTGATCGCCTTTATGACTGTTATGCGCGACTGTCGCCGTATTCCAGGACAGCCGATTCAGTTCGTGCAATGCCTTTTTCATCGAATTCGAATACCGATTGAATGGGACAGGATAGACGGAATCGTTTCGCCGCGTGCAACGGCCGACGGCGTTGGCGTGCCGTGCGGCCTGGCTGGGCGGTGCGGCCTGGCTGGGCGGTGCGGCGTGACATGCGGATGAACACGCGCAGCGAATATTGCCGGATTATTTGATCGAAATCATGGCGTCCGCCGAATTGAATATTTTATGCGATCAAAGGGTAAGGTTTTTCCCCAATATGCCGACAGTAAGATGAAGACCGTCGTAAAGCGATAAACCGTTTTTCGGCTACTGAGCGTGAAGTCAGCGCGACGCGGACGTCAGATCCGCTTTTCGGAGCCTTGCATGCGCAATAACCAGCCCGTTACCCAACAGGAATTCGATTTTCCCGACGACGTCACGCTGATGTCGACGACCGACGCAGACAGCATCATCACCTACGCCAACACGACGTTCGCGCAGGTGAGCGGCTTCACGAACGAGGAACTCGTCGGCCAGCCGCACAACGCGGTGCGCCACCCGGACATGCCGCGCGAAGCGTTTGCCGACATGTGGGCGACGCTCAGGCGCGGCGAGCCATGGACCGCGCTGGTGAAGAACCGCCGCAAGAACGGCGATCACTACTGGGTGCGTGCGAACGCGATTCCGGTGATGCGAAACGGCGAGCCGCAAGGCTACATGTCGGTGCGGACGAAGGCGCCGCACGACGAGTCCGAGGCCGCCGACGCGCTGTATCGCGCGTTCCGCGAAGGCAAGGCCGGCCAGCGCCGGTTCCACAAGGGGCTGGTGATCCGTACGGGGCTGCTGCGCATCGCGTCGCTGTCGCAGACGATGTCGGTGCGCGCGCGCGTGCACTCGGCGCTGTGCGTGCTCGCGCCGGCGGTCGTTGGCGCGGGCTGGGCATGCGGGCTGGCGGGCGGCGGGCTCGCGGCGTTTGCCGGCGTGACGGTCGGCGTGGCGGCGGCGGCCGGCCTGTGGCTCGATGCGCAGATCGTGCGTCCGCTGAAGCGGCTGCACGACCAGGCGCTGAACGTCGCGACCGGCGAAAGCCGGCGTGGCGTGCGGATGAACCGTGTCGACGAGATCGGCATGACGCTGCGCACGATCAACCAGCTCGGGCTGATGTTCCGATGGCTCGTCGACGACGTCAGCGAGCAGGTGCACAACGTGCAGCGCGCGAGCAACGAGATCGCGCAGGGCAACAACGACCTGAGCGCGCGCACCGAGCAGGCGGCGTCGAGCGTGCAGGAGACGGCCGCGTCGATGGCCGAGATGACGGCGACCGTCGACAGCAACGCGGAGACCGCGCTGCAGGCGAACCGGCTCGCGATGTCGGCGAGCGAGGCGGCCGGGCGCGGCGGGCAGGCGGTGGGCGAGGTCGTCACGACGATGAGCGACATCACGGCCAGCTCGCGCAAGATCGCCGACATCATCGGCGTGATCGACGGCATCGCGTTCCAGACCAACATCCTTGCGCTGAACGCGGCCGTGGAGGCGGCGCGGGCCGGCGAGCAGGGGCGCGGCTTCGCGGTGGTCGCCGGTGAGGTGCGGGCGCTCGCGCAGCGCAGCGCGAATGCGGCGAAGGAGATCAAGACGCTGATCGGCGCGAGCGTCGAGCGCGTCGAATCGGGCGCGCGGCGCGTGGACGAGGCCGGCAAGACGATGGAGGACATCGTCGCGCAGGTGAAGCGCGTGTCGGACCTGATCGCGGAGATCAGCTCGTCGACGGTCGAGCAGAGCACGGGCGTGTCGCAGGTGGACCAGGCGGTGGTGCACCTGGACAACATCACGCAGCAGAACGCGGCGCTGGTCGAGCAGAGCACGGCGGCGTCGGAGAGCCTGAAGCAGCAGGCGACGCGGCTGGTGGATGCGGTGAACGTGTTCCGGTGAGCGTGGGGGCGCGCACGTGATGTGCGCGCCAAATCAATGCAGCATGATTGGCGTGCGCAATGCGCGTCAGGATTTTTTTAGCCAATCAAAAATGCGCTGTTCGACGAATATTCATATTCAAGATTTCATGTTGATACATTGAAGCGCGATCGAGTAAATGGCGTTGAATGATCAGACGAATACCCGTCTAACCGTTGCCTGGCGTGGTGTTTGGTTTTATCCATAAACAAATTGTTCGGTAAAAACAAGATCATGTATTTCTAATGCATATTTACCCGAATACACCATAATGTTTTCGTGGGATTTGCCGAAAGCGCAGGGGTAAGACCAACGTGCATGCGGACAGACCGCAATGCGCGGGTCTCGAATCAATCGACAAGCGGACGCAAGATCCGTTACCCGGAGCTCCACACCATGCGCAACAACCAGCCCGTCACGCAACGCGAATTCGATTTTCCCGATGACGCGACGCTGATGTCGACCACCGACGCGAACAGCTACATCACCTACGCGAACGCGGCCTTCATCCAGGTCAGCGGATTTTCCCCCGAAGAGATCGAAGGCCAGCCGCACAACGTCGTGCGGCATCCGGACATGCCGAAGGAGGCGTTCGCCGACATGTGGGCGACGCTCAAGGGCGGCGAGCCGTGGACCGCGCTCGTGAAGAACCGCCGCAAGAACGGCGATCACTACTGGGTGCGCGCGAATGCGATTCCGGTGATGCGCAACGGCGAGCCGAAGGGCTACATGTCGGTGCGCACGAAGGCGACGCGCGACGAGATCGCGGCCGCGGAGGCGCTCTACAAGGCATTCCGCGAAGGGCAAGCCGGCAACCGGCATTTTCACAAGGGGCTGATCGTCCGCAAGGGCGTGGCCGGCTTCACGTCGCTGTTCCAGACGATGTCGGTGCGTGCGCGGCTCCATGCGTCGCTGTGCGTGCTCGCGCCGGTCGTGGTGGCCGGCGGCTGGGCGTGCGGGCTGGCCGGCGGCGGGCTCGCCGCGTTCGCGGCGGTGACGGCCGGCGCTGCGGCTGCTGCGGGGCTGTGGCTCGATGCGCAGATTGCGCGCCCGCTCATGCAGTTGCGCGACGAGGCGCTGCGCGTGGCGACCGGCGAAAGCCGCAGCGGCGTGCGGATGAACCGCGTCGACGAGATCGGCATGACGCTGCGCACGATCAACCAGCTCGGGCTGATGTTCCGCTGGCTCGTCGACGACGTCAGCGAGCAGGTGCTGAACGTGCAGCGTGCGAGCAACGAGATCGCGCAGGGCAACAACGACCTGAGCGCGCGCACCGAGCAGGCGTCGACGAGCGTGCAGCAGACGGCGGCGTCGATGGCCGAGATGACGGCGACCGTGTCGAGCAACGCGGAGACGGCGCTGCAGGCGAACCAGTTGTCGGTGTCCGCGAGCGAAGCGGCGGGGCGCGGCGGGCAGGCGGTGAGCGAGGTGGTCGCGACGATGAACGACATCACGGCCAGCTCGCGCAAGATCTCGGACATCATCGGCGTGATCGACGGCATCGCGTTCCAGACCAACATCCTTGCGCTGAACGCGGCGGTGGAGGCGGCGCGGGCCGGCGATCAGGGGCGTGGTTTCGCGGTGGTTGCGGGCGAGGTGCGGGCGCTTGCGCAGCGCAGCGCGAACGCGGCGAAGGAGATCAAGACGCTGATCGGCGCGAGCGTCGAGCGCGTCGAATCGGGTGCGCGGATCGTCGATGGCGCGGGCAAGACGATGGAGGACATCGTCACGCAGGTGAAGCGCGTGTCGGACCTGATCGCGGAGATCAGCTCATCGACGGCGGAGCAGAGCACGGGGGTTGCGCAGGTCGATCAGGCGGTCGTGCACCTGGACAACATCACGCAGCAGAACGCGGCGCTGGTCGAGCAGAGCACGGCGGCGTCGGAGAGCCTGAAGCAGCAGGCGACGCGGCTGGTGGAGGCGGTGAACGTGTTCCGGTGAGCGTGGCGTGCCTCGTTGGCCTTCACGCATGTCGACTGGCCTCATGCGTGGATCGCGCCGTTCAGTGACGAACTGAACGGCGCGATCGGCCAGGCTGGAGATTTTCCAGCTTCTCGGATTAACCGATGCTCACCCCGTGAGCTTCTGCCAGAGGCTTCAGGCCACCCGTGAAACCTTGTCCGATCGCCTTGAACTTGAACTCGTCGTTGTGGCGATACAGCTCGCCGAAGATCATCGCGGTTTCGGTGGATGCGTCTTCGGACAGGTCGTAGCGGGCGATTTCCTTGCTGTCGGCCTTGTTGACGACGCGGATATAGGCGTTGCTGACTTGACCGAACGACTGCTTGCGGGCTTCTGCGTCGTGAATCGTGACGGCGAAGACCAGCTTCTTCACGTCGGCCGCCAGACCGGTCAGCTTCACGTTGACCTGCTCGTCGTCGCCATCGCCCTGGCCGGAACGGTTGTCGCCCAGGTGCTCGATGGAACCGTCGGCGGACTTCTTGTTGTTGTAGAAGATGAAGCCGGCGTCGCTCAGGACTTTGCCGTTTTCACCGGTGACGAAGATCGAGGCGTCGAGGTCGAACTCGGTGCCGTCGGTGACGCGCGGGTCCCAGCCCAGGCCGACGACGATTTCGCTCAGGCCCGGGGCCTCTTTCGACAGGGAGACGTTACCGCCTTTGGACAGACTGACAGCCATGGTGTGATTCCTTGTTCAGGTGAGGAGACCGTTCAGAAGTTCATGCCGTAGCCGTTGGCCAGGGCACGCAGGCCGCCGGCATAGCCTTGGCCAACGGCGCGGAATTTCCATTCGCCGCTGCTGCGGTACAACTCCGCGAAGATCATCGCGGTTTCGGTGGAGGCGTCTTCCGCCAGGTCGTAGCGGACCACCTCGGCGCCGGAGGTCTCGTTCACGACGCGGATGAACGAATTGCTGACCTGGCCGAAGTTCTGCTTGCGCGCTTCCGCGTCGTGGATGGTGACCGTGAAGGCGATCTTGTCGATGTCGGCCGGAACGCGGCTCAGGTCGACCTTGATGACTTCGTCGTCGCCGTCGCCCGCGCCGGTGCGGTTGTCGCCGGTATGCTCGACGGAGCCGTCCTGGCTGCGCAACTGGTTGTAGAAGATGAAGTCGGCTTCACCGCGGACTTTGCCGTTGGCCCCCAGCAGGAACGCGCTGGCGTCCAGATCGAACTCGGCGCCATCGGTCGCGCGCGGGTCCCAGCCCAGGCCAACCAGGATTCGGGTCAGGCTCGGGTCGGCTTTGGACAGGGAGAGGTTGCCGCCTTTTTGAAGAGTCAGTGCCATGAAAAACAGCTCCTTTGGGTTGTGACGGGTTACTGATTTTCGGCTTGCGCGTCTTCCTTGTTCGGGAAGATCACGCTGGCCAGGATTCCGATTGCCAGGACCGCCATGACGATGAGCAGGCTGGTGTTCGGGGAGATGCTGATACCGTGGTGGAACAGATGGTCGGTCGCGTTCAAGCCCAGCTTCGCCGCGATGAAGAACAGCAAGACGACCACGGCCTTTTCCAGATGCACCACGTAGCGCTTCAGCGCTTCCAGCACGAAATACAGCGTGCGAAGGCCAAGAATGGCGAACAGCATCGCCGAGTAGACGATCAGCGGTTCACGGCTGACTGCGATGACCGCGGGGACCGAGTCGAACGCGAACAGGACGTCGGACACTTCGATCACGACCAGGCAGAGGAACAGCGGCGTAGCGAACAGGCCGCCTTTGGCCGCCAGGCTCATGTCCCGCTCGGCCGTCCGTGCTTCCGCCTCGAGCTGCTTGCGGCTCACGAAAAATTTGTGGCCGTGCAGCCTGGGCCATACGGGGAAGAGCTTTTTCGCGAAGCGGCAAGCAAGATGCTGCGAGTAGTCCTTCGCCTCGTCATCGTCGTCACCGCCCTTGAGCATCATGACGGCGGTCCACGCCACGATCAGCGCGAAGGCGATCTCGACCCATGGGCCGAATGCCAGCAGGCCGGTACCGATGACGACAAAGACACCGCGGAACACGATGGCCCCGATGATGCCCCAGTGCAGGATGCGGTGACGCATGCCGTCCGGGACCTTGAACCACGCGAAGATCGCCATGAAGACGAACAGGTTGTCGACGGAGAGGACCTTCTCCAGCGCATAACCGGTCAGGAACAGGCTGGCCACTTCTGCGCCGTGCTGCACGTACAGGAAGCCGGCGAATGCAACGGAGATGGCCACCCAGAATACCGACCAGATGGACGCCCGGGCGAGGGTGATCGGCTTGTCGTCGCGGTGGGTCACCATGTCCAGCACCAGGGCGGCCAGCGCCAGGCCGATGAATACCGCCATGGTCAACGGCGGGAAGCCAATGTGTGTCGTTTCCACGTTTCGGTTTCCTACAGTTCGAAGTCAACCGGGTTCAAGCCGAGCTCGAGGCAAATCAGGCGGCAAGCTGCTTTTTCCTTGTCGTCGAAATGACCGTCGGATGCGCCAATGGCACAGGCCACACGCACCAGCAAGCGTGCTTCGCCGTCCTTGCCCTTGATCTTGCCGATGGCCTTCAGCGCCTCGGCCTGGCCGATCTGGAAATCGAATTCGAACTTGCCGCAGGCGTCGCTGAACACCGCGATCACGTCGCTCAGGTTGAAGACCTTCAATTCCGGGGAATTGTTGATGAAGCCGACCATCTTCAGCTTCTCTTCGGATTTGATCTCGCCATCCGCGGCGGAGATCAGCGCGCAAGCATTGGCGGTCGCCTCCATGAACGTCCGGTTCTTGAATTTGGCGACTTCGATGGTCAAGGTTTCGCGGGCTTTGGCCGCGTTGGTTTTCAGCCAGTCGAGCATGTGTTTCCCCTCAGTGAGCGGGGCCGGACGGCCCCGCCGGTCAATGGTTACTTGGAGCCTGCTTTCCAGCGCATTCCCCAGCCGTAGGCACGATCCATTTCCTCGTGTCCGGGATGGAAGTCGACTCGACGAGAGACCTTGACGGCCCCGTTCACGTTTTCAAGCAGGGCAATCGCGCACATGCCGTGGCGGCCGCCTTCCTCGTTCATGCGAACTTCGATGTCGGACTGGCCGGGCACGAAAATGGTGACGACACCATCCGTTGCCTTCCAGTTCGGCGCGCCGTCGTAGATGAACGCGAAAATCAGGATGCGTTCGATCTTGTTCCACTGTTGCCCATTGATGCGAAGCCACTCGCCATCGGCAACCGAGCCGGTGCGGTCATCTCCCATCAGCTGGATGTAGGGTGCCTCCCGCAGATCGCCGAAACGCTTGCCGAGCGCCTGCACGGCCCCTTTGAATCCGTCCTGCATTTCGAACAGGCAACCCAGGTCCAGGTCGATGGCGCCGCGTTTTCCCAGGAAGCCGCCGAGCAGGCCACTCGTACCCTGGTTCCAGTTGAGGTTCACCTTGATTTCACCGAAGCCGGCAGCGGTCTTCTCCAGGCTGATGCTGGGGCGTGATTTGTCGAGCGTGACTTTGCTGAGCCGGATCGTGGACGTCGGTGCGCCAGGCGGGGCCGGTGCGAGCGCGGGCGCTGGTACGGGCGCCGGAGCCGGCGCGGGAGGGCTCTGTGTCGGGCTACCGGAAGGCGCGGCAACGTCGACGCCGAAGTGCCTGGCCAGCGGCTCCAGGCCGCCGGCAAAGCCTTGTGCGACACAGCGGAACTTCCATGCGTCCTGACGGCGGTAAAACTCCCCGAGGATCAGTGCAGTCTCATTCATCCCGGCAGTCGGGATCTGCGCCTCGATCCCGCCCGTCACGGCCAGCGCCAGCATCGAAACGCGATCGAAGGTCGCCTTGTTCTCATGGATGGTCGCGGTGAGCGCGACTTTCTCGACGGCAGGGTCGATCCGGGCGAGATCCACGGTGAACGTTGCCCGGCCGGCCGTCGTGGCGGTCAACTGAACCGCGCCGCCCAGGACGCTGGTTTGGCCGTAGAAGCACATGTCGCCATCGCCCCGGACTTTCGCCGCAGCGGTGAGCGCGAATGCGGAGATATCGATCTCCGCGCCTGGAATCGGCGCGTAGTTGATGTCCACGCGCAATTGACCGGTGGCCACCGGTGCATTGCCGCCAGGTACCAGTGTCGTCATGCTCGCACCGCCTGAATCGCCAGATTGACGAGATCGTCCGCGGTGCGGCCGTGGGTGGACTGGCCGATCGCCTTGAATTCCCAGCCGCCGCCGCCACGGCTGAGGCTGGCCATGACAACACCAGTGTGGCGGCCCTTCTCCGCGAGGTTGAAGCGCGCCAGCTCCTTGTCTTGGGCGTCGTCGAGGATGCGGCAGTAGGCGTTTTCGACTTGGTCGAACGTCTGTCCGCGGAAGCTGTTCACGGTGAACACCAGGTGCTGGATGGTGCCCGGCAGGCGCTGCAGGTCGACGTGGATGGTTTCATCGTCGCCATCGCCTTCACCCGTCAGGTTGTCGCCGGAGTGCTCGATGGCGCCGTCCCTGGATGCCAGTTGTCGGAACCAGACCAGGTCGACGGATTTCATGTCGCCGTCCAGCAGGATGCAGGACGCATCGAGGTCGATGTCGTTGCTGCCGCCGCCCAGCATCTTGGAGAAGAAGCCGCTGGGCTTTACCGGGTCCCAACCCAGGCCCAGACTAATCGAGGTCAAGCCACGGCCCGCGGTTTTTTCCAGCGAGATGCTCTGATTCTTGCTCAGGGTGAGTGCCATCTTTACGCTCCTTGTTGATCTTCAATGTTCAGTGTTCGTGCGAGGGATCGGACGGAGTCACGTTCCCGAGTCCCGGCTTGGCCAAACCGCGAGCGGGATTGCCGCCACACGGGGAAAGCGTCGCCATGACTCGTCTTGTGCGGCAGCCGCTCACTCACGGTCCGGATGCAAGTCGCCGCTGCTGCTCGGCCGACATCGCGTCGGCGGACAGCAGGCCGTGCGCCTTTGGGGGCAGCCTCATGCATTTCCACGCGCATCAGCCGGCCTCCGCCAGTCGAACGCCATGCTCGCCATTGCTCGGGGCGGTGGGCTTCACGCCGTGCCACTTGGCGCGTTCGAGGATGTTGACCGCCCACTTGTAGTGGGTTGCCGGCTCGCACATCGCGTCGTTGTGCTTGAAAACGGCAGGGGCCGCATCGTTGACGATCAGCGTGGCGCAGTTGAAGTCTTCGAGGCTCACGCGCAGCGCCTCCTGGATGATGCGGATCTGGCTCGGATGAATGGCCGTCTTCCCGACCAGGCCATGAGCGATGTCCAGTTCCAGTTCCTCGTTCAGGAGATGGGGCGTGGCGAGTTGCTCGAAGACGGGCGCGGTCAGGGCAAATCCCTGCGCCCCCATGATTCCGGCAAGCATGGGAATCACGTAGCTGAGAGGCGTGCGGTAGAGCGTGGTGGCCGGATTGCGCCGCAGACCAAGACAACCCATCAGGTCGTTGCCGCCGATGCGCAGCGCGATGATGCGTCGGTTCAGGTTCGCCTTCAGGGCCGAGCCAAGCTCCACCATTGCGCCCGGGTCGTAAACGTCGGCCGTCTCCAGTGTCGGCATGAGGTACAGGTCAGGATGACTGACCGCGTTCTCCCACGACGAAAGGGACCGCAGGGTCAACTTGGGTACGACGAACCCGTCGACGTGCTTCATCAGCGGCCAGTCGTTCAGCACCGCCGCCATCGCGGCATCACGTGGCCGAACGAACAGCAAGGGACCGGATTCGACGCGCCCGCCCCGGGCATCGATATTCATGAGGAGCGCTCGCAGGTTCGCCAGCGCGCTGTCGACGTCGATTGCCGCCACCGCGTCTTCCAGACAGACCACCAGCGAGCGCAGCTCAGGGAATCGGGTGCCGGAAACCACATCCAGAATGTCGCTGCGGGTGGCCGGCATGTACAGCGTCGCGCCGAGGGCGAACGGGGAGAGGGTTTTAATCAATTCGCGCTCCGAATGATGGTGACCGCGCAGTACGGACCCAGATCGGCGCCAGCTTCCTCCACGGTCACGCCCGCGCGTCCGGTGAGATGCAGCAGCAACTGAACATCGCTGTCATCGCGGTCACGTACCAGCACGCGATCCGGCACACGGCGCAGGACCGCTCGGGTTGCCTCGGCGATACCCGGTTTCACGCGGTTCAGGTTGCCGATGTCGAAGCGGGTTGCCAGCGCGGATACCACGTCGTCCGCGGACGCCTGGAGCGTCCGTCGCTGATCGTTGGTCCATGGAGCGGCAGGCCGGGCGCCTGCCAGCGCCCGACGTTCGGCGTCGATCCTGTCGATGAACGCGCGCGTGACATCGTGTTCGCGCAGGTGTTCGTAGACCACGCAACCATGCAGGCCGCCTTGAGCCGGCCAGATGGAGCGGGACACCAGCCCCGAAACGGTTGCACCGAGAATGCCGGACGGAATGGTCCAGTCTTGCGCGGAGGCAGCCAGCCACGCGCGGCCGCAAGGATCCGCCAGAACCACGAGGCGCGGACCTTCAGGGAAGCGCGTGTCGTCCGCGAGGGTCCGTGCGAGCTCGCCGGAAATGGCACCTTTGCCGGTCCAGCCGTCGACGAAGACGATGTTTTCGGCGCCATGCAGCTGGATGATGGCTTCCAGCGCAACCGTGTCGATCCCGCGATCGCGAATGATGCTGATCCCGTAGTGGCGGGCGTCGCGCCCCATCTCCACGAGTGCCCGGCGCAGCAGCACGCCAAGCGGCAGGCCCGCGCGCACAAACGAGACCAGCGCGATGCCCGGCCCGGTGCAAGCGGCATTCAGCGCCAGCGCCAGGGACTGCACCTCCGAAGCCATGCGGGCGCCGTTCTGCACCAGCGCGCGGGCGTAAAGGCGCTGGTGCACGTCGCTGGGCGCCTGCTCGAGGCCGATCATTTCCGAGTAGTGTTTTTGATTCGTCTGGATCAGACGTTCCTTCTCCTCGACGTCGGTCACGCTCATCCGCACGTGTTGCAGCAGGACGTGCACATCGTCGGGGGCATAGCTGCCGCTGCCGACGGTGTTCAGGCTCGCGAGGCGATTACCCATGGATCGTCCCCGTCACCCAATTCGCAAGCTGGCTGCGCGCCGGTGTCGCCCACATGTGGCAGAGATCCATGTACCCGAGATCGGTGATGCTGTCGCCGAAGCCCAGGACCGGTCGCTCGCCGTGGATCTCACGGTCGCGGCGCAACCATTCCTGAACCGCCGCGCGCTTGGCCAGCCCCGTTGGCAGGAAGGCGAGGTTGTTGCCGTTGGCATGAACGTGCATGCCGTCCACCATGCGCCGGGACCGCACTCCGGCCAGCACCTCGGCGAGCACCGCGTCGTCGGACGCGTTGTGCTTGATCACCACGTAGTGGCGCAAGCCTTCTTCTTCCACGACCCAGCCGCGGAGTGAGTAGCCGAGTTCCTCGCCGATCGCCAGCGTGGCCTCGCACAGTGCCGGCAGTCGCTCCTGAACGCCCTGGAGAACCTCGACCATTCGCCCGTGCCAGCTTCGATCGCGTAACCCGTCGGGGCGGAGCATGACGCCGCCATGCGAGCAGATTGCGCCTTCGGTGAAGGGAAGCATGACGCGGCCGTATGCCTCCACGCTGCGCGCGGTGACCGGAACGACGTCGGCGGTGGCGAGCAGCCACGTGATGAACGCGTGCTGGACCGGGTCCATGAAGCCGTTTGGCTGACCGTGCACGTCCAGCGTGGCCGCCGTGCGCGGGACGCCTTCCGCCATCTTGCGGGCGGTCTGGAACAGGGTGTCGTCGAGGTCGACGAATGCCAGGGGGCGGTTACCGCTCATCGACAATCACCTCCGCGTTCAGCGCGTCGACGAGTTCCACGGGGAGTGCCTGAGCGGGCGTTTCCGTGCAGATCAGGACCCGGTCGAACTGGCCGGGCTTCACGTTGTAGAGGAAGTTCGGCATACCGAGGCCGTAGTTGTCGGGGAACGACAGCGCGTGCTCGATCGCGTGGCCCAGCGCGATGGGGGACCGCGTGGTCGAGCTGAAGTGGACATCCGCGCCAGATCGCTCCAGGCGTTCCGCCAGCAGAAAAGGACGCCAGACGAACTCGCCGGTACCGACGACAATGACTTTCTCGCCGGGCTGGACCTGAACGTCCGGCGCAAGCGTGTCGTCCACCTCCCGGACGCCCAGACGTCCCCAGTCGTTGCGGGGCGAGAGCGGCCATTCGCCCATGGAAACGGTGCCGACGTTCGGCATGTCCGGGAGGGGCGCGGACTGATCCTCGTGGAACTGGTAGGCGCCGGTCAGCAGCGATACCGCGGTGACCGGTTCCCCGATCGCGTGACGCGCGGCACCGGCAGTCCAGTCCGTCAGGACGCAGGTGACCACTCGCTCGACGTTGCTCAGGCCTGCTGCGACCAGTGCGCGGTGCAGGTTCAGGAAGGTCTTGCCGGTGGAGGCTTCGTCGTCCACCAGGATCAGCGATCGAGCCTTCAGCATCAGGTCACGAATCTCGGGATCGACCGGCAAGTGGATCAGATGAGCGCTCGCATGGCTGTGTTCTTCCTCGAATCGAGCAAAGACGCGAGTACCCAGCGGATGCCGGGTACTGGTGAGGTACACGCTGTCAGGGCGGCCCGCACGATAGGCGCGGTGCACGCCGGCACCGAGGCCCACCGCGGTTTCGGCCATGCCGATCACCAGTACCGGCCCGGGCAGGTCCGCCGGAATGCCGGCCGCCAGGCGCTCGAAGCTGGCCGCCATGATCGACGGGCGTACCGGGATGTGACGGCCCAGGACCTTGGATACGAAGAGGAAGGCTCGCTTGGGATTCCGGCGCTCCGCGAAACCGAACAGGTTCGCGGGAGGCAGCGCGGCGGCGTCGACTCTGATCTCGAGCAGCCCCCGCTTGAGTTGGGCGCGCAGGCACGTTGGTCCTACGTGGCTTTCCATGAACAGCATCCTCGTTGAGCGTGGCTCGAAGGCCCACGACGACCGCTTGCGCCTGGTGCGCAGTCGGTCGAACCGCGTTCGCGCCGGGCGCCGGCACCGTCGGTCCGGCATCCCGAAACCTTTCAAAATGAAATTGAATCGTATCAAATTTGAAAGGTTGGTGGGTGGAGGCGTGTGCCGATGTCGCGAGGGCTTTTGTTTTTCGGTTTTGTTCGAGAAGACGGGCGTTGCGGGCGTGGCGTGGCCTGATGACGACGGTCAGCCGTTCGACCAACGCCGATGCTGTGATCGCAGTCCGGTGAAAGCGGTGAGGAGGGGGAGGGGGAAGGGGAGAGGAGGGGAAGAGATGACGCGGGCACGACGGAGAGAGAGGGACGCCGGCCCGCGTCGGACCGCCCGGTTCCGGCCGGGCGGTCAGGGCCTGTCGCCGAAGCGGCAGGCCCTGAACCGTCAGACGGCGAGGCAGAGGTACTTGATCACGACGTAGTCGTCGATGCCGTAGTGCGAGCCTTCGCGGCCGAGGCCCGACTGCTTCACGCCACCGAACGGCGCGACTTCGTTCGAGATCAGGCCCGTGTTCACGCCGACCATTCCGTATTCGAGCGCTTCCGCCACCTTCCACACGCGGCCGATGTCGCGGCTGTAGAAGTACGCGGCCAGGCCGAACTCGGTGTCGTTCGCGAGGCGGATCACTTCGTCGTCGCTGCCGAACTTGAACAGCGGCGCGAGCGGCCCGAACGTCTCTTCCTTCGCGACCTTCATCGCCGGCGTGACACCCGTCAGCACGGTCGGCTCGAAGAAGCCGTGGCCGAGCGCGTGGCGCTTGCCGCCCGTCACGACGGTCGCACCCTTCGCGAGCGCGTCCTCGATGTGCGCCTCGACCTTCAGCACGGCGGCTTCGTTGATCAGCGGACCTTGCGTGACGCCCGGCTCCGTGCCGCGGCCCACCTTCAGCTGGCCGACGGCTGCCGCGAGCTTCTGCGCGAACTGGTCGTACACGGCTTCATGCACGTAGAAACGGTTCGTGCACACGCAGGTCTGGCCGCTGTTGCGGTACTTCGATGCAATCGCGCCCTGCACGGCCGCATCGAGATCGGCGTCGTCGAACACGATGAACGGCGCGTTGCCGCCGAGCTCCAGCGACACCTTCTTGACCGTCGCTGCGCACTGCGACATCAGCAGGCGGCCGACCGGCGTCGAGCCGGTGAACGACAGCTTGCGCACGATCGGGTTCGACGTCAGCTCGCCGCCGATCGCCTTCGGGTCGCCCGTGACGACGCTGAACACGCCCGCCGGCACGCCCGCGCGCTCGGCCAGCACGGCCATCGCGAGCGCGGAGAACGGCGTCGCTTCGGCCGGCTTCACGACGATCGGGCAGCCTGCGGCGAGCGCCGGGCCGACCTTGCGCGTGATCATCGCCGCCGGGAAGTTCCACGGCGTGATCGCCGCGCACACGCCGATCGCTTCCTTCGTCACGACGATGCGCTTGTCGCTCGCCGGCGTCGGGATCGTGTCGCCGTACACGCGCTTGCCTTCTTCCGCGAACCACTCGAGGAACGACGCGGCATAGCCGATCTCGCCCTTCGCTTCCGCCAGCGACTTGCCCTGCTCGGTCGTCAGGATCAGCGCGAGATCGTCGGCGTTCTCCATCATCAGGTCGTGCCACTTGCGCAGGACGACCGCGCGTTCCTTCGCGGTCTTCTTGCGCCACGCCGGCCAGGCGGCGTTCGCGGCTTCGATCGCGTGACGCGTTTCGGCCGTGCCCATCGCCGGCACCGTGCCGAGCAGGCCGCCCGTCGCCGGGTTGCGGACTTCGAACGTCTCGCCGTTCGTCGCGCCTTGCCATTCGCCGTTGACGTACGCCTGCTGGCGGAACAGCGACGGGTCTTTCAGTGCCAGGGTTTCCTGAACCGTGCTCATATGAATCACCTGCTTCGAAAAGGACGGATGAAACGGCCGCCGCCGTCATGAAGACGGCGGCGGCGCATTCAGTTGATGAAGTCGACGGACACTCAGGCCGGCACGCCGACCGTTTCCTTCAGCACTTCCTCGAGGATCACGAGCGCTTCGTCGAACACGGCTTGCGGGATCGTCAGCGGGAACAGGAAGCGCACGACGTTCGAGTACACGCCGCACACGAGCAGCAGCAGGCCGCGCTCGAGCGCACGCGTCTGCACGCGCTTCGTGAATTCCGCATCCGGCTCGCCCGAGCCCGGCTTCAGGAACTCGACCGCGATCATCGCGCCCGGGCCGCGCACGTCGGCGATCTGCGGCACGTCGGCCTGCAGTGCGTTCAGCTTCGCCTTCAGCACGTCGCCGAGTTGCGTCGCGCGCTCGCACAGCTTCTCTTCGTCGATGATCTCGAGCACCGCGTGTGCCGAGGCGACGGCCAGCGGGTTGCCCGCGTACGTGCCGCCGAGGCCGCCGGGCGCTGCCGCGTCCATCACGTCCGCACGGCCGACGACGCCCGACAGCGGCATGCCGCCTGCAAGGCTCTTCGCCATCGTGATCAGGTCGGCCAGCACGTCGTAGTGCTGCATCGCGAACAGCTTGCCGGTACGCGCGAAGCCCGTCTGCACTTCGTCGGCGATCAGGAGGATGCCGTGCTCGTTACAGATCTTGCGCAGTGCGCGCACGAACTCGGCCGGCGCCGGGTTGAAGCCGCCTTCGCCCTGGACCGGTTCGAAGATGATCGCGGCGACGCGCTTCGGATCGATGTCGGCCTTGAACAGCATCTCGATCGCCTTGATCGAGTCGGCGGTTGTCACGCCGTGCACGGCGTTCGGGTACGGGGCGTGGAACACGTCGCCCGGGAACGGGCCGAAGTTCAGCTTGTACGGGGCGACCTTGCCGGTCAGCGCCATGCCCATCATCGTGCGGCCGTGGAAGCCGCCCGAGAACGCGATGACGCCCGGGCGGCCGGTCGCTGCACGCGCGATCTTGATCGCGTTCTCGACGGCTTCCGCGCCGGTCGTGAAGAACGCGGTCTTCTTCGGGAAATCGCCCGGCGCGCGGTCGTTGATCTTTTCAGCCAGCTCGACGTACGACGCGTACGGGACGATCTGGTAAGCGGTGTGCGTGAAGTTGTTCAGCTGATCCGCGATCGCCTTGACGATCTTCGGGTGGCGGTGGCCGGTGTTCAGCACGGCGATGCCGGCGGCGAAATCGATGAAGCGGCGGCCTTCGACATCCCACAGTTCCGCGTTCTCGGCGCGGGCTGCGTAGAAATCGCACATCACGCCAACGCCGCGCGGGGTGGCGGCGTTCTTGCGGGCCTGCAGGTCGGCATTCTTCACGGTCATCTCCTTGATGTTCTTTCCGGTGAGTAGAAATCGGGCGCTTCGACTGCCCATGGAGGCGACTATAATCACATTTGGCTCTGGCAATCAGAGCCATTTCAATAAATATTCAGGAGCCAATCATGCGCGCGAGCGTGTTGTCGGACTGGCTGGCGCAGCGCCTCGTGCGCGGCGGCGAACAGCCGATCTACCGGCAGCTTCACCGGCTGCTGCAACAGGCGATCCTGTCGCGCGAACTGCCGGCCGGCACGCGTGTGCCGTCGTCGCGGCTCCTGGCTGCCGAGCTCGGGATCGCGCGCAACACGGTCACGCAGGTTTACGAGCAGCTTGCGCTCGAAGGCTACGTGAACTCGGCGACCGGCCGCGGCACGTTCGTCGCCGACAGCGCGCCGGACGAGATCGTCGGTGCGCCGACCGACGCGGCTACCACCCACGCGGCGCTCGTGCAGCCGTCCGCGCGGCGGCTGTCCGCGCGCGGCACGCGGCTCGTGGAAGGCGCCGGCGTGTCGAAACGGCAGGGCGGCGCGTTCATGCCGGGCGTGCCCGATGTGTCGCGATTTCCGGCGCGGGTGTGGACGCGGCTGCACAACAAGTACTGGCGGCGCCTGCGCCCCGACCTGCTGACCTACGCGCCGGGCGGCGGGCTCGCGCTGCTGCGCGAGGCGCTGGCCGACTACCTGCGCACGTCGCGCTCGGTGCGCTGCACGCCGGAGCAGATCGTGATCACGACCGGCATCCACCAGTCGATCGACCTCGCGGTGCGGCTGCTGACCGACCCGGGCGATGCAATCTGGACCGAGGATCCGTGCTACTGGGGCGTGCGCAGCGTGCTGAACGTGTCGGGGCTGACGACGCGGCCGATCCCGGTCGACGACGAAGGGATCGCGCCGTCGGCCGCCGATCTCGCCGAACCGCCGAAGCTGATGCTGGTCACGCCGTCGCACCAGTATCCGCTCGGGATGGTGATGAGCCTCGCGCGGCGGCGGATGCTGCTCGAATACGCGCGCCAGCACGGCTGCTGGATCATCGAGGACGACTACGACAGCGAATTCCGCTACGGCAGCCGGCCGCTCGCGTCGCTGCAGGGTCTCGATACGGCCGGGCAGGTGATCTATGTCGGCAGCTTCGGCAAGACGCTGTTCCCGGGGCTGCGGGTCGGTTATCTGGTTGCGCCGGAGCCGCTCGCGGAAAGTTTCGCGACCGCCAGCGCCGAGCTGTATCGCGAAGGGCAGTTGCTGCAGCAGGCGGTGCTGGCCGAGTTCATCGCGGAAGGGCACTTCGTGTCGCATATCCGCAAGATGCGCACGTTATATGGGCAGCGCCGCGAGGTGCTGCTCGACGCGGTCGCGCAGCGCTACGGCGACACGCTGCACGCGCTCGGTAGCGATGCGGGGCTGCATCTGGTCACGCAGTTGCCGGAAGGCGTCGACGATCGCGCGGTCGCGCAGGCCGCCCTCGAACGCAATATCGTCGTGCGGCCGTTGTCGGGGTATTACGCGGACCGCGACCGTGCGGCATCGGGGTTGCTGCTCGGTTATGCGTGCGTGCCGGAGGACGAGATCGCGACCGCGTTCGCGACGCTTGCCGAGGCGATCGACGAGCGGGCGTTTGGTCGGGTGGTCGAGGTGGCTTGAGCGGCGTATTCGGTGGCGGCATCGCGTTGCGATGCCCGCTGCGGCCATCGATACCGGAGGGCGGCGTGCGCTGCGCACCGCGAAGCGCACGCGCGTTCTGCCGACCCTGCGGTGAAGCTCAATATCCGATCCACACCGCGAACGTCAGCACGACGCACGATAGCGCGAGCAGCGTGAGGAACAGCGGCAGCACGAAGCGGATCCACGCGCCGAAATCGACGCGTGCGGTGGCCAGATACGCGAGCAGCATCCCGGACGTCGGCGTGACGAGGTTCGTCAGCCCGCCGCCGAGCACGAACGCGAGCACCGACGTCTGGCCGCTCACGCCCGACAGCTGCGCGATCGGCCCGATGATCGGCATGCTGACCGCGGCCTTGCCCGACACCGACGGAATGAACACGTCGAGCACCATCTGCACGCCCATCAGCCCGTTCGCGACCCACACCGGCGACTGCCCGTCCGCGAGCCGCGTGAAGAAGTGGATCAGCGTGTCGAGCACGAGGCTGTTCTGCAGCAGCAGTTCGACGGACGCGGCGAGCCCCATCAACAGCGCCGCGAGGATCATGTTCTTCATCCCGTCGACGAACGCGTCCGCCGCGCTGCGCGAATCGAGCCCGCCGATCACGGCCGTCACGATGCTCACGAACGTATAGAACGCCGCCAGCTCGACGTTGCCCCACTTCAGTTCGCGCGTGCCGTAGATCAGCATCGCGACCGCCGCGGCGAACACGGCCAGCGTCGCCTTGTGGCGCAGCGACAGCTTCGCGGTTGCATGCGCGGCGTGGCCGGCGGCGGTCTGCCCGGCGCGATAGCCGGTGCTGCGCACGTAGCGCAGCAGGTACAGGATGCCGATCGTCAGGAAGACGACGAACACGGCCGCGCGCAGCGCGACGCCGCTGAACAGCGGCACGCCGACGAGCGGCTGCGCGACGGCCAGCGCGAGCGGGTTCGTCACCGACGCGATATAGCCGATCTTCGCGGCGAGCGCGACCAGAGCGACCGCGAACAGGTCGGAGAGCCCCAGGCGCCGCGCGATCACGACCACCATCGGAATGATCACGAGGTACTCGGAGATGAAGCCGAGCAGCGTGCTGCCGAGCCCGATCAGGATCATCAGCATCGGTGTCAGCAGGTACGCATTGTTGCCGGTGAGCTGCAGCAGACGGTCGATGCCCGCGTCGACCACGCCGGTGCGGCGCATCACGCCGAACATCCCGCCGACGAACATCACCATCACGATCAGCGGCGCGTTCTTCAGCAATCCGTCCGGTATCGCGACGAACGCCGAGACGACGCTCGCGGGCATCGCATGCGTGGGCGTGCTGTGGCTGACTGCCGGTGCAACGAGCGTCGTGAGCGCGGTGGTCTTCGGCACCACGTGATAGGTGCCCGGCACGACGAGCCGGCCGTTGCGCTCGAAGCGGCCGGAATCGACGAACCACGTGAGTGCGATCGCGACGGCCAGCACCCACAGCATCATCACGACCGGATGCAGCATCTTGCCGTGCGGATGCGGCGCGCGGCCGGCATGGGCCGATGCGTCGCCGGGCGCATTGCCGGCCGCGTCGTGGGTCGCTGCGTCAGCCGGTGCCGCGAGCGTGGTGGCGTCGGCGGCGCGTGCGCCGGCAGGGTTCGGGGAAGAGGCGGACATCGGATCCTCGTCGGAGAAGGAAGCGGGCCGTCAGGCCGGTTGCAGCGCGGCACGCGCCGGGACGTAGCCGAGTTCGGCGGAAATCGCGAGGCTGCACGCCTGCAGTCGTTCGAGATAGTCGGGAATGTCGGCGTGGCTCACGCGCACCTCGGGCCCCGTCACGCTGACCGACGCGACTGTCGCCCCCGTCAGGTCGCGCACCGGCACCGCGATCCCGACCGCGCCGGGCGTCACCTCGCCGCTGCTCACCGCGTAGCCCTTGCGCGCGACCGCGTCGAGTTCGCCGGCGAGCTTCGCCGGATCGTCGGCGTGCCCGTTTCGGCGCAATTGCGCGAGAAAGTCGTCGCGCACCGGGTCGGGCGCGAATGCGAGCAGCACCTTGCCCGATGCGCCGAAATTGATCGGCCGGCGGTTGCCGACCGCGCCGACGGTGCGTACCGCGTGCGTCGTTTCGCAGCGCGCGACGCACACCGATTCGAGCCCTTCGCGCACGCGCAGCACGATGGTCTCGTTGATCGCCTGGTTGAGCGCGAGCATGTGCCGGTGCGCGGCGCGCACGACCGCGTTCTGCTGCGACGCCGCTACGCCGATCACGAACGCCTGCGGGCCGAGCGCATAGGTGGACGTGCGCGGGTCCTGCACGACGAAGCGGTGCAGTTCGAGCGTGCACAGCATCCGGTACGTGCGCGACTTGTTGATGCTGAGCTGCGATGCGAGCTCGGTCACGCCGAGGTTCGGATGCTCGGCCACGTAGGTCAGCAGCTTCAGCGCGCTGTCGACGGCGTCGACGATGTAGGTCGTCATGCGGGGTCTCCCTGCGGCGCGATGCGCACGCGGACGTAATCGGCGAGTGCGTCGAGATACGCATCGACCGAGCGCTTCAACGTGGCGAAGCCCACGTGTTTCGCGAATGCGGCCTCGTCCATGTACAGCGCGCGATTGAATTCGATCTGGATGCTGTGGCGCTGCCGCGCGGGATCGGCGAGCGCGGTCAGCAGGTCGCCGCCCTGGTACGGGTCGTTGATCTGCACGCGATAGCCGGCGTCGGCGAACCACTGCGCGGTCCACGCGGTGAAGGCCGGGTCCGCGGTCGTGCCGCGCCGGTCGCTGACGACGACGTCCGGCCGCCATGCGCCCGCGTCGACGTTCATCGCGTTGCCGCGCGACTTCATCGAATGGCAGTCGATATGCCACAGCGCGCCGTGCGCGGCGTGCAGCGGCTCGGCGATGCCGGCGAGCGCGCGGCGGTACGGCAGGTAGTACGCGTCGATCCGGTGGCGTACTGCTTCGAGCGACAGCTTGCGGTCGTATAGCGGCACGCCGGGCAGCGCGTCGCGACGGATCAGCCCCATCCCGCGCTGCGTGTACGGCTGCGGCGCAAGCGGCTCGGGCCACGGCTCGGCGAGCAGCGTTGCGTCGATGTCCGTTTCCGCGCGGTTCGGATCGATGTATGCGCGCGGAAACGTCGCGCCGAGCAGCGTGCCGCCGCGCGCGGGCGTGCCGGCCCACAGTTCGTCGACGTACGCGTCCCACGTCGTGCGGATCGCGTCATCGGGCGCGACGGTGGCGAAGTCCGGCGGATACGCGATGCCGCTGTGCGGCGAGTCGACGACGATCGGCAGGGCCGGCACCGTCGGCGTCGCGACGAAATACGCAGGCGATGCGCCGGCGGTCGCGTTGTTGCAATTAAACGTCAGCATGGGGATCAGGTTCTTTACCTAGTTTCTCGAAGCGTCTCGTGCGGTTGTTTTAATCATTAAAACAGCGTATCAATATTTCACAACGACTGAAAATCGCGGTCAAGGGCTTTTTGCGATATCGGGATTGCATGTCGAGATCGGGCTGTAATGCCCGTGGTTATTGGGTGCGTTTCATTCCTTGAAACGCCTGGAGATTCAGGGGTATTTCACTCCCATGTACGATTTTTGGCATCGCTTGACGCTTCAAATCGCCGAATTCGACAATGAATAAGACGATGTTTTATTCATTAAAACACGTGTCGAGCGAAATAAATCGCTCCCCATATTCGGTCGATAAAAGGGGTTGGAGATGAAGCGGAAAGGAATGGCGGTCGCGCTGGCGGGACTCGCAACGGCGGCGGGTGCGATGCACGCGCATGCGCAGTCGAGCGTGACGTTGTACGGCGTGGTCGATTCGGGGATCACGTACACGAACAACCAGAACGGGCATGCCGCGTGGCAGGCGACCGGCGGCAACGAGCAGGGCACGCGCTTCGGGCTGCTCGGCAAGGAGGATCTCGGCGGCGGCACGCGCGCGGTGTTCCGGCTCGAGAACGGCTTCAACATCGAGAGCGGCGCCGCGAGCCAGGGCGGCCGGCTGTTCGGGCGCCGCGCGTACGTCGGGCTGGAAAACGACCGCTGGGGCACGCTGACGATGGGTCGCCAGTACAACGCGGCGCAGGAAGTGCTGGAGCCGCTGCAGATCGGCGCGACCACCGCGCTCACGCAGTACGCGCTGCACCCGTTCGACACCGACGACCTGAACAACACGTTCCGCACCAACAATTCGGTGCAGTACCAGACGCCCACCTGGTACGGCTTGCGCGCGGTCGGCCTGTACGGCTTCTCGAATTCGACGTCGTTCGCGCAAAACCGCGTGTGGAGCATCGGCACGAGCTACGAGAACGGGCCGCTGCAACTCGGTGCGGCCTACGTGCGCGTCGATCATCCGGCGCTCGACACCACCGGCGCGGCGGCATCCGACAACTACTACACGTTCATCAAGGGCGTGACGCGCCAGCAGATCTGGGGCGCGGGCGGCGCGTATGCGTGGGGCGCCGCGACGTTCGGGCTGCTGTACACGAGTTCGCTGTTCAACCTGCAGACGGGCGGCGCGATGCGCTTCAACAACTACGAGGGCAGCGTGCGCTACCTGATGACGCCCGCGCTGCAGTTCGCGCTCGGCGAAACCTATACGCAGGTGCTCGCGTCGCAAGGGCCGAAGCCGAGTTCGCACTACCTGCAGACGAGCGTCGGTGCGCAGTATTTCCTGTCGAAGCGCACCGATATCTACGTGAACGCGTTCTACCAGCGTGCGTCGTCGAACACGGTGGCCGCGATCGAAGGCATCTCGAATCCGTCGAGCACGCGCACGCAGATCGTCGCGGTGACGGGCATCCGCCACAAGTTCTGACGCGGCGGCAGGCGCGCGGGCGCGCGCTCGTTCTGCTTACAGCCGGATCAGCGCCGCGCCCGCCACAACCAGCGCGCACGCGGCGAGCCGCTGCGCGCCGGGCCGCTCGCGCATCACGAGCCAGCCGATCGCGACCGCGAAGATCGAGCTCGTTTCGCGCAGCGCCGACACCGTGCCGACCGGCAAGTACCGGTACGCGAGGATCACGATCCCGTACGCCGCGAGCGAGATCGTGCCGGCGATCGCGCCCTGCGTGAGCGCGGTGCGCGAGCCGAGCACCGCGCGCGGGCCGCCACGCACCGCGCACACCAGCACGAATTGCGGCACGCTCCACAGCACGTACACCCACGCGATGTAGCCGAGCGCGCTGCCGGATACGCGCGAGCCGATGCCGTCGCAGATCGAATAGGCGGCGATGAACACGCCCGTGAGCAGCGCGAACGGCACGCCTTCGCCGGAGAACCGGAAGCCGCGCCGCAGTGCGAGCGACATGATGCCGAGCGACACGAGCGCGATGCCCGCGAAGCCGAGCGGCGTCGGCCGCTCATGCAGGATCGCGAGCGCGAGTACCGACACGAGCAGCGGAGAAATCCCGCGTGCGATCGGGTAGATCTGCCCGAATTCGCCGCTGCGATACGCGCGCGCCAGCGTGAAGCAGTACGCGACCTCGAGCACGGCCGACCCGGCGATATACGGCCACGCGGCGGGCGCCGGCGCGGGCAGCAGCGCGGCGCCGGCCGCGCCGAACACGAAATACGGCAGCGACATCGTGCCGAGCTGGACGAGCCGGTCTTCACTGACGTGGAGGAAGGCATTCCAGATCGCGTGCAGCAACGCGGAGCACAGCACGAGGCCGATGAAGAGGTGGTCCATGGACGAAGGGGCGGACAGGGGCGGGAGCGGAGGCGGCGCGATCATTATGTGGGTATCGGGCGCACTCGCAAGGAATTGTCGATAATGGCGTGTTGTTATTCACCGGATGCCGACCATGACCGAAGCCACCCAAGCCCAGCCTGCCGTTCCGCGCCTCACGAGCCTGTCACATGGCGGCGGCTGCGGCTGCAAGATCGCGCCGGGCGTGCTGTCCGAGCTGCTGAAGCGCGCGACGCCGCCCGCGCTGTTCCCGGATCTGCTGGTCGGCACCGAGACCTCCGACGACGCAGCCGTCTACCGCCTCAACGACGAGCAGGCGATCGTCGCGACCACCGACTTCTTCATGCCGATCGTCGACGATCCGTTCGACTTCGGCCGCATCGCCGCGACCAACGCGCTGTCCGACGTCTATGCGATGGGCGGCAAGCCGATCCTCGCGCTCGCGCTGGTCGGCATGCCGATCAACGTGCTGCCGCACGAAACGATCGCGGCCGTGCTGCGCGGCGGCGAATCGGTGTGCGCGGACGCCGGCATCCCGGTCGCGGGCGGCCATTCGATCGATTCGGTCGAGCCGATCTACGGGCTTGCGGCAATCGGCGTCGTGCATCCGTCGCGCGTGAAGCGCAATGCGGCCGCGCGCGCGGGCGACGTGCTCGTGCTCGGCAAGCCGCTCGGCGTCGGTGTGCTGTCCGCCGCGCTGAAGAAGAACCAGCTCGATGCCGATGGCTATGCGCAGATGGTCGCGACGACCACCAAGCTGAACCGGCCGGGCGCCGAGCTCGCCGCGCTGCCGGGCGTGCATGCGCTGACCGACGTGACGGGCTTCGGGCTGCTCGGCCATACGCTCGAGCTGGCGCGCGGCGCGCACCTCACCGCGCGCGTGCACTATGCGTCGCTGCCGTGGCTCGCGGGCGTCGAGGCGTTCGTCGCCGATGGCGTGTTCACCGGCGCGTCAGGCCGCAACTGGGCCGCATACGGCACGGACGTGCGGCTGGCCGCCACGCTGCCGCCCGTCGCGCAGGCGCTGCTGACCGATCCGCAGACGTCGGGCGGCTTGCTGGTCGCGTGCGCACCGGAGGCCGTCGACGACGTGCTCGCGTGCTTCCGTGCCGACGGCTTCGACCGCGCGGGCGTGATCGGCGAGATGGTGGACGGGCCCGCACGCGTCGACGTCGCGTGACGCTCACGCGCCACACAGGATTTTTTTTGCGGTCGCTAGAATCGATGCCTTCCATCGAAGGCATCGACGACCGATGAACGACTTCCTGTTCGGGCTGATGATCGCGCTGTCGGTCGGGCCCGTTGCGCTGATGATCGCGAACTACGGGATGCGCGCCGGCACCGCAAGCGGCGTGCGCGCGGCGGTGGGTGTCGCGATGGCCGACGGCTGCTATGCGGTCGTCGCATTCACGCTCGGTGCGATGCTCGCGAGCACGCTCGCCGCCCATCTGTCGCTGTTGCGCCTGGTCGGCGCGCTCGTGCTGCTCGCGATGGGCGCGCGGATGCTGTGGCAGGCGCTGCGGGATCGCCGCCGCACGCTCGACGGTGATGCACGGCCGCCGGGCAGCCGCCCGTTTTCATCGATGTTCTTCGTCACGCTGGCGAACCCGCTCACGATCCTGTTGTTCTACGGTTATGCAACGGCTGCCGCCGGTGCGCATCGGCACTGGCTGCTGGGTGCCGCGTGCGTGTTTGCCGGCAGCCTCGCGGGGCAGCTCGTGTTCGCATTCGGCGGCAGCGTGATCGGGCGGATCGTGAAGTCGCCGGCGTTGCTCGCGGCGAGCCATGTGGTCGCGGCGCTTGTCGTGCTGGGTTACGGGGTGGCGGGGCTGGCGCGGCTGTAGCGGTGCCGGGTGACACGCGTGCAAGTGCGATTGACGTGCCGGTGTCGAGCAACCGGATAGTAATCCTGATGGTGTGTCGACGCGCGGAGACCATTTCCTTCGTCATTCCCGCGCGTACCCGACCCGCGCCGACGCACCGTTGCCGTTTCGTAGTCGGGTTCCGCATCGGGCATGCGCGTTCTATACTCCGACGCGCAGTCTACGAGAGCCGTTCTCACCCAACATCATCGAAACAAGGAACGCCGATGCTGACTCGCTCCATTCTTTCCGCCGCTGCATTCTCGCTCGCAGCCTGTGCGACCGCGCCGTCGATCGCGCAGGACAACCAGGGCAACAACGCGGGCAACAATGCATTTGCCGAGACCGGTGCACAGGGCCGCCCGGTCAAGGTCATGATCATCACGATGTTCGGTCCTGAGGGCCAGGCCTGGCTCGACCGGATCGGCCCGTGGCGCGACATCGCCGTGCCCGGCCTGTCGCCCGACTATCCGAACGTGCATTGCAACAAGCAGGACGTATGCGTGGTCACGACCGGCATGGGCTATGCGAACGCGTCGGCGACGATCATGGCGCTCACGTTCTCGCAGCGCTTCGACCTGCGCCGCACGTACTTCCTGATTTCCGGCATCGCGGGCGTCGACCCCGCGCAAGGCACGGTCGGTTCGGCCGCGTGGTCGAAATACCTCGTCGACTTCAGCCTGCAGTGGGAGCTCGATGCACGCGAGATTCCGGCCGGCTGGAATACGGGCTTCCTCGGCATCAACACGAAGAGCCCGAACGACAAGCCGCCGCTCGACTATCGCACCGAGGTGTTCCAGCTCAACCCGCAACTGACCGACGCCGCGGTCGCGCTGTCGCGCAACGTCGTGCTCGCCGACAGCGCGCAGGCGCAGGCCGCACGCGCGAAGTTCAACTACGCGCCGGCGAACCGGCCGCCGACGGTGATCCAGTGCGACACGTCATCGGGCAACACGTGGTTCTCGGGCACGCTGATCGGCGAGCGCGCGCGCCAGTGGACGAAGATCCTGACTGACGGCAAGGGCACGTACTGCATGACCGCGCAGGAAGACAACGCGACGTATGAAGCGCTCAAGCGTGCGGCGAGCGTGAAGCGGGTCGACCTGTCGCGCGTCGCGGTGCTGCGCACCGGGTCCGATTTCGACCGGCCGTATGCGGGGCAGACGAGTGCCGACAACCTGCTGAACTACGCGGACCAGGGCGGCTTCGCCCCGGCGACCGAAAACCTGTACCGCGCGGGCAATCCGCTCGTGCAGGACATCGTGACGCACTGGGGCGAATGGCGTGACGGGGTGCCGCGCCGGTAAGTGCCGGACGACGACTCAGCCGCGATCAGTGCGCGTGCGGGGCCGAACGGAACGGCGTCCATACCGGCGTGGTGTCGTCCCAGTGATCGAGCGGCGAAGGGAGTTGATCGTTCATCATGTTCTCCTGCAACTAACTATCTAGCTGACTGACTCGGCGAGTCGTCGATGGCGGGTTCGAAACGCCGCGCGCGGGGCAACCCGTTGCGCGGCGTTGCGCGTTTACCGGCCCCCGCCGGCGAGCTGGTTGCTTTCCGGCATCGAGCGATACGGGCCTTGCGCCAGTTCGAGCCCTTGCGGATACGAGTTGGCCTTGCGCAGGTACGCGAGCGTGCCGTCCTTGCGTGCCTGCTCGACTTCCGCGTTCACTTCGGCGCGGGTACGCGGGCCGTTGTGTTGCGAGTACCACGACGTGTTGCCGTAGTCGCCGGCATGCGGGGTGCCGGAATCGGCGAAGGCCGGGGCGGACACGGCGAGCGTGAGGGCGAGGGCGGAGAGAAGATGGCGGCGGTTCATGGCGAAACTCCTGTCTGTCGGAGCTGGCGCTGAGCGCTTACTCCGGTCCCATCAAGCGGGATCTGTTCGATGCGCAACGAGGTGCGCGACAGGGTTTACTCTAGGTATCTGTTCCGTCGCGATAAATGCGGCAGATGCGAATTGAATTGTCGTGTCAGTGGAACAATCGCCATCCGTACACCCGGCAGGGTTATGCGGAAATCGCTCGAACCCGCTTGCAGCGGGCCTCGAACGGGCGCGACGACGGCGCGCGACGACGCAGGCGGACGATTGCGTCGCCTGGCACAAAGGTTTGCTGCGGATTCGGGAAGGATCGGCTGCGCCGGGCGGGAAATGGGGCGCGGAGGCGGGGCGACACGCGGGCCTGGCAGCCCGCGTGTGCGGTTCAGTTGCTCAGTTCAGGCGCTTACGCAACCCACTCGTTGATGACCGGCGTGTCGAGCGCCGGTGCGCGTTCGGCTTCCTCGAACGTGCGCTTGCTGCACGTCGCGTCGAGGCTGCCCTTGCCGCTCAGCAGCGGGCAGCGGTCGAACACCTCGGCGATCCAGTCGACGAACACGCGCACCTTCGGCGACAGATGGCGGCTGTGCGGATACACGACCGAGATCGGCATCGGCAGCGGCTTGACGCCCGGCAGCACTTCCTTGAGCCGGCCTTCGCGCAGATGCGGCAGCACCATGAAGAGCGGCGGCTGGATCAGCCCGAAGCCTTCGATCCCGCAGGTCACGTACGCATCCGCGTCGTTGACCGACACGATGCCTTCCATCTTCATCTCGACTTCCTTGCCGTCGGTCAGGAACGTCCAGTCGATCGTGCGGCCGGTGCGGCTCGAGAAGTAGTTGACGGCCTTGTGCTGGTTCAGGTCGTCGATCGTCTGCGGCTCGCCGTGGCGCTCGAGATAGTCGGGCGACGCGACCGTCACGCATTCGAACAGGCCGACCCGGCGTGCGACGAGCGACGAGTCCTGCAGCGCACCGACGCGGATCACGCAATCGACCCCTTCCTGCAGCAGGTCGACCGGCCGGTCGGACAGGCCGAGCTGCAGGTCGATGTCCGGATAGCGCGTATGGAATTCGCACAGCGACGGAATCACGAGCAGCCGCCCGATCGAACCCGGCATGTCGATACGCAACTTTCCGTGCGGCTTCCGGTTGTTCGCCTGGAAGCTCGCCTCGGTTTCCTCGACGTCCGCGAGGATCCGCACGCATCGTTCGTAGTACGCGGCGCCGTCCGGCGTGAGCGACAGCCGGCGCGTGGTCCGGTGCATCAGCCGCACACCGAGGAATGCTTCGAGATTCTGGATGATCGTCGTGACGGACGCTCGCGGCAAGCTGAGCGTTTCTGCTGCCTTGGTGAAGCTGCTTGTATCGACGACGCGAGTAAACACCTGCATGGCCTGAAGCCGGTCCATCACAACCTCCGCAATCTAATGAGCCTCCGGAACAAGAAGGCTGCGCTACCTCGTGGGTAAACGCAGCCTCGGATTGTTCGGGGGCGTTGAATTGTGTTGCCGGATTATAGGCATTTATCCCAATGTCTGCCGGACCCAGAATTCGTTCCATCTCGAAATGGATGCTGCATCGTCATGGACGCTTCTGAATTCAGCAAATTCCTGAAGGCCGCGTTGCCCGTGCAAGCCACGGCAGGCGCGGCGCTGACGGTCGCCGAAGTCGAAATTCCCGGCTACGCGCAGGACATCGTGCTGCGCCTCTACCGCCGCCCGGACAAGACCGGGTTGCCAGTAGTGCTTTATTTCCACGGCGGCGGCTTCGTGCGCGGTTCGCTCGAAGACGCCGATTTCGCCGCGCGTTTTTTAGCAGAACGCTTACCAGCGCTCGTAGTGTCGGTCGATTATTCGCTCGCGCCGGCCTTTCCTTTTCCGGCCGCGCCGGAGGATGCGTATCGCGCCGCCGTGTGGGCCGCGACGCGCGCCCGCGCGTTCGGCGGCAACCCGAAGAAGATCGGTGTCGCGGGCCACGACGCGGGCGGCCAGCTCGCGAACTGCCTCGCGTTCATCGCGCGCGATCGCGGCGAGGTGCAGATCGTCGCGCAGGCGCTGTTCGGGCCGATGCTCGACCCCAGCATGACGCGCATCGGCGACGCCGATCGTCTTTCCTCCGACATCACCCCGCGCGAATGCGCGGCCTGTTATCGCGCGTATCTGCCGCAGGCCGCCCAACGCATGCACCCGTACGCGGCGCCGCTCGAATCGGTGCGCCTCGCGGGGCTGCCGCCGACGCTCGTCGTCACCGCGCAGAACGATGTGCTGCACGTCGAGGCGGAGAAATATGCGGGCTGCCTGATCTCGTCGGGCGTGCTCACGCAGGTGATCCGCTATCCGGACATCACGCACGCCGCGCTCGCGACGCACGAAGCCGCCTTCGAGGAAGCCGTGCGCTTCTTTCAGTGCCGCTTCCAGGCGCGCCAGCCGAACCGTTCCGAATAACCAAAACCAATCCACGTTTACTGGAGATCCACATGGCCATCCTACGCACCTCCCGTTCCCGAATCGCGACAGCGGCGATCGTGACGCTCGCCGTCGTCGGCCTCGGAACGTTCGGCGCGATGCGCGTGAACGCAAACGCACCGGAGAAAGCGGCAGCACCGCTGCCCGAAGTCGACGTCGCGACCGTCGTGCCGCAGACCGTGACCGACTGGCAGAGTTATTCGGGCCGCCTCGAAGCGGTCGAGAAAGTCGACGTGCGCCCGCAGGTGTCGGGCACGATCGTCGCGGTGAACTTCAAGGACGGCGCGCTCGTGAAGAAGGGCGACGTGCTGTTCGTGATCGACCCGCGCCCGTACCAGGCCGAAACCGATCGCGCAGCCGCGCAGCTCGCGGCCGCGCAGGCGCGCAACGGCTACGCGCAGACCGACTGGCAGCGCGCGCAGCGGCTGATCGGTGACAACGCGATCGCGAAGCGCGACTACGACGAGAAGCAGAATGCGGCCCGCGAGGCGACGGCGAACCTGAAGGCCGCCGAAGCCGCGCTGGAAACGGCGCGGATCAACCTCGGCTATACGCGGATCACGGCGCCGGTGTCGGGCCGCGTGTCGCGTGCGGAAATCACGCTCGGCAACGTCGTGTCGGCCGGCGCAGCGGCCGCGCCGCTGACGACGCTGGTGTCGGTGTCGCCGATCTACGCGTCGTTCGACGCGGACGAGCAGACCTACCTGCAATACATCAACGGCGCGCGCAGCGGCCGCAAGGTGCCGGTCGAGCTCGGCCTCGCGAACGAAACCGGCTACTCGCGCAGCGGCGAGATCGACTCGGTCGACAACCGGCTCGACACGTCGTCCGGCACGATCCGCGTGCGCGCGCGCTTCGACAACGCCGACGGCGCGCTCGTCCCGGGCCTCTATGCACGCGTGAAGGTGGGCGGCAGCGCGCCGCACGAGGCACTGCTCGTCGACGACGCGGCGATCAACACCGACCAGGACAAGAAGTTCGTGTTCGTCGTCGACCAGCAAGGCCGCGTGTCGTACCGCGAAGTGCAGCAGGGGATGCAGCACGGCAACCGGCGCGTGATCGTGAGCGGGCTCTCCGCCGGCGATCGCGTGGTCGTGAACGGCACGCAGCGCGTGCGCCCCGGCGAGCAGGTGAAGCCGCACATGGTCCCGATGACGGGCGGTGACGCGCCGTCCGCGCCTTTGGCGGGCAACGCGAAGCCGGCCGCCCCGGCGAAGGCGGATTCGTAAGCGGCCCGCCGCTTCGTATCCGCGTTCAACCAGACAGAGCCACACATGAACATTTCCAAATTCTTTATCGACCGGCCGATCTTCGCAGGAGTCCTATCGGTGATCATCCTGCTCGGCGGGGTGATCGCGATGTTCCTGCTGCCGATCTCCGAGTATCCGGAAGTCGTGCCGCCTTCCGTGATCGTCAAGGCGCAGTATCCGGGTGCGAACCCGAAGGTGATCGCCGAGACGGTCGCGTCGCCGCTCGAAGAGCAGATCAACGGCGTCGAGGACATGCTCTACATGCAGTCGCAGGCGAACAGCGACGGCAACATGACGATCACCGTCACGTTCAAGCTCGGCACCGATCCGGACAAGGCCACGCAGCTCGTGCAGAACCGCGTGAACCAGGCGCTGCCGCGCCTGCCGGAAGACGTGCAGCGGCTCGGCATCACGACGGTGAAGAGCTCGCCGACGCTGACGATGGTGGTCCACCTGATCTCGCCGGACAACCGCTACGACATGACCTACCTGCGCAACTACGCGCTGATCAACGTGAAGGATCGCCTGTCGCGGATCCAGGGCGTCGGCCAGGTGCAGCTGTGGGGGTCGGGCGACTACGCGATGCGCGTGTGGCTCGATCCGCAGAAGGTCGCGCAGCGCGGGCTGTCGGCCGAGGACGTCGTGCAGGCGATCCGCGAGCAGAACGTGCAGGTCGCGGCCGGCGTGATCGGCGCGTCGCCGTCGCTGCCGGGCACGCCGCTGCAGTTGTCGGTGAACGCGCGCGGCCGCTTGCAGACGGAAGACGAGTTCGGCGACATCGTCGTGAAGACGACGCCGGACGGCGGCGTCACGCACCTGCGCGACATCGCGCGGATCCAGCTCGACGCGTCCGAATACGGGCTGCGCTCGCTGCTCGACAACAAGCCGGCCGTCGCGATGGCGATCAACCAGTCGCCGGGCGCGAACTCGCTGCAGATCTCGGACGAAGTGCGCAAGACGATGGCCGAGCTGAAGCAGGACATGCCGGCGGGCGTCGACTACAAGATCGTCTATGACCCGACGCAGTTCGTGCGTTCGTCGATCAAGGCCGTCGTGCACACGCTGCTCGAAGCGATCGCGCTGGTCGTGATCGTCGTGATCGTGTTCCTGCAGACCTGGCGCGCGTCGCTGATTCCGCTGATCGCGGTGCCGGTGTCGATCATCGGCACGTTCTCGCTGCTGCTCGCGTTCGGGTATTCGATCAACGCGTTGTCACTGTTCGGGATGGTGCTCGCGATCGGGATCGTGGTCGACGATGCGATCGTGGTGGTCGAGAACGTCGAGCGGAACATCGAGAGCGGGATGAACGCACGGGCGGCGACCTACAAGGCGATGCAGGAAGTGAGCGGGCCGATCATCGCGATCGCGCTGACGCTCGTCGCCGTGTTCGTGCCGCTCGCGTTCATGTCGGGCCTGACCGGCCAGTTCTACAAGCAGTTCGCGATGACCATCGCGATCTCGACGGTGATCTCGGCGTTCAACTCGCTGACGTTGTCGCCGGCGCTGTCCGCGATCCTGCTGAAGGGTCACGGTGACAAGGAAGACTGGCTCACGCGCGTGATGAACCGCGTGCTCGGCGGCTTCTTCCGCGGCTTCAACAAGGTGTTCCATCGCGGCGCGGAGAACTACGGCCGCGGCGTGCGCGGCGTGCTGTCGCGCAAGACGCTGATGCTCGGCGTGTACCTCGTGCTGGTGGGCGCGACCGTGCTCGTGTCGAAGGTCGTGCCGGGCGGCTTCGTGCCCGCGCAGGACAAGGAATACCTGATCGCGTTCGCGCAGCTGCCGAACGGCGCGTCGCTCGACCGCACCGAGAAGGTGATCCGCGACATGGGCTCGATCGCGCTGAAGCAGCCGGGCGTCGAGAGCGCCGTCGCGTTCCCGGGGCTGTCGGTGAACGGCTTCACGAACAGCTCGAGCGCGGGCATCGTGTTCGTCACGCTCAAGCCGTTCTCGGAACGGCACGGCAAGGCGCTGTCGGCCGGCGCGATCGCGGGGGCGCTGAACCAGAAGTACGGCGCGATGAAGGACTCGTTCGTCGCGGTGTTCCCGCCGCCGCCGGTGCTCGGCCTCGGTACGCTGGGCGGGTTCAAGATGCAGGTGGAGGATCGCGGCGCGGTCGGCTATGCGCGGCTCGCGGATGCGACCAACGACTTCATCAAGCGCGCGCAGCAGGCGCCTGAGCTTGGCCCGTTGTTCACGAGCTACCAGATCAACGTGCCGCAGCTCAACGTCGATCTCGATCGCGTGAAGGCGAAGCAGTTGGGCGTGCCGGTGACCGACGTGTTCAACACGATGCAGGTGTATCTCGGCTCGCTGTACGTGAACGACTTCAACCGCTTCGGCCGTGTGTATCAGGTACGTGTGCAGGCCGATGCACCGTTCCGCCAGCGTGCGGACGACATCCTGCAGTTGAAGACACGCAACGACCGTGGCGAGATGGTGCCGCTGTCGTCGCTCGTCACCGTGACGCCGACGTTCGGCCCGGAAATGGTCGTGCGCTACAACGGCTACACGGCGGCCGACATCAACGGCGGCCCGGCACCGGGCTTCTCGTCGGGCCAGGCGCAGGCCGCGATCGAGCGCATCGCGCATGAAACGCTGCCGCGCGGCGTGCGGTTCGAATGGACCGACCTCACGTACCAGCAGATTCTTGCCGGCGATTCGGCGATGTACGTGTTCCCGATCAGCGTGCTGCTCGTGTTCCTCGTGCTCGCGGCGTTGTATGAAAGCCTGACGCTGCCGCTCGCGGTGATCCTGATCGTGCCGATGAGCATTCTGTCGGCGCTGACGGGCGTGTGGCTCACGCAGGGCGACAACAACATCTTCACGCAGATCGGCTTGATGGTGCTGGTGGGGCTGTCGGCGAAGAACGCGATCCTGATCGTCGAATTCGCGCGTGAACTCGAACACGACGGCAGGACGCCGCTCGAGGCCGCGATCGAGGCGAGCCGGCTGCGGCTGCGCCCGATCCTGATGACGTCGATCGCCTTCATCATGGGTGTGGTGCCGCTCGTCACGTCGACGGGTGCCGGTTCGGAAATGCGCCATGCGATGGGGGTCGCGGTGTTCTTCGGGATGCTCGGCGTGACGCTGTTCGGGCTGATGCTGACGCCGGTGTTCTACGTCGTGCTGCGCACGCTCGCGGGCGGCAAGATCCACGTCGCCGGGAAGGACTCGGCGGGTTACGGTGTGCCGTCCCAGCACGTGCCGGCTTCGGATGCTTGAGGACAGGAAGATGAATAACTTGCACAACACGAATGGCCTGATGCGCTTCGCGAAGGTGGCGGCCGCGAGCACCCTGCTCGCGACGCTGCTCGCCGCGTGCGCGGTGGGGCCCGACTACAAGCGCCCGGATGCGCCGACGCCTGCCGCATTCAAGGAAGCGCCGACGCTTGCCGCCGGCGAGCAGGCCGGCACGTGGAAGACGGCCGAGCCGGCGGACGGCGCGCATCGCGGCGAATGGTGGAAGGTGTTCGGCGACCCGGTGCTCGATTCGCTCGAGACGCAGGCGCTCGCCGCGAACCAGAACCTGAAGGCCGCGGCTGCACGTGTCGAGGAAGCACGCGCGGCGACGCGTTCGGCGCGCTCGCAGTGGTTCCCGCAGGTCGGCGCCGGCTTCGGGCCGACGCGCGAGGGGCTGTCGTCGGCGTCACAGTTCCAGCCGCAGGGCACGGGGCCGACCAACGCGACGCTGTGGCGCGCGCAGGGCACCGTGTCGTATGAAGCCGACCTGTTCGGCCGCGTCGGCCGCAACGTCGAGGCGTCGCGTGCCGACCAGGCGCAGAGCGAAGCGCTGTTCCGCTCGGTGCAGCTCGCGCTGCAGGCGGACGTCGCGCAGAACTACTTCGAACTGCGTCAGCTCGATTCCGACCAGGACTTGTACCGCCGCACGGTGGAGTTGCGCGAGCAGGCACTGAAGCTCGTGCAGCGCCGCTTCAACGAAGGCGACATCAGCGAGCTCGACGTATCGCGCGCGAAGAACGAGCTGGCGACCGCGCAGGCCGATGCGGTCGGCGTCGCGCGGCGGCGCGCGGCGTCCGAGCATGCGCTCGCGATCCTGCTCGGCAAGGCGCCCGCGGATTTCGCGTTCAAGGAAACGCCGATCGTGCCGGTCGCGGTGAAGGTGCCGCCGGGCCTGCCGTCCGCGCTGCTCGAGCGCCGTCCGGACGTGTCGGCGGCAGAGCGCGCGATGGCGGCCGCGAACGCGCGGATCGGCCTCGCGAAGTCGGCGTACTTCCCGAAGCTCGACATCACGGGGGCGTTTGGGTATGAAGCGTCGACGCTCGGCAACCTGTTCCTGTGGTCGAGCCGCACGTTCCTGCTCGGGCCGTTCGCCGGTACCGCGCTGACATTGCCGCTGTTCGACGGCGGCCGTCGTGCGGCCGGCGTGCAGCAGGCGCGCGCGCAGTACGACGAGCAGGTCGCGAACTACCGGCAGCAGGTGCTCGTCGCGTTCCGCGAGGTCGAGGACAATCTCGCCGACCTGCGCCTGCTCGACGACCAGATCCGCGCGCAGGATGCGGCCGTCAACGCGTCGCGGCGCGCGGCGACGTTGTCGCGCACGCAGTATCAGGAAGGGGAGGTCGCGTATCTCGACGTGATCGACAGCGAACGCTCGGTGCTGCAGTCGCAATTGCAGTCGAACCAGTTGACCGGCGCGCAGGCCGTGTCGACCGTGAACCTGATCCGCGCGCTGGGCGGCGGATGGGGGCCGGCACCGACGGCGGTGGGCGATGCGGCGACGGGCAAGGCGGAGGTGGCTGCGCGGTGATGCACCGGCCCGAGACGGGCCGACTTACTGGGTAGTCGATCGAAGAACCCCGATCCGTGGCGACGCGGATCGGGTTTTTTATTGGCGGTCAGTCACGGCGGTCAGGCCTGTTGCTCCGGTTTCACCTCTGTGCGTTCCGCGATCACCACCGCGTAGCGGCCGACCGCATCGGCGATGCGATGCGCCAGTTCCGGATCGCGCACCGCGCGCGCGAGCGTGACGCCGCCCGACAGCAGCGCAAGAAACGCGATGGCCCGATCGTCATCGGGTGGGTTATCCATTCCTGCCGACACTTCGTCAACGATCTGCCGCAGTGCCTGCTCGTAAGCGTCGCGCGTTTCGTCGTCGGCGCGCATCACTTCCGGGGACAGGCTTGGCAGCGCACAGCTTTCACCGAGCTCGCAAGTGCGTCGCGGCCCGAGGTAGAACGACACGAACGGGCGCCGCCAGCGCGCGCCATGCTCGGCCTTGAACGTCGCGACGCCTTGCCGGAGCTGGGCGAGGCCATCGAGGACGACCTGCCGGAACGCTTCGCCCTTCGTTTTGAAATGGCCGTAGAACGCGCCGTTGGTGACGCCCGCCGCCTTCGTCAGCGGACCGATGCCGGAGCCGCCATACCCCTCCTCGCGGAACAGCCGGCTCGCGGCTTCGAGGATGCGCGTACGGGTTTCGTGCTTGTGCTCGACGGAATAACGCATGACAGGCTCGCTTCAGAGTGATCACTCTTTATCTTGCATAGAGAGCGATCAGTGTCTAATGTATAGAGAGTGACTGGTATTTATATCACGTCACCTGACCGATGACCTGACCAGGAGAAAGTGCGATGCCGATTACGCTGACAGTATCCGAAGGGGTTTTCACGCCGGACGACGAGGGGGCGGTGTTTGCCGAGTTGACCGATGCGCTGCTGGACGTCGAGGGGCTTACCGGGAATGCGTTCCTGGCGCCGAACGTGGTGGGCACGCTCAACGTGCTGCCGCGAAACCGGACCTTCGTGCATGGACGCGCGGAACCCGCCGCGTTCGTCGAGCTGAAGCTGCCCGCCGTGGCGCTCGCGGCGCCCGACCGTCAGCGGCAATTCGTCGAACGGGCGACGGCGATCGTGCTGCACCGCGCCGGCGGGCGGCTGACGCCCGCGCAGGTGTGGGTGAACGTCGTCCATGCGGTCGATGGTGGATGGGGCATTGCCGGACGACGCTACGACAACGCATCGCTCGTCGATTCGATCCAGAGCGCGGCGGCGGCAGCGCACTGATCGCAACTAACGGTCAAGCCATCAGGCGTTGACCGACGGCGTGGCGGCGCTCGCCGCCACGCCGGTCATTTTTCATCGCCTGCAGCCCGCAGCGCGCGAACCAGTTCGCTGGCCGCCTTGCCGAGCCCTGTGTGCTTCGGCCGCCTCAGGAACACGGGCAGCGGCAACCCGTTGCGGATGTTCGCGAACACGAGCGGCGCGAGTTCGCCGTCGGCGACGTATCGGCCGGTCACGGATTCGGGCAGGTTCGCCCAGCCATGTCCGGCCTTCACCAGCGCGATTGCGGTCGCCATGTCGGTCACCTTCCACGTGCGGTTGCCGATCAACGGCCGCACGTCGGTCAGCGGCCGCTCGGGATCGGCGATCACGATCTGCCGGAAGCCCGACAACCGCTCGATCGCTTCCGGTTGCGCGCATTCGGCGATCGCCGGATGGCTCGGCGCGGCGACCGCGACGAGCGTCTCGGTCCACAGCGCGTGGATCTGCTCCTGCGGATGCAGGTCGAGCCCGCCATACGCGACACAGAGATCGACGGCGCCGCGATGCAGCGCATCGATGATCACGTCCTGCGGCGCCGTGACGATGCTGATCGCGAGCGCCGGGTATTTCGCGGCGACGGCCGTCAGCGCGTGGGCGACCGGCGCGCCGTCGAGTTCGGCCGCGAGGCCGAGCCGCAACGTATCCTCGACGCCTTCCGACAGGTGCTGCGCATGCGCGCGCAGCGCGTGCAGCCGCTCGGCGATCGAGCGCGCGTCGGGCAGCAGCGCCGCCATCGCGGCGGTCGGCGTCGGTTCGCGCGTGCCGCGGTCGAACAGCACGAGGTCGAGCTCGGCCTCGAGGTTCGCGATCGCCATGCTGATCGCCGACGGCGTGCGGCCGAGCGCCCGCGCGGCCGCGGAAAACGAGCCTTTGTCGATGACGGTCAGCAGCATGTCGATGTGGTCGCTGGTCAGCATGCACTGGCCTCCTGTCAGAAAAATTGAAAGGACCTGACTTTTGCGGACGCGCTACCCGCTGATAGTCTCGCCACCTTGTTCGATAGAAGGTGGATGGTCATGCAAGGGTGGAAGAGACGCATAGTCTACGTCGTGATGTTCGAGGTGCTCGGCATTCTGATCGCATCGTCGGTGCTCGGCATGCTGAGCGGCGCGAGCGTGGCGGCGAGCGGCCTGCTGGGCGTGATGATCTCGACGACGGGTGTCACCGTCAATTTTGTGTACAACCTCGTGTTCGAGGCTTGGGAGCGCAGGAGTGCGGCGACGACGCGCACGGTCGGACGCCGTGTGGTGCATGCGATCGGCTTCCAGGTCGCGCTCGTGACGTTCCTGATCCCGCTGATCGCGTGGTGGCTCGACGTGTCGCTGCTGCAGGCGTTCCTGTACGACGCGGTGCTGATCGTGTTCTTCCCGATCTTCACGTTCACGTACAACTGGGCGTTCGACAGCGTGTTCGGGCTGCCCGATGCGGTCACGCGCAAGGCGGAGCCGGAGCCCGCCGCGTGGTAAGCCGTGCTGAAGGAATTGCGCAGGCAGGCAGATTGACGGAACGGACGCGCCGGTCACGCACGGCGGTTGATGAAGCGGCGATGCGGCACGGATCCGCATCGTCGTTGAACAGCGAGGAGAACGGGCGGCGCGGAAACCGCCCGCGAGCGTTACGCGGCGACGAACTCGTGCACGAAGCGGTTGAACACGGCGGGGCTCGCGGCGTTCATCCCGTGCGATGCGCCGGCGACGGTCTGCCGTTGCGCATTGCCGATCCATTGCGACAGCGTGTCGACGTTGTTGCGGAACATCTTCGGGCTGCGCTGGCCGTCGATCAGCAGCGTGCGGCATGCGATGTCGCCGGCCGTGTGCTGCGAGTACGCGGGCAGCGGGTCGCGCAGCTGCTTCGGCAGCGTGCTCGCGTTGTCGATCGCCATCGTGCGGAAACGCGACGTGCTCTTCTTCCATGCACCCGGCAGGCTCACGGAATCGACGAACATCTCGAGGCCCGATTCGACGTCGCCTTGCCCGATCAGGTTCACGGCCTGCGTGCGCAGCGCGATCGCGGCGGCGGGCAGCGCGGCTTCGCGCACGCCCGGCTGTTGCAGCGGGCCGCCCGGATCGGCGAGCGTCAGCGATTCGACGAGATGCGGATGCTGGCGCGCGACGTTAAACGCAACGCTGCCGCCGCGCGAGTGGCCGACCAGGTGCACGGGGCCGAGGTCGAGCGCGTCGATGAATTCGGCGAGCTCGTCGACGTGGTTCTGCCAGCTGAACTCGTCCTGGATGCCCGCTTCGACGGCCGGCCAGTAATGGCTGAGGCTCGGCGCGATGCAGCGGTAGTGGGCCGACAGCGCGGCGAGCTGCGGATCCCAGTAGCGGTAGTCGCACAGCGAGCCGTGCACGAACACCATCGGCGCGCCGCTGCCCCGCTCGACATACGGCAGGCTGATGCCTGACGAAAGCGTCGCAAATTGCAGGTCGGGGTTCGCGAGCACGGACGGCTCGATTCGCATGTTCATGACTGAAAGACTCAAAGGTGCGTCAACACGACGCAACTATGCATCACGGCGACCTGCAAGGAAAACGCATAATTTTCATCGTGACGATCAATTTTATTGATGGCTCGGCCGGAAACCCTTGTCGTGAGGGGACGGGTGTCGATGCTTTCAATCATCTGACGATTGGTCGAGGCGCTGGAAAGGCTGGAAAAGGGCGTGCGGCGACCTGCGCACCTGCACATCGCATGTTTGGAAAACGGGAAGAAGGCGAGCCGCGAAAGCGGCCGGCGCGTCAGCGCACCGCCAGCGCGGGCGCGGTCTGAAGCACGACGGGGAGGTCGTTGTCGGTCGCGAACTGCATCGCGAAATCGAATGCGTCCGCGCATACGGTGCGCAATTCATCCGACACGAACAGGCATTTGACGTTGCCGTCGACGACGGGCATCGCGAGCCGCGACAGCGCGCACGGATAGCCGGGCCGCCGTTCGCCGACGAACAGCGTGATGACGCCCGCGAGGCGCTCGGGCCAGTCGCTCGGGCGGAAGGCTTTCTGCGCGTGCGTGACGCCGCGGATCAGGTGGCCAGTGACGCGGCCGTGTTCGGTGATGTCGATGCGATCCATGCTGGAGTGCGTGTCCTCGTTCGCGTCATTCGCCGTCATCGGCCGCCGCGTCGCCGCGCGCGGGAATCCGCAGGTTGCGCAGCTTGTGATAGAGCGTTTTCTTCGGCATCCCGAGCGCTTCGCTTGCGTCCGCAACATTGCCGTTGTGACGCTGCAGCATGTCCTCGATCAGCATCCGCTCGAAATACGCGAGCTGCTCCGCGAGCGTGCCGCCCGCGGCCGGCGTGCCGCCGGACGACAGCAGGCTGTCGCCAGTCAGCCCGAGTACGAAGCGGTCGGCCACGTTCTGCAGCTCACGCACGTTGCCGGGCCACGCATGCGTCATCAGTTCGGACACCTGCGCAGCCGTGACGACCGGTGCCGGCTGCCCGAAGCGGCGCGCGGCCGCGAGCACGAAATGCTCGAACAGCAGCGGCACGTCCTCGCGCCGCTCGCGCAGCGGCGGCAGTTCGATCTGCGCGACGTTGAGGCGATACAGCAAGTCCGCGCGAAAGCGGCCGTCGGCCGCGAGCTCGGCGAGATCGGCCTTCGATGCGGCGACCACGCGGCAGTCGACCGGAATCAGCTCGTTCGCGCCGAGCCGCTCGACCACGCGCTCCTGCAGCACGCGCAGCATCTTGACCTGCAGCGGAATCGGCATCGTCTCGATCTCGTCGAGGAACAGCGTGCCGCCGTCCGCCCATTCGATCTTGCCGATGCGCTTCTTGATCGCGCCGGTAAATGCGCCGGCTTCATGGCCGAACAGTTCGCTCTCGAACACCTGCTCAGGCAGGCCGCCGCAGTTCAGCGCGACGAAATGCGCGTCGCGCCGGCCGCCGAAGTCGTGCAGGCTGCGCGCGATCAGTTCCTTGCCGGTGCCCGTCTCGCCGGTGATCAGCACCGACACCGACGTATCGGCGAGGCGCAGGATCTTCTTGCGCACGTCGGCCATCGCGGGCGACTTGCCGAGCACGAACGCCTCGATGCCCTGCCAGTTGTTCAGCGCCGCGCGCAGCCCCTGGACCTCGAGCGTCAGGCGGCGCTTCTCGACCGCGCGCGCGACGCGCCCCGCGATCACGTCCGACGAGAACGGCTTCTCGATGAAGTCGTACGCGCCGACCTGCATCGCGCCGACGGCCGTCGAGATGTCGGCATGGCCGCTGATCAGCACGACCGGGATCTGCGCGTCGATGGCCATCACGCGATCGAGCAGCTGCAGCCCGTCGATGCCCGGCATCCGCACGTCCGACACGATCACGACCGGCGCGCCGGGCGCGACGTGATGCAGCGCGTCGGCGGCCGACGCGAACGCGTCCACTGCGAAGCCGGCAAGCGCTACCGCCTGCTCGACGCCGATCCGGACGTTTTCATCGTCCTCGACGACCAGCACCCGAATCTCATCTTCCATGCTCTGTCCTTTGCAGCGTGGCCGCCGCGAATTCGATACTGAACTGCGCGCCGCCTTCGTCGCGGTTCGTCGCGGCGATCTTCGCGCCGAACGCCTCGACGATGCGCGACGTGATCGCGAGGCCGAGCCCGAGGCCCTGGCCGCGCGGCTTGGTCGTGACGAACGGCTCGAACAGATGCGGCAGCACGTCGGGCGCGATGCCCGCGCCGCTGTCGGCCACGGTAAAGCGCACGCGGCCGGCTTCGTCCGGCCCGGCGGCCTCGATGACGATACGGCGCACGCTCGCGTCGTGCACCGCGTCGAGCGCGTTGCCGAGCAGGTTCACGATCACCTGCTGCAACTGGCTCGATTCGGCCGACACGGCGGTGCCCGGCGCGATGTTCACGTCGAGCTGCACGCCTTCGTCGCGGATCCGCGCATCGTAGATGAGCCGCGCATGCGCGACGGCCTCGTTCAGCGACACCGCGACGCGCTCGACGTCCGGCTTGCGCGCGAAGGTCTTCAGCTCGCCGGTGAGCACCGCCATGCTGTCGACGAGCTTGCCGATCCGTTCGAGATTGGCGAGCGCCGGCGCGGGCTGGCCGCGCTCGAAGAACGTGCGCGCGTTGTCGCACAGCGTGCGGATCGCGACGAGCGGCTGGTTCAGCTCGTGCGTGAGGCCGGCGGCCATCTGCCCGAGCACCGCGAGCTTGCCCGCATGCACGACTTCCTGCTGCGATGCGCGCAGCCGCTGCTCGGTGCGCTCGCGCTCGACGATCTCGCGCTGCATCCGTTCGTTCGCGGCCGTCAGCGCGGCCGTGCGCTGCGCGACGGTCAGCTCGAGCTGGTCGTTCGCGCGCCGCAGCGCGTCCTGCGCGTTCAGCCGCGCGACGATCGCCCGGCGGCGCTGGATCGCGTAGCCGGCGAGCAGCGCGGCGATCAGGAACGCGCCGGTGACGAACACGAAAGCCGTCTGCTGCTGGCGCCGCGCGCCCGCGATGTCGAGCAGCACCATCAGAGAATCGCCGGCCTGCGGCGCGGGGCGCGACATCACGAGATAGCGCGTGGTGCGGCCGCTGTGGCGCGTATCGGGGAAGGTGCCGAACCACGCGGCCGCGCTGCGGTCGCCGATATGGCGGTACGGCAGCGCGTCGACCGTGCGGCCCGCGTATTGCCGCGACGCCTGGATGTCGCGCTGCTGCTGCGCGGTGATCGGGCGCAGCGCGGTGAATTTCCAGGCGGGTTCGGTCGAGATCACGACCACGCCGTTGCTGTCGACGACCATCGCGGCGACGCCCGGCGCGCGCCACGCCGATTCGAGCGAATCGACGCTGATCTTCACGGCGGCCACGCCGATCGGCACGCCTTCGTCGCGCACCGCGCTGGCGAAGTAGACGCCCGGCACGCCGGTGTTGGTGCCGATGCCGAAGAAGCGGCCGCTGCCGCGCGCGAGCGCGTCCTTGAAATACGGCCGGTACGACACGTTGGTGCCGACGAAGCTGAGCGTCTCGTTCCAGTTGCTGGCGGCGATCACGTCGCCCTGCAGGTCGATCACGTCGACCGCGCCGCTGCCCGCGTCGCGGTTCACGGCTTCGAGGTAGGTGTCGACCGTGTGCACGAGTTCGGGGGCGTCATGCGGCGCGGCTTTCAGCATCGTGCGCACGCCATCCTGCCGCGCGACCAGGCCGGGCAGGATCTCGAAGCGGCCGAGTTCGCTCTTCAGGCTCGACGCATACAGGTCGAGCCGGTGCGCGCCGGTTTCCTCGAGCGCGTCGATCGCGCGTTCCCACGCGAAATCGACGGCCGCGGCCGCCACGCACACATACAGCACGCCGGCCGATGCCCAGCCCCACCACGGGATTCCCTTGAAGCTTTTCTGCACGTTCGCCCTCATCGAAGCCCGCAACCGTCCGCACGGCGTGACGCCCGAAACGACACCCCGAACGACGCGCGCCGCGCGCCGGCTGGGCCGGCGGCGGCGCGTGCGAAGCGGCCTGCGCGACGGTGCGCGCGGCGGCGCGTCATCCGAAGTGGGCGACCAGGATCAGCGTGACCGTGACGACGATCGCGCCGCCGATCCGCGTCGCGATCTGCGCGAACGGCATCAGCTGCATCCGGTTCGCGGCGGTCAGGATCGCGACGTCGCCGGTGCCGCCTTGCCCGCTGTGGCAGGCGTTCACGATTGCGGTGTCGATAGGGTACATCTTCATCAGGCGGCCGACCACGAAACCGGTGCCCATCAGCGTCGCGACGGTCGACACGATGGTGACGACGTTGACGATCGTGAACGCGGCGGTCAGCTTGTCCCACGGCGTCATCGCGACGCCGATCGCGAACAGCAGCGGGTACGTGACGGCGGTCGAGAAGAACTTGTAGACGACGAACGCGCCTTCCTGCAGCGGCGGCGACACCGCGCGCGCGAGCTTCACGAGCACCGCGAGGAACAGCATCGCAACCGGCGCGGGCAGGCCGAACAGCTTGTGCGCCATCAGGCCGACCAGGTACAGCGTGATGGCCGTGATGCCGGCGCCCGCGATGTGCGAGACGTCGACGTGGCCGCGGATTTCCTCGTTCTCGGGCGTCATGTCGCCCGATTCGCCGACCTGCAGGCGGCCGTTGCCGGTCAGGTGCGGGAAGCGCTTGCCGAGCATGTCGAGCGCGCCCGACAGGATGATCGCGGTCAGGCTGCCGAGCATCACCGGCGGCAGCACCATCGCGAACATTTCGCCTTGCGGCAGGTGCATCAGTTCCGAATAGCCGATCGACAGCGGAATCGCGCCTTCGCCGACGCCGCCGGCCATGATCGGCACGACGATGTACAGCAGCGTGTGGCGTGCGCCGAGGCCGAGCGCGGTGCCGACCGCCGTGCCGACGATCGCGGCCGCGACCGAGCCGGCCGCGAGCGGGATGAAGATCTTCACGAAGCCCTGGATCAGCACGCGGCGATCCATGCTCAGGATGCTGCCGACGATGATCGACGCGATGAACAGGTACAGGAAGTTGGTCGACTTCGTGAACTCGACGGTCAGGTTCAGCACCGGCTTCGGCAGCACGTGGTAGTACGTGAGCGCCGACGGCACGAAGGTCGCGAAGATCGCGGCCGCGCCGATGTTGCGCAAGAGCGGCAGGCGCTTGCCCAGTTCCGCGCAGGTGAAGCCGAAGAACGCGAGCACCGCGATCGCCATCGAGATCTCGCCGGGCACCTTGCCGGTCACCGAGAAGCCGACGATCAGCGCGAGCAGGATGAAGTAGACGGGCAGCGGAATGATGCCGATGCGGATTTCCATCAGTTTCCACCAGCCTTCCGGCCAGAAGCGCGCGCGCGGGGCGGCGACGGCGTCGGAAACCGGCTCCGGATGGGACGGGGTATGGATAGAGGTCTGCAAGACGTGTCTCCTGATGTTGGTATGCCTGCATGGCTTCGCGGCATCGTGTGCCGTCTATTACGCAACCCCCGTGCCAGAAATCCGGCCTGCCGGAATATTTTTAATGCATTGATTTATAAGGGGTTTGTTTCGTCTGCGGAAAGGGAGTCCCGGCCCGCTGGCCGAGATTTCGGAATTCGCCCGGCGCCCAGGCCGAGATTTCGGCCTGGCGGCCGGCCGGGCAGCCGGTCAGGCCGCCGATCCCGCATGGCCGCCCGCCATATCGCCGCGCGCGATTTTCTTCGCACAATCGCTTCGTAGACCGCCCCCGCGCCGCTCTCTATCATCGGCTGATCTTTTCCGATGCGTTTGACCTCTGTCCGGAGAACGCCCGTGCGTTCGCCGCGGCGTCGCTCATCCATCGATACCGTCTTTGGACAGGAGAGTGGTTTCCATGCTGCATGCCGTTTTTTCCGCCCGCTTTTCCGCCGGCCGCATCGCGCGCCTGCTGGCTGCCGCCGTGCTTGGCGTCGCCTTGCTCAATGGCGCGCACGCGGACACCGCGCCGCTGAAGGTCGGCATCTCGACCAGCCCGCAGATCGAGGCGCTGAAGGTCGCCGCGAAGGAAGCGAAGGCGCAGGGGCTCGACGTGAAGATCGTCGAGTTCACCGACTGGAATACGCCGAACGCGGCGCTCGCGAACAAGGACATCGACGTCAACTACTTCCAGCACATCCCGTTCCTCGAGAACGCGAACAAGCAGGGCGGCTACAACTTCGTGTCGATCGCGCCCGGCACGATCATGAAGATCGGCCTCTATTCGAAGAAGGTGAAAAGCTTCAGCGAGCTGAAGGACGGCGCGAAAGTCGCGATCGCGAACGATCCGGTGAACGGCGGGCGCGGGCTGCTGTTGCTGCAGCGCGCGGGGCTCATCACGCTGAAGCCGGGTGCCGACTACCGCGCGACGACGCATGACATCGTCGCGAACCCGAAGCACCTGAAGATCATCCCGCTCGAAGCGTCGCAGCTCGCGCGCTCACTCGACGACGTCGATCTCGCGCAGGGCTACCCGAGCTTCATCAAGCTCGCCGGCACGACCGACCCGAACAGCGCGCTGCTGTTCGACGGCACCGAGAACAAGATCTTCGCGATCCAGTGGGTCGTGCGGCCGGACAGCGTGAACGATCCGCGCATCCGCAAGTTCATCTCGATCTATCAGCACTCGCCTGCGGTGCGCAAGGCGCTCGACAACGCGTTCGGCTCGCTGTACGCGATCGCGTGGTGACGGAGGCGGGCATGACGACGGCGAACCGCAAGAAAATCCTGCTCAACGCGTTCAACATGAACTGCGTCGGGCACATCAACCACGGGCTGTGGACGCATCCGCGCGACCGCTCCGCGCACTACACCGATCTCGACTACTGGGCCGACCTCGCGAAGACGCTCGAACGCGGCAAGTTCGACGGGATCTTCCTCGCGGACATCGTCGGCGTGTACGACGTGTTCGGCGGCGGCCCCGACGCCGCGCTGCGCGAATCGGTGCAGGTGCCGGTCAACGATCCGCTGCTGCTCGTGCCCGCGATGGCGCAGGTCACGCGGCACCTCGGCTTCGGCGTGACCGCGAACCTCACCTACGAGCCGCCATACCTGTTCGCGCGCCGCATGTCGACGCTCGATCACCTGACGAAAGGGCGCGTGGGCTGGAACATCGTCACCGGCTATCTCGACAGCGCCGCGCGCGGGATGGGCCTCGCGCAGCAGATCGGCCACGACGACCGCTACGAGCGCGCGGACGACTACATGGACGTCGTCTACAAGCTGTGGGAACAGAGCTGGGACGACGATGCGGTGATCCGCGACGCGCAGGCGCGCGTGTTCGCGCAGCCGGGCAAGGTGCGGCGCGTGAAGCACGACGGGCCGTTCTATTCGATCGACGCGATTCATCTGAGCGAGCCGTCGCTGCAGCGCACGCCGGTGCTGTACCAGGCCGGTTCGTCCGCGCGCGGCGTCGAGTTCGCCGGCCGTCACGCGGAATGCGTGTTCGTGAACGGGCAGAGCAAGGCCGCCGCGCGTGCGGCGACACTCGACATTCGCGCGGCCGCTGCACGGCAGGGCCGCGACCCGGCGTCAATCAAGATCTTTGCCGGCGTGAGCGTCGTGACGGCCGAGACTGAATTGCTTGCCCGCGAGAAGTTCGACGAGTACCGGCGCTATGCGAGCGCCGAGGCCGGTCTCGCGCATTTCGCGAGCTCGACCGGCATCGACTTCGCGAAGTACGGACTCGACGAACCGATCTCGTACGTGAAGACCGATTCGATCCAGTCGGCCGTCGACGCGATCTCGCGCAAGAGCACGACCGGCACGTGGACCGTGCGCCGCATGCTCGAACAGATGTCGCTCGGCGGCCGCTATGCGCCGATCGTCGGCTCGCCGTCGCAGGTCGCGGACGAACTGCAGTCGTGGATCGACGAGACCGGCATCGACGGCTTCAACCTGACGCGCACCGTGATGCCCGAGTCGTTCGAGGATTTCGTCGACTGGGTCGTGCCCGAGCTGCAGAACCGCGGCGTCTACAAGGAAGACTACGATCCCGCGCCGACGCTGCGCGAGAAGCTGTTCGGCGCGGGCCCGCGCCTGCCCGCGTGGCATACCGGCGCGCAGCACCGGCCGGGCGCCGCCGTGCACGCCGAATCCGCGCATCCCGCGCATGTCTGAACGTGACGGAGCGAAGCGATGACGCAATTGTTCGATACGCTGGGTTTCATTGAGACGTCGGCAGTACGTGCGGGAGCCGAGGCAACGGCACATGACGAAGCGGCCGCGTCGGCCGAATCGACCCGCGCCGGCGCCGCCGTATCGCTGGAGCAGGTCGGCAAGGTGTTCGCGACGCCGCGCGGCCAGGCTGCCGCGCTGCGCGACGTGACGCTCGACGTGCGGCGCGGCGAGGTTTTCGGGATCATCGGCCGCAGCGGCGCCGGCAAGTCGACGCTGCTGCGGCTCGTGAACGGCCTCGAGCGGCCGAGCTCGGGCCGCGTGCGCGTGCAGGGCGTCGACGTCGGCGCGCTCGACGAGAACGGGCTCGTCGCGTTGCGGCGCCGCACCGGGATGGTGTTCCAGCATTTCAACCTGCTGTCCGCGAAGACGGTGTTCGAGAACGTCGCGCTGCCGCTGAAGATCGCCGGCGTGCCGAAGGCCGAGCGCGTGCGCAAGGTCGAGGCGCTGCTCGACCTCGTCGGGCTCGCCGCGAAGCGCGACGCGTATCCGGCCAGCCTGTCGGGCGGGCAGAAGCAGCGCGTCGGCATTGCCCGCGCGCTCGTGCACGATCCGGAGGTGCTGCTGTGCGACGAGGCGACGTCGGCGCTCGATCCCGAGACGACGCAGTCGATCCTCGCGCTGCTCGCCGACATCAACCGTCGCCTCGGGCTGACGATCGTGCTGATCACGCACGAGATGGAAGTGATCCGCGCGGTGTGCGACACGGTCGCGGTAATCGAGCAGGGCGAAGTCGTCGAAACGGGCCCCGTGTGGCGCGTGTTCGGCGATCCGCGCCACGGCGCGACGCGCGCGCTGCTCAGCACGCTCGTGCACGACCTGCCGGCCGAACTGGCCGCGCGCGTGCAGCCGTTGCCGGCACAAGCCGCGTTGCCTGAAGGCGCGCAGGTCGTGCTCGACGTCCGCTATACGGGCGAGAGCGGCGGCGAGCCGGATGTCGGCGCGCTCGCGGTGGCGCTCGGCGGCTCGGTGCGTTTCCTGCACGGCGGGATCGAGCGCATCCAGGGGCACGCACAGGGGCGGCTCGTGATCGCGGCGGCACTGCGTGCGGACGACGCCGGCCAATCGACCGCCCGCGGCGGCGCGGTGGCCGCGCTGCTCGAACGCGCGCGGCGCCACGCGAATCACGCGGAGGTGCTCGGCTATGTTTGATCTCTGGTGGCCCGAACTGCTCGACGCGATCCGCGACACGTTGTCGATGGTCGCAGCGTCGGCCGTGATTGCCGCGCTGATCGGCATCCCGCTCGCGGTGATCCTCGTGACGACCGCGCCCGGCGGCATCTACGAGCGGCGCGGCGTGAACGCGGTGCTCGGCGCGCTCGTCAACGTGTTTCGCTCGACGCCGTTCATCATCCTGCTCGTCGCTTTGCTGCCGTTCACGCGCGTGCTGATCGGCACGACGATCGGCGTCTGGGCGGCCGTCGTGCCGCTGTCGATCGCCGCGATCCCGTTCTTCGCGCGGATCGCCGAGGTGAGCCTGCGCGAAGTCGACCGCGGGCTGATCGAGGCCGCGCTCGCGATGGGTGCGAAGCGCCGCCACATCGTCTGGCACGTGCTGCTGCCCGAAGCGCTGCCCGGCATGCTCGGCGGCTTCACCATTACCGTCGTCGCGTTGATCGGCTCGACGGCGATGGCGGGCGCCGTCGGCGCGGGCGGCCTCGGCGATCTCGCGATCCGCTATGGCTACCAGCGTTTCGACACCACCGTCATGGCGACCGTGATCGTGATCCTGATCGCGCTCGTCTCGGCCGTGCAAATCACGGGCGACCGCCTGGTCCGACGCGTGACCAGGCGTACCTGAGCGACGCCACAAGCGTCCGCTCGCTTCATTCATGATCCTGAGAGAAAGAAACCTATGACCTTGCCCATCGGCGCGCCGCGCGAATGGAACGGACAATTCGAGGAAGCGCTGTTTCTCGACGTGGCGCGACGCCATCGTCCTGACTTCCCGGCGAAGCTCGCCACGCCGCCGCGCGAGCCGCGCAACGACGACGAACTGGCCGCCGTCGCCGACTACTACACGAAGATGGCGTCGCATGACCTGTTCATCGTGCAGGTCGTCGCGAAGGCGATCGACACGCTGTTCCGCGACGATCCCCATTTCCAGCTGATCCTGTCGCGCCAGCTCGGCGACGACGGCGCGCACGCGGTGATCGGCCGCGAACGCGTGACCGAACTGACGGGGCGTGATCCGCTGCCGGAAGTCGACCGGCTCGTCGCCGCGCACTGGGCGCGCATCGGCGACATCGCGGTGCGCGACATCGCCGGCTTTCTCGCGTTCGAATGGCATTACGAGCTGCACATCCTCGCGAAGCTGTGGATCCAGCGCAAGACCGGCCGCATCGGCGATTCCGCGATGCGCGAGCACGGCGAGAACCGGATCCGGCCGGACGAGGAATGGCATCGCGTGCAGATCGTCCAGTGGTGGTTCGACACGTTGAAGGCGCTGCCGGCAGCCGAACGCGATGCGCTGATCGATCGCGTGATCGCGGCCGACGAGGAAACGCAGGCGCGGCTCGACGGTTACCTGCACGACGAGTACGCGCACACCGCGCACGTGTTCGGCGCGGATATCGCCGAATACCGCGCGATCTACGACGACTGGCGGCGCGAGATCCTGTCGCGGCTGACCGGCCGCACGCTCGACGCGCTGGTGCCGCTGTCGGGTGAAGCGGTTGCGCAGGAAGCCGTCGCATGAACGATCCGCGTGGCCCGGCGACCTTTGCGCCCGATACCGATACGCCTGCTTTCGACCACGTCGCGCTGGCGCGCGCGATCGACGCGTTGCGCACCACGGCCGCCGCGCGCGACCGCGCGGGCGGTCATGCGGCGCAGGAGAAGCAGTGGCTCGCCGATGCGGGCCTGCTGACGCTCGCGGTGCCGCGTGCGTTCGGCGGGCAGGAAGCCGCGTGGCCCGGGATCTACGATGCGATCCGGCAGATCGCGCGCGTCGACAGCGCGCTCGCGCATCTCGTCGGGTTCCAGTGCCTGCAGGTGGTGAGCGTCGACGTGTGGGGGAACCCCGCGCAGCGCGAGCGCTACCTGCGTGGCACGGTCGAGCAGCAATGGTGGTGGGGCAATGCGGTCAATCCGCTCGACACGCGGCTCGTGGCCACGGCCACGCCTGACGGCGGCTACCGGCTCGATGGCGTGAAGGGTTTCTGTTCGGGCACGCGCGGCTCGCAGCGCATGACGGTGTCCGCGCACGATCCGGACACCGGCCGCACCGTGTTCGGCGTGGTGCCGACCGATCGCGCGGGGATCACGGTCAACGAAGACTGGGATCCGATCGGCCAGCGCCAGACCGACAGCGGCAGCGTGCGCTTCGACGGCGTGACGCTTGCGGCGGACGAGGTGCTGCACCGTTCCGAGACGCCGCCGACCCCGCGCGCGACGCTGCGCACGCTCGTGTCGCAGCTGGTGCTGACCAACCTGTTCGTCGGGCTCGCGGAAGGCGCGCTGGCGGAAGCGCGCGACTACGTGCTGAAGCATGGCCGCCCGTGGATCCAGTCGGAGGTCGCGCAGGCGAGCGACGATCCGTACACGCTGCAGCGCTTCGGCGACATGCGCGTGCGGGCGATCGCCGCGGCGGCGCTGGCCGATCGCGCGGCCGCCGCGTTGCAGCGTGCCTGGGCGCGGCAGGATGCGCTGACGGCCGACGAACGCGCCGAGGTGGCGCTCGCGGTATCGGAGGCGAAGATCGTCGCGCAGCGCGCGGCGCTCGAGAACGGCGAGGCGCTGTTCGACGCCTGCGGCGCACGCGCGACAGCCGCGTCGCTCGGCCTCGACCGCTTCTGGCGGAACGCGCGCACGCATACGCTGCACGATCCGCTCGACTACCGGTTGCGGGATGTGGGCCGGTTCGCGCTGACGGCCGAGTTGCCGCAGGCGTCGCTCTATACATGACGGCGTGATGCCGGAGCGGCGCGGTCCGCTCCGGACAAAACCTAACCGGCATGCTGGACGTTTGAAATGATATGTTATATCGTTGCGATACTATGTATCACTCGATGATCGTCCACTCTCCTCCCGGAATCGCCCGATGAGCCCCGCACTCTCCCCGTCCACGCGGCTTCCCGTGACCGTCCTGTCCGGCTTCCTCGGCGCCGGCAAGACGACGCTGCTCAACCACATCCTGAACAATCGCGAGGGCCGGCGCGTCGCGGTCATCGTCAACGACATGTCCGAGGTCAACATCGACGCCGCGCTCGTGCGCGACGGCGGCGCGGGGCTGTCGCGCACCGACGAGAAGCTGGTCGAGATGAGCAACGGCTGCATCTGCTGCACGCTGCGCGAGGATCTGCTGATCGAGGTCGACCGGCTCGCGCGCGACGGGCGGTTCGACCAGCTCGTGATCGAATCGACCGGCATCTCGGAGCCGCTGCCGGTGGCCGAGACGTTCACGTTCGAAGGCGAGGACGGCCGCAGCCTCGGCGAAGTCGCGCGGCTCGACACGATGGTGACGGTGGTCGACGCGTTCAATTTCCTGCGCGACTACGCGTCGCGCGACAGCCTGCAGTCGCGCGGCGAATCGATGGGCGAGGAAGATGCGCGCACGGTCGTCGATCTGCTGATCGACCAGATCGAGTTCTGCGACGTGATCGTGATCAACAAGATCGACCTGATCGATGCAAGCGCGCGCGAGCGGCTGGTCGCGCTGCTGCGTGGCTTGAACCCGCGCGCACGGATCGAGATCGCCGAATTCGGCAAGGTGCCGCTCGAGCGCGTGCTCGACACCGGCCTGTTCGACTTCGACGCGGCGTCGCGCGCGCCGGGCTGGCTGCAGGAGATGCGCGGCACGCACACGCCCGAGACCGACGAATACGGCATTCGCAGCTTCGTCTATCGCGCGCGCCGGCCGTTCCATCCGCAGCGTTTCTTCGAGCTCGTCGAAAGCGAATGGCCGGGCGTCGTCCGCTCGAAGGGGTTCTTCTGGCTCGCCACCCACCCGACCGTCGCGGGTTCGTGGTCGCAGGCCGGCGCGGTCGCGCGGCACGGGCCGGCCGGCTACTGGTGGGCGGCCACGCCGCCCGAGCGCTGGCCGGAGGACGCGGAAGCCGTTGCGCAGATCCGTGCGCGCTGGGACGAACGCGTCGGCGATGCGCGGCAGGAACTCGTGCTGATCGGCATGGACATGGACGAGCCCGCGCTGCGCGCGCGCTTCGACGCGTGTCTGCTGACCGATGCCGAGATGGCCACCGGCCCCGAACACTGGACCACGTGGGACAACCCGTTTCACGACTGGCCCTGACCTGAACGCGCTTCCTGCATCGATCCGGATGGAGAAGGCGCTCCACCGGATCCCGAGCATGAACGCACCGCTTCCCGATATTTCCCTGACCGATGCCGCGCCGGGCGGCCGCCCGCTCGAATGGGTCGGCATGCAGGGCATCGACCTGCCCGTTGCCGTGGCCGAGCCCGGCTGCCGGCGCGACGTGCATGCGCGCGCCGACGTGCAGGTCGATCTGCCTGCGCCGCACGTGAAGGGCATCCACATGTCGCGGCTGTACCGGCTGCTCGACGGGCTCGATGATGGCGCGGCGCTGTCGCCGGCCGGCCTTCAGCGGGTGCTGCACGCGATGGTCGACAGCCATCGCGACTGCGACACGCGCAGCGCGCGGCTCCGGTTGCGCTTCGACTTGCTGGCGCGCCGCGCCGCGCTGGTGACCGACGGGCTGGCCGGATGGAAAGCCTATCCGGTCCGGCTCGACGCGACGCTGACCGGCTCCCGGTTCGAGCTGCGCGCGCAGGTGACGGTCGTCTATTCGTCGACGTGCCCGTGCTCGGCCGCGCTGTCGCGGCACTGGGTCGAGCAGGCGTTCCTGGCGGCATTCGGCCGCGACGATCGCGTGGAGCCGGCGGCAGTCGCCGCGTGGCTGAAGCGGCACGCGACGGCGGCCACGCCGCACAGCCAGCGCAGCGAAGCCGTCGTCAGCGTGGCGCTGCCCGACGATGGCGCGACGCTGGGGCTGATCGACCTGATCGATCGCATCGAGCATGCGCTCGGCACGCCGGTGCAGACGGCTGTCAAGCGCGCGGACGAGCAGGCCTTCGCGGTGCTGAACGGCGGCAACCTGATGTTCGTCGAGGATGCCGCGCGCCGGGTCCAGGCCGCGCTGGACGGCCACCATGCGACCCCGCACGTGCACGTGCGCCATCTGGAAAGCCTGCATCCGCACGATGCGGTGGCCTGGGCCGCGCCGGTGCGCGAAGGCGCCGACGCATGCTGATCCGCAAGCTGTTCCGCTTCGAGAACGCGCACGTCGTGCGCGGCTGCAGCACGCGGCGCTGCTCGCATTCGATCCATGGTCATTCGTACCGCGTCGAGCTGCTGCTGGAAGCGCACGCGCTGGATCACGGGCAGATGATCTACGACTTCGGGCTGCTCAAGGGCGACGTGCGCGACCTGATCGACGCGTTCGACCACGCCGTGACGCTGTGGACGGATGACGACCCGTGCTATGTCGAGAGCATGCGCCGGCATTCCGAGCGCTGGGTGCTGCTGCCCGTGTCGCCGAGCGCGGAGCAGTTCTCGCGCGTGTTCTTTCGCCTCGTCGATGCGGCACTGTCCAGCACCCGCATGACGAACGGCGAAGCTGACGTGCGGCTGCATTCGATCATCGTTCACGAGACCGAGACCGGTTACGCGCAGTGCTTTCGCGACGATGCGTTCAACCCGCGCATGGGCCGCATCGACCTGGACGACATCGTGTTCGCGCCGGCCATCGCCGGACAGTGGCGCGATCCGGGCCTGTTCGAGCGGATCAAGCGCGGCCGCCCCACTTCAAGGCAGGAATCCTGATGATCAGAAAGAACCCGCGCGGCGACCTGCCGCAGATCCACCCGAGCGCCTTCGTCGATCCGACCGCCATTCTGTGCGGGCTCGTGATCGTCGAGGAGAACGTGTTCATCGGCCCGTACGCGGTGATCCGCGCCGACGAAACGGATGCCGGCGGCCGGATCGCGCCGATCGTGATCGGTGCGCATTCGAACATCCAGGACGGCGTGGTGATCCATTCGAAGTCGGGTGCGAGCGTCACCATCGGCCAGCACACGTCGATCGCGCATCGCGCGATCGTCCACGGGCCGTGCAAGGTCGGCAACGGCGTGTTCGTCGGCTTCAACAGCGTGCTGTTCAACTGCACCATCGACGACGGCTGCGTGGTGCGCTACAACGCGGTCGTCGACGGCTGCCACCTGCCGCCGGGTTTCTACGTGCGTTCGACCGAGCGCATCGGGCCGGAAACCGATCTCGCCGCGTTGCCGCAGGTGACGGCCGACGCGAGCGATTTCTCCGAGGACGTTGCACGCACGAACAATGCGCTGGTGCTGGGCTACAAGCACATCCAGAACGAGTTCTGAGTCATGGACGAGCCCATCCGACGTGAAGCGGGCGTGAGCGATGCGTTGCGGCGACGTCACGCCGACCTGCTGGTGCACGGCGGCACGGTGATGACACCCAACGGGGCCGAGCGTATCGACATCGCGTGCGTGGACGGCCGTGTCGTCGGGCTGGGCGCGTTGCACGGCACGTGGAGCGCCGACGTCCGGCTGGATGCCGGCGGCCTGCACGTGTTGCCGGGCGTCGTCGACAGCCAGGTGCATTTCCGCGAACCGGGCTTGACGCACAAGGAGACCCTCGAGGCCGGCACGCGCGGCGCGGTGCTCGGCGGCGTCACGACGATCTTCGAGATGCCCAACACGCATCCGCTGACGCTGACCGCGCAGGATCTGCAGGCCAAGCTGGATCTTGCGCGCGGCCGTGCATGGTGCGACTACGCGTTCTACATCGGCGGCTCCGCCGCGAACGCCGAACGGCTGCCGGTACTCGAAAACCTGCCGGGCTGCGCGGGGGTGAAGGTCTTCATGGGCAGTTCGTTCGGTGACCTGCTGGCCGACGACGAAGCCGTGTTGCGCCGGATCGTGCGCAACGGGCGGCGGCGCATGGCCGTGCACGCGGAAGACGAGGCGCGGCTGCGCGAACGCCGGGGGCTAGTCGAAGCGAGCGGCGACGTGCGGGACCATCCTCGCTGGCGCGACGAGGAAAGCGCGCTGGCCGCGACGCGGCGCATCGTCGGGCTGGCTGCCGAGACGGGCCGCCGGCTGCATGTGCTGCACGTGTCCACCGCCGGCGAAATGGCGTTCCTCGCGCGGCACCGGCATCGCGTGACGGTCGAGGTCACGCCGCATCACCTGAGCCTGTACGCGCCCGATTGCTACGAGCGGCTCGGCACGTTCGCGCAGATGAATCCGCCGGTGCGCGAGCGGCATCATCAGGACGCGCTGTGGCAGGCCGTTCGCGATGGCGTGGTCGACGTGATCGGCAGCGATCACGCGCCGCATACGCGCGACGAAAAACACCGGCCCTATCCGCAGTCGCCGAGCGGGATGACCGGCGTGCAGACGCTGCTGCCGTTGATGCTCGATCACGTGCATGCGGGCCGCCTGAGCCTCGCGCGGCTGGTCGACCTGACGAGCGCCGGGCCGGCGCGCATCTTCGGCATCGCGGGGAAAGGGCGGGTCGCGGCGGGCTACGACGCCGATTTCAGCATCGTCGACTTGCGTGCGCGTCGCATCATCCGGGACGAATGGATTGCGAGCGTGAGCGGCTGGACGCCCTATGACGGGTGCACGGTGACGGGCTGGCCCGTGCACACGGTCGTGCGCGGGCAGGCCGTCGTGCGTGACGGTGCGTTGAACGGGGCCCCGGCAGGGCAGGCCGTGACGTTTCTGGATGCCTAGATCGGCAGGCGAACCGTCTGCTTGATGCGCTTCAGCGGAATCTCGGTTTCGACGTTGCGGACGCCTTCGATCTGCGTGAGCGTCTCCATCTGGAAGCGCTGGTAGTCGTCGAGATCGCGCGCGATCACGCGCAGCAGATAGTCGTAGCTGCCGGCCATCAGGTGGCATTCGAGTACTTCGGGCGCTTGCTCCATCTCGCGTGCGAAGTGTTCGACCGTCTTCTTGTCCTGGCGCTCCAGCGTGACGCGCACGAACGCGGTGAATCGCAGGTCGACGGCAGCCGGGTTCAAGAGTGCGACATATGCGTCGATCACGCCTTGTTCCTCGAGCAGATGAACGCGGCGCAGGCATGGCGTGGGCGACAGCCCGGCCTGTTGCGCGAGTTCGGCATTCGTCTGGTTCGAATTCCGTTGCAATGCACGCAGAATGCGCCGGTCGATCGCGTCCAGTTTGATTGGCATTTTTTGCTACCAGAAGCTTGAAAACTAGAGATTAGCTCCAAATCGCGGATTTCACGTAGCCAAATACGCATCCAATCTCCACGGAAGGGCACCGATAATCTGAAGACCGGCCGGGCGATTCTCGTCCGCCGGCTATCCCTTCAGGAGCGCTCCCATGTCACATCTATCCTGGCTGCCATTCATCGCAACGTCGCTTCTGATCATCGTCACGCCGGGTCAGGACATGGTGCTCGTGATGTCGCGCACGCTGTCCGGCGGCACGCGCGCGGGCCTCGTGACGGCCGCGGGCGTCAGCGTCGGGCTGCTCGTTCATACGATGCTCGCGACGCTCGGTCTGGGCGCGCTTCTTCAGGCATCCGAATGGCTGTTCACGGCGCTGAAGGTGATCGGTGCGCTGTATCTGTTGTACCTTGGCATCACGTTGCTGCGGTCGTCGGGCGAACTGACGCTCGCGAGCGGCCGCGACGGTGCGCAGGCATCGCGGCTTCGCACGTTCGCGCAAGGCGCGCTGTCCAACGTGTCGAATCCGAAGGTTGCGCTCTTCTATCTGGCGTTCCTGCCGCAATTCGTGCCGGCGGGCACCGCGCATCCGATGCTGTCGCTGTTCGTGCTGGGCGCGACGTTTGCCGGCCTGACGTTTCTCGTCAAGGGGCCGGTCGCGTTGTTCGCGGGCCTGCTGTCTGCATCGATCCGCCGCAATCCGCGCATCCTGACGCGCATGCATCGCGTCAGCGGCGTGGTGCTGCTGGGGCTGGGCGTGAAGCTGGCGCTCGAGCGCCGCTGATCGCGGCCGCGGCGCCGGCGCGCCTGCCGGCTTTATTCCACCGGCAACGCGTCCGCCAGCGCCCGCATTGCCTCCACCGTCTCCGGGTTCGCCGGAAAGAACGCCTCGATCGCGAGTTCCGACAGCGTCACGTCGACCGGCGTGCCGAACACCGTCGTCGTGCTGAAGAACGTCAGTTCGCCGGCCGCCGTGCGCAGCCGCAGCGGCACGGCGATCTCCGCGAAGTCGGTGCGCGCGTGCGTGTCGTCGGGCTGGCCGGCCGGCGCCGGATACGCGGCGAGTTCGTCACGCAGCGTGTGCAGCGTGCGGTCGCCGCTCGCATCGATCTGCCGCTGCAGCCGATGCAGGATGTGCGCGCGCCATTCGTGCCAGTTGACGATCTGCGACGCGAGCCCGTCCGGATGCAGGCTTAGCCGCAGCACGTTGACGGGCGGCTGCAGCAGCGCCGGGTCGGCTTGCGCGACCAGCGCACCGAGCATCCGGTTCGCCGCGAGCAGCGTCCAGTGGCGGTCCACGGCGAGCGCCGGATAAGGCTCGTGGCCGCGCAGCACGGCTTCGACCGCATGGCGCGCGGCATCCAGTTGCGGATCCGAAAACGGCCGTTCGCGGAACAGCGGCGCGAAGCCGGCCGCGACGAGCAGCGCATTGCGCTCGCGCAGCGGCACGTCGAGCCGCTCGGCGAGATGCAGCACCATCTCGCGGCTGGGCTGCGCGCGGCCCGATTCGACGAAGCTCAGGTGGCGCGCGGAGACGTCCGCGTCGAGCGCGAGCGCCATCTGGCTCAGTCGCCGGCGTTGCCGCCACGTGCGCAGCAGCGGGCCGATGCCTGGCGCGCGGCCGGCGGACGGGGAGGGCGAATGGAGGGCGGCGGTCGGGTTCATGTGGCAGATGATAGGCAATCCCGCGCACCTTGGGCATTACCTCTGACGTAAGCATCGCGCCGTTCCCCGGGCGTGTCACCGCGCTGCGTTACCATAGCCCCCGTGCCAACTGAGAGACGACGCCGGACCCGCGATTGAAAACGCCTGGGCCGGTGCCGTGCATATTTACGACAAGGCATTCCAGGGGAATCCAACAATGAAAAAACTTGCCGTCCGGCTCGCCTGCGTGGCGACGCTCGCATTCGCCGCGACCACCAGCCACGCGCAGACCGAAGCTGCACAGGTGGAAATGAGGGCCGCCGCCGCGGCCGCCAACGACGCGGTCGTGAAGGGCCCGACCGACATCGACGTGAAACACGAAGCCGTGCTGAAGCTGAAAGCCGGCGAATCGTTCGTGCCGGCTGCCGAAGCCGGCCGCTACCTGCGCTCGATGGGCAACTCGATCGACGAATCCAAGCTGGTCGGCCTCGTGCTGCCCGACGATCCCGATGCCGACTGGATCTCGGTCGTGTCGTTCGAGCCGAGCGGCTATATCCGCGACGACGACGCGAAGGACTGGAAGCCCGACGAGTTGCTGAAGAGCCTGCAGTCCGGCACCGAGGAAGACAACCCGGGGCGCAAGGAGCGCGGCCTTCCGGAGACCGAGGTGGTCGGCTGGGCGAAGGCGCCTGCCTACGACGCGGCCACGCACCGGCTCGTGTGGTCGGCGATCATCCGCGACAAGGGCGCGGCCCCGAACGCCGAGAACGACGGCGTGAACTACCGGACGCTCGTGCTCGGCCGTGACGGCTACCTGTCGCTGACGATGGCGTCGACGCTTGCCGACCTGCCGAAGTACAAGGCGTCGGCCGACGAGCTGCTGTCGAACATCCGCTTCAACGACGGCAAGCGCTATGCCGATTTCAACAAGTCGACCGACCACGTCGCCGAGTACGGCCTCGCGGCGTTGATCGTCGGCGTCGGCGCGAAGAAGCTCGGCCTGCTCGCGCTGATCGGCGCGTTCGCGGTGAAGTTCTTCAAGATCGGCGCGGTCGCGCTGCTGGCCGGCGGTGCGGCACTGAAGCGCTTCTTCGGGCGCAAGCCGAAGGCGGCCGCGGTGCCGGCCGTCGCCGAGGCATCCAGCGTATCCGATGCGTCCGGCACGGAGCGCAAGGAATGACGAAGCTGTTGCTGCTGATCTTCGGCGGCCTCAAGCTCGGCAAGGTGCTCATGTCGGCGGGCACCATGCTGGCGTCGATCGCGGTCTACGCGCTGTTCTACGGCTGGCGGTTCGCCGCCGGTTTCGTGGCGCTGCTGCTGGTGCACGAGGCCGGCCACTACCTCGCCGCGCAGCGGCGCGGGCTCGACGTCGGGCTGCCGACCTTCATCCCGTTCGTCGGCGCGTGGATCCAGCTGAAGGAGATGCCGCACGACGCGGAAACCGAAGCGTACGTCGGGCTCGCCGGGCCGTTCGTCGGCACGCTCGGCGCGCTGGCCTGCTACGCGGCCGCGCGCCACACCGACAGCAACCTGCTGCTCGCGCTGTCGTATACGGGCTTCTTCCTGAACCTGTTCAACATGATTCCGCTGTCGCCGTTCGACGGCGGCCGGATCACCGCGGTGCTGTCGCCGCGCATCTGGTTCGCGGGCGTGCCGGTGCTGATCGCGCTGTTCGTGTACCGCCCGAGCCCGTTGCTGATCGTGATGGCGATCCTCGCGCTGCCGCAACTGAAGCGTGCGTGGCGCTACGACCCCGACGCGCCGGAGAACCGCGTGTACTATGCGACGTCGATCGAGACGAAGACGACGTACGCGCTCTGCTACGTGGGCCTGCTCGCGTTCCTCGCGCTGATGACGTCCGGCGTGCACGACATGCTGCGCGCCGCGCATTCGTCGATCTGACAGCGGATATCTGAGGTCGAATGCAACAACGGCGGCCGTTTTCATGCGGCCGCCGTTGCTTTGTCTTGAAGCCGAACGTCAGGCGTCGCGATGACGCAGTTCGACGCGTTTGATGTCCTTCACGATCACGAGATAGCTGAACACGGTGACGAGCGCGTTCAGCCCGACGAACACGAGCGCGCCGTTGAACGAGCCGCTCGCGCCGACGAGGTAGCCGATCGCGATCGGCGCGATGATGCCGGCCGTGTTGCCGAACATGTTGAACAGGCTGCCCGACAGGCCGATCGCTTCCTTCGGCGCGGTATCCGCGACGACGGCCCAGCCCAGCGAGCCGATCCCCTTGCCGAAGAACGACACGGCCATCAGCACGATCACCAGCACTTCGCTGTCGACGTAGTTGCAGCCGATGATGACCATCGACAGCGCCATCCCGCCGACGATCGGGATCTTGCGCGCGAGCGTGAGCGACACGCCGCGGCGGATCAGCCCGTCCGACAGCATCCCGCCGAGTACGCCGCCGAGGAACCCGCAGATCGCGGGCAGCGACGTCATGAAGCCGGCCTTCAGCAGCGACATGCCGCGCGCCTGCACGAGATAGATCGGGAACCACGTGAGGAAGAAGTACGTGAGCACGTTCACGCAGTACTGGCCGAGGTACACGCCGATCAGCATCCGGTTCGACAGCAGCTGGCGCACGTAGTACCAGCCGGCCACGCGGCTGCTTTCGGAGCGCGCGCCGTTGCTGCTGCGTGCGGCGGTGCGCACGAGGCCGCCGCCTTGCTCGATATGCTCGAGTTCCGCGCGGTTCACGGCCGGATGGTCGGCCGGATCCTTCATGACCCGCAGCCACAGGAACGCGAGCGCGATGCCGGCGAGGCCGAGCCACAGGTACACCTGGTGCCAGCCGTACGCATGCGTGAGCCACGCCATCAGCGGCGAGAACACCACGGCCGCGAAGTACTGCGCGGCGTTGAAGATCGCCGACGCGGTGCCGCGTTCGGCGGTCGGGAACCAGCTCGCGACCACTTTCGCGTTCGCCGGAAAGGCGGGTGCTTCGGCGATGCCGACCGCGAAGCGCATCGCGAACAGCGCGGCGACCGCGAACGCGGCGCTGCCGCCGAGGCCGATCGTGCTCTGCAGCAGCGTGAACGCCGACCACAGGAAGATGCTGGCCGCATACACGCGCCGCGCGCCGAAGCGGTCGAGCAGCCAGCCGCTCGGCAGTTGCGCGAGCACGTACGCCCAGCTGAACGCCGAGAAGATGTAGCCCATCGTCACCGGATCGATGCCGAACGCCTTGCGGATCGGCGTGCCGGTGATCGACAGCGTCGCGCGGTCCGCATAGTTGAGCGTCGTGACGACGAACAGCATCGTCAGGATCCAGTAGCGCACGGCGGTCCGGCGCGCGGTGCGCGCGAGGTCGAGCGGAAGCTCGCGAGAAGGGGTTTGATTAGGCACTTTAATGTATGTCGTCGTATGACTTGGCGACAGTTTATTGGCAATAATCAGACGTAGAAACCTCGGGTTTTCCCTCTGGATGGTGGCGTGAAAGGGTAAAAATCCCAGATATTGGCCGGTGAAATAAGGGTTTTGCGCGTGGCGGCACCCGCCCGACAATTGACGTGAATATTGATGCTCAGTGGGCGGACATCATATCTGTTGAGCTACAATGAACGATCTATTTTCGAACCACGGAGCACACCCCATGCAACTGACTGGAGAGATGCTGATCGGCGCCGAAGCGGTCGCCGGCTCGGCCGGTACCTTGCGCGCGTTCGACCCGTCGAAGGGCGAGCCGATCGACGCGCCGGCGTTCGGCGTTGCGGCGCAGGCCGACGTCGAGCGCGCATGCGAACTCGCGCGCGATGCGTTCGACGCGTACCGCGCGCAGCCGCTCGCGGCCCGCGCGGCGTTTCTCGAAGCGATCGCGGATGAAATCGTCGCGCTCGGCGACGCGCTGATCGAGCGCGCGCACGCCGAAACGGGCCTGCCCGTCGCGCGGCTGCAGGGCGAGCGCGGCCGCACCGTCGGCCAGCTCCGGCTGTTCGCGCGCGTCGTGCGCGACGGGCGCTTCCTCGCCGCGTCGATCGATCCCGCGCAGCCGGCGCGCACGCCGCTGCCGCGTTCGGACCTGCGGCTGCAGAAAGTCGGGCTTGGGCCCGTCGTCGTGTTCGGGGCGAGCAATTTCCCGCTCGCGTTCTCGGTGGCCGGCGGCGATACGGCGTCGGCGCTCGCGGCCGGCTGCCCGGTGATCGTGAAGGCGCACGAGGCGCATCTCGGCACGTCCGAGCTGGTCGGCCGCGCGATCCGCGCCGCCGTCGCGAAAACCGGCATGCCGGCGGGCGTGTTCTCGCTGCTGGTCGGCCCCGGCCGCGTGATCGGCGCGGCGCTCGTCAGCCATCCGGCTGTCCAGGCGGTCGGCTTCACGGGGTCGCGGCAGGGCGGCATGGCGCTCGTGCAGCTCGCGAACGCGCGCCCGCAGCCGATTCCCGTTTACGCGGAAATGAGCAGCATCAACCCCGTCGTGCTGTTCCCGGCGGCGCTTGCCGCGCGCGGCGACGCGATCGCGACGGGCTTCGTCGATTCGCTGACGCTGGGCGTCGGCCAGTTCTGCACCAACCCGGGCCTCGTGCTCGCGATCGACGGCCCCGATCTCGACCGCTTCGAAACCGTCGCCGCGCAGGCGCTCGCGAAGAAGCCGGCCGGCGTGATGCTCACGCGCGGCATCGCCGATGCGTATCGCAACGGCCGCGGCAAGCTGGCCGAACTGCCGGGCGTGCGCGAAATCGGCGCGGGCGAGGCGGCGCAGACCGACTGCCAGGCCGGCGGTGCGCTGTACGAAGTCGGTGCGCAGGCGTTCCTCGCCGAGCCGGCGTTCAGCCACGAGGTGTTCGGGCCGGCGTCGCTGATCGTGCGTTGTCGCGATCTCGACGAAGTCGCGCGCGTGCTCGAAGCGCTCGAAGGCCAGCTGACGGCCACGCTGCAGATGGACGCCGACGACAAGCCGCTCGCGCGCCGGCTGTTGCCGATCCTCGAACGCAAGGCGGGCCGTCTGCTGGTCAACGGCTACCCGACCGGCGTCGAGGTGTGCGATGCGATGGTGCACGGCGGGCCGTTCCCGGCCACGTCGAATCCGGCCGTCACGTCGGTCGGCGCGACGGCGATCGAGCGCTTCCTGCGGCCCGTGTGCTACCAGGATTTCCCGGACGATCTGCTGCCGGAAGGGTTGCAGGAAAGCAATCCGCTCGCGATTCCGCGGCTGCGGGACGGGAAGGCGGAGTAATCGGCCCGCACGGCTGATGGCGTCATGACGGCGGTCAATGCGCCGATTGCGTGCCTGAAATCGGAAAGGCGGAGGTAGCCGGTCGGCTGCTTCCGCCTTTTTTGCGTGCTTCGGAAGCTGTCGGAGAACGGGTGCATGCCACCCCGGCAGACTTTCGCCGCCCCCGCTTTTCTCCTACAGTACCGAAGCCCCGGGTCGACCGACCTGCGGGCGAAGCCTGAGAGATCCAGAAAAAGTCTAAAAGGGTACCGAATCCATGAATATCAACAAACGTGGCGACCACCTGTTCGCGGCCGGATTGTGGAAAGCGATCGGCGACGTCGCGAAATCCGTGCGCACCCAGATCGGCCAGTACAGCGAAGGACGCGTGCTCGCGAATGCACTGCTGGAATTCCAGCGCGACCTGAGCGGCAGCGAATTCGACATCACGATCAACCAGGGGCGGCTCGTCACGGGTTCCGACGCGCATTCGCTCGTGTTCGGTCAAGCCGTTCGCCGTTTCCGGCAGGACATGGAAGCGCTGGTGTTCGCGCTCCAGTACCGGCGCGGCATCGATGAACGCGATCCGGGCCTGCGCACCGAAGCGTTGATGCAGGCGAACAGCCAGCTCGCGACCGCGAAGCAGTCGGCGACGATCACGGTCGGCCGGTTCTTCGACGCGGTCGTTGACCGCGACGTACTCGGGCAGATCCTTGGCAGCGAATCGAATTCGCGCGCGCGATCGGGTGCGCAGGACCAGATCGAGGCGACACGCGTCAAGCTGGGGAACGTGCGTTACCGGATCGTCGGGGTCATCGCGCAGATGTGACGGTGGCGACACGCATTGCGGCGGATGCGTGCGTCATCGCGGAAAGCGCGCAAAAGGTCGCGGCCGGCGAATGCCGGCCGCGATGTAGCACTGCCGGCGCGGCGCCAATGCGACGTGCGCCGCCGACGAACACCGCTTATTGCGGCCCCATCTTCTTGATCAGCACATCGAGCTCCGCCGCTTCTGCATCGGTGAGATCGACGAGCGGCGCGCGCACCGGGCCTGCGTCATGGCCGACGAGCTTCGCGCCCGCCTTCACGATGCTGACCGCATAGCCCGCGCGGCGATTGCGGATCTTCAGGTACGGCAGGAAGAATTCGTCGATCAGGCGGCCGACCGTGACGTGGTCGTCCTTCGCGATCGCTTCGTAGAATGCCATCGCCGTCTTCGGGATGAAGTTGAACACCGCCGACGAATACACCGGCACGCCGAGCGCCTTGTACGCGGCCGCATAGACTTCAGCCGTCGGCAGGCCGCCGAGGTACGCGAAACGGTCGCCGAGGCGGCGGCGGATCGTCACCATGCTTTCGATTTCGCCCACGCCGTCCTTGAAGCCGATCAGGTTCGGGCAACGATCGGCGAGGCGCTCGAGCATGTCGGCGTTCAGCTTCGAATTCGCGCGGTTATACACCACGACACCGATCTTCAGCGCACGGCACACCTGCTCGACGTGGTCGGCGATCCCTTCCTGGCTGGCTTCGGTCAGGTAATGCGGCATCAGCAGCACGCCGCTCGCGCCGAGGCGCTCGGCCTCCTGCGCATATTCGATCGCGACGCGCGTCGCACCGCCCGCGCCGGCGAGGATCGGCACCTTGCCCTTGCAGGTTTCCGTCGCGACACGGATCACGTCCGAATACTCGCGCTGCGTGAGCGAGAAGAATTCACCGGTGCCGCCGGCCGCGAACAGCGCGCTCGCACCGTACGGCGCGAGCCATTCCAGGCGCTCGGCATAGGTGGACGGGCGGAAGCTGCCGTCGGCGTCGAAATCCGTCAGCGGAAACGACAGCAGGCCGTGGGAAATGATCTGTTTGAGTTCTTGCGGTGAGGTCATGGTTGGGTCGTCCGTCTAGCGCGAGTGCTGGGTTCGTTGGGAACGGCATACGAGCCACATTGGCGATGTCGTTGTATGTCATCGTACAACGAGGGGAGGGGCGACGCAAGCGGTTTGCGGGTCGATAAATAGTAGGGTCTTTCCGGATAAGGGTTTACGCAGCATCGCCGAGCAAGGTCGAATGTCATATGATGACTAACGATATGGCCGATAGCCTCCAGGAATTCCGATGACTGCTTCCCCGCTCTATATCCGTGTGCATCCGGACGACAACGTCGCGATCGTCGTCAACGACGGCGGCCTGCCCGAGGGCGCGATGTTCGCCGACGGGCTGACGCTGCGCGAAGGCGTGCCGCAGGGGCACAAGGTTGCGCTGGTCGATCTCGCGGCCGGCGACCCGATCGTCCGCTACAACGTGGTGATCGGCTATGCGCTGGTCGAGCTGCGCCGCGGCAGCTGGGTCAACGAACGCACGATGCGCATGCCCGAGCCGCCGGGGCTTGACGACCTGCCGCTCGCAACCCGCGCCGCGCCGCCGCTGCCGCCGCTCGAAGGCTATACGTTCGAGGGCTTCCGCAATGCCGACGGCTCGGTCGGCACGCGCAACATCCTCGCGATCACGACGACCGTGCAGTGCGTGTCGGGCGTCGTCGAGCACGCGGTGAAGCGGATCAAGGCCGAGCTGCTGCCGCGCTACCCGAACGTCGACGACGTGGTCGGGCTCGAGCACACGTACGGTTGCGGCGTGGCGATCGACGCGCCCGACGCCGACATCCCGATCCGCACGCTGCGCAACATCAGCCTGAATCCGAACTTCGGCGGCGAGGTGATGACCGTGAGTCTCGGCTGCGAGAAGCTGCAGCCGGAGCGCCTGCTGCCGCCCGGCACGATTCCGGTCGCGGCCGACGGTGCGACCGACAACGGCGGCGTGGTGTGCCTGCAGGACGCCGCGCACGTCGGCTTCAACTCGATGATCGACTCGATCATGACGATGGCCGAATCGCATCTCGAGCGGCTCAACCGCCGCCGCCGCGAGACGTGCCCGGCATCGGATCTCGTCGTCGGCGTGCAGTGCGGCGGCAGCGATGCGTTCTCGGGGCTCACCGCGAACCCGGCCGTCGGCTTCGCGGCCGACCTGCTGGTGCGCGCGGGCGCGACGATCATGTTCTCCGAGGTGACGGAAGTGCGCGATGGGGTCGCGCAGCTCACGTCGCGGGCGGCGACCGAGGACGTGGCGCGCGAGATCATCCGCGAGATGGACTGGTACGACCGTTACCTGCAGCGCGGCCGCGTCGACCGCAGCGCGAACACGACGCCCGGCAACAAGAAGGGCGGCCTGTCGAACATCGTCGAGAAGGCGATGGGCTCGATCGTGAAGTCGGGCAGCGCGCCGATTGCCGGCGTCGTGCGTCCCGGCGATCGCGCGAAGCAGAAGGGGCTGCTGTACGCGGCGACACCCGCGAGCGACTTCATCTGCGGCACGCTGCAGCTCGCGGCCGGGATGAACCTGCACATCTTCACGACCGGCCGCGGCACGCCGTACGGTCTCGCGCAGGTGCCGGTGATCAAGGTCGCGACGCGCAGCGACCTCGCGCGCCGCTGGCACGACCTGATGGATCTCGACGCGGGGCAGATCGCGACCGGCGCGGCCACGATCGAGGACACGGGCTGGGCACTGTTCCGGCTGATGCTCGATGTCGCGAGCGGCAAGCGCCGCACGTGGGCCGAGCAGTGGAAGCTCGCGAATGCGCTGACGCTGTTCAATCCGGCGCCGGTGACCTGACACGCGCGGCCGTTGCCGCCGGACGAAGCGGGCGCCCGAGGGCGCCCGTTTTCATTGCGGTGGAGCACGTGTCGGCTGGATGTCCACGATGAGGAGAACTGATGCATGGCGGCCCACGTCCGGCGTGCGGAGCAGCCATGGGCTCGAAGCGACCGGCGCGATTTCCTTACCCCGCACGTAATCGACTGCCCGCGCGCGGCCGGCGACGATGACTGCACGCGAACACGCAACACGCCACGTTCGCGACATCGTCCTCTCATCGACACTAGGAGCCTCGCCATGAACACCGCCCAATCCGCTTCTTCCGTTCACGCCGACCTGATCGACCGCTACTTCGACGCCTGGAACGAACCCGACGTCGCGCGCCGCCGTGCGCTGATCGACGCGACCTACGCGAGCGACGCGGCCTATCGCGATCCGCTGATGGCCGGCGACGGCCACGCGGGCATCGACGCGATGATCGCGGCCGTGCAGGCGCGTTTCCCCGCATTCCGCTTCCGCCGCACGACCGACGTCGACGGCTTCGGCCAGCACCTGAGGTTCTCGTGGGCGCTCGTGTCGCCCGACGGCGCGGCGATCGTGAAGGGCTCGGACTTCGGCACCGTTGACGCGTCGGGCCGCCTCGCGTCAGTGACGGGTTTCATCGACGAAATGCCGGCCGCGGCGTCGTGACGCGAGCGACGCATGCGCAGCGGCCACCGGGATCGGGTAACGTTATGCGATTCGTTCCTGATCCCGGAGACTAGCCGACATGCTGAAGAATCTCGACCCGCTGCTGCACGCCGACATCCTGCACACGCTGCGCGCGATGGGCCACGGTGACGAAATCGCGATCTGCGATGCGAATTTCCCGGCGGAATCCGTCGCGGAGCACACGGTGGTCGGCCGCGCGTTGCGGATCGACGGCGCCGATTCGGCGCGCGTCGCGCGCGCGGTGCTGTCCGTGCTGCCACTCGACACGTTCGTCGACACCCCCGCGTGGCGGATGGAAGTCGTCGGCGATGCGGCGGCGGTGCCGCCCGTGCAGCGCGAAGTGCAGGCCGAGATCGACCATGCGGAGGGGCGCGCGGTGCCGCTCGCGGGCATCGACCGGTTCGCGTTCTACGAGCGCGCGCAGCAGGCCTACGCGGTGATCGTCACCGGCGAGCTGCGCGGCTACGGCTGCTTCATCTTCAAGAAGGGCGTGTTGTTGAGCGACGCGGGCTAAACGCCTTTTCATCCCGCCGCCTTCGGGCCGCGCGGCCGCCGCCGTGTAAAGATTTGCTACAACCTTTTTCTTGGACACGGCCGAAACTCTGTCTATGCTGGCCCATTTGCCGCGGGCCCCGCAGGGTCGCGCGGCGCCGAACCACCCGGGTGTGCCCCGAGCGGCCGGCCGAATTGCATACGAGGAGAGAGGCATGACGCGTTCCGTCGATTCCGGCGTCATTTTTTTCGCGCGCCTGGCGCTGGCGGCGTTGTTCCTGTGGGGCGGCGTGATGAAGCTGCTCGGCTACGGGGATTTCATCGGCTACCTGCATGGGCTGAACGTGCCGTATCCGCAGGTGATCGGGCCGATCGTCGTCGCGATCGAGGGGCTCGGCGGGCTGCTGCTGATCGTCGGCTACAAGGTGAAGCCGCTCGCGCTGCTGATGGCGTTCTACACGGTCGCGACCGCGATGGTCGGGCACAATTTCTGGGACGCGACGGACGCCGCGGTCCAGCACGACATGGTGATCCATTTCTGGAAGAACATCGCGATCGCCGGCGGTTTCCTGCTGCTGTTCGTCACCGGCGCCGGCGGCGCGAGCATCGACGGCCTGCGTCGGCCGAGTACGACGTACGGCAGCCTGCGCTGATCGCACGCACGCCGTTGCGCTGAAGCAAAACAAAAGGGCCGAATCCCGCGGGATTCGGCCCTTTGTTCATGGAGCGCGTGCATTCGGTCATTCAACGCGGTGCTGGACGCCACCGCACGCGCATCGTCGCCGCTCAGTGCGGCGAATCCTCCTTCGCATCCTTCGAGAACTGCACGGCGATCGCGCCGACCACGCAGATCGCCGCGACATACACCACCGGTGCGAGCGGATTCGACTTCATCATCAGCGACACGATCACCGGCGTGAGGCCGCCGAAGATCGCATACGCGACGTTGTACGAGAACGAGATGCCCGAGAAGCGCACGACGGCCGGGAAGCTCTTGACCATCACGAACGGCACCGCGCCGATCGTGCCGACCATGAAGCCCGCGATTCCGTAGTAGAGCGGCAGCGTCGACGCGTCGGCCGCGACTTGCACGAACAGCAGGTAGTAGCACGCGGCCAGCCCGATGCCGCCGATGCCGAGCACGCGCTTCGCGCCGATCCAGCCCGCGAGCGAACCCGCGGTGATGCAGCCGGCCGTCAGGCACAGCGTCGCGACGCTGTTCGCGAACAGCGTCGTCGCGGGTGTCAGGTGGAACTGCTTCTGCAGCAGCGCGGGCGTCATCAGGATCACGACGACGATCGCGGCCGACAGCATCCACGTGAGCAACATCGACACGATCACCGCGCGGCCGTGGTCGCGCAGCACGGCCTTCAGCGGAATCTCGGCCGCGAGCGCCTTCTTCGCCTTCATCTCGGCGAACACCGGCGTCTCGTGCAGCCAGCGGCGCAGGTACACCGAGAACAGGCCGAACACGCCGCCGAGCAGGAACGGGATGCGCCACGCGAACGCGCCGACTTCGGCGCTCGAGTAGCGGCTGTTGATGCCGGCGGCCACCAGCGAGCCGAGCAGGATGCCGGCCGTCAGGCCCGCGGTCAGCGTGCCGCACGCATAGCCGATGTGGCGCGACGGCACGTGCTCGGACACGAACACCCATGCGCCCGGCACTTCGCCGCCGACGGCCGCGCCCTGCAGCACGCGGAACAGCAGCAGCAACACCGGCGCGAGGATGCCGATCGTGTCGTAGGTCGGCAGCAGGCCCATCAGCAGCGTCGGCACGGACATCATCAGCACGCTCAGCGTGAACATCCGCTTGCGGCCGAACAGGTCGCCGAAGTGCGCCATGATCACGCCGCCGAGCGGACGCGCGAGATAGCCGGCCGCGAAGATGCCGAACGTCTGCAACTGGCGCAGCCAGTCGGGAATGTCGTGCGGGAAGAACAGTTGCCCAATCGCCGGCGCGAAGAACACGAAGATGATGAAGTCGTAGAACTCGAGGGCGCCGCCGAGTGCGGCAAGGCCAAGGGTCTTGTAGTCGCTGCGCGTGAGCGCGCGTTCGGCGGCGCGAGGCACGCCGCTCAATTCGGAAGCTTGCATGGTCAGGACGATTGGTTTTCGAATAGTGTTGTCGGTGCTGCGTCTCCAGGGCCCGCTTTTCGGCATGGACTGACAAGGCGCGGCTTGCGTCGTCGAAGCGTGCCGCGTGCCGGGTGAGGCACGAAACACGCGCCGCCGCACCGGGATGGGGCGCGGCGGAGACGAAGCGTCAAAGCGGGTGGGGGGATTCTACAGGAGCGCGAAATGCACGCGCGTGGGCGCGCGCCGAGGAACGGTTCGGATCGCGAAGCCGAAGCAGACGCAGAAGCGCGCGCGGCGCGGGCGGCCGGTGAGCCGCTGACGCGCCGCGCGGGGCAGGGTTTTGCGTATCAGTTGCCGGCGATCGTATCGACCGGCTTGAACGCGCCGTGCTCGACCTTGTAGATCGTCACCGGCGCATCCCTCAGGTCGCCTTTCGTGTCGTACGCGATGCTGGGGGCCGACACGCCCTTGACCGACACCTTGCCGAGATACGGCGTGTACACCTTCGGGTCGGTCGAGTTCGCGTCCTTCATCGCGGTGAGCAGCGCGATCGTGCCGTCGTACGAGTACGGCGAGTAGGTGATCACGTCTTCGTTGAAGCGCGCCTTGTAGCGTGCCGCGTAGCCGGCGAAGCCCGGCATCTTCTCCTTCGGCAGCCCGCCCATGTAGACGATCGCGCCTTCGGCCGCGTCGCCGCCGACCTTCAGGAACGTCGGCGAGCGCGACATCTCGCCCGTCACGAACGCCGACTTCATCCCGAGCTGGCGCATCTTGCGGATCATCGGCGACGATTGCGCGTCGCCGCCGCCGTAGAAGATCGCGTCCGGGTTCATCCCCTTGAGGTTGGTCAGGATCGCGGAGAAATCGAGCGCCTTGTCGTTCGTGAAGTCGCGCTTGATGATCGTGCCGCCCGCCGCTTCGACGGCCTTCGCGAATTCGTCGGCGATGCCCTGGCCGTAGGCCGTGCGGTCGTCGATGATCGCGATGCGCTTGAAGCGCAGCGTCTTCACCGCGTACGTGCCGACGATGCGGCCCGCCTGTGCGTCGCTCGTCAGCAGCCGGTAGGTCGTCTTGTAGCCGCGCGCCGTGTATTGCGGCGACGTGGCCATCGAGATCTGCGGCAGCCCCGCGCGATCGTACAGGTCGGACGCGGGAATGCTCGTGCCCGAGTTGAAGTGTCCGATGATCCCGCGGACGTTGTCGTCGATCAGCCGCTGCGCGACGGTCGTGCCCGTGCGCGGGTCGGCCTGGTCGTCCTGCGAGTCGAGCTGGAACGTGACGGGCTTGCCGCCGATCGTCGGACGCGTCGCGTTGAAATCGGCGATCGCGAGCTGCACGCCCTTCTGCATGTCCGTGCCGTAGTTCGACTGCGGGCCGGTCAGCGGTGCGGCGAAACCGATCTTGACGACGTCGGCGGCGATGGCGTGCGCGCCCGACAGTGCGCAGGCAGCGGCCAGCGCGACGTGCGATACCTTCAGCTTCACTTTCACTTCCCCTTGATGGCGTGGTTGGGCCGCCGGCTGGCGGGCCGGCGCCGGTAAACCGGGCGAGACGGTTCGGTCGGCAGGCCGATGCGAGGGCCATGCGTGCGTGCCGCGTGCTGCCCGGGCTGTGCCGGAATCGGCGCACCTGATGGCCGATGCCGCAGGCCATGCATGCCGATTGCTGCCGCGGCGTGAGGTCGTCTCGTGACCGTGAAGCGAAGTCTAGATAGCGAAAATGCGTGCGTCTTGCGCGTTCGATGCGCGGCCGGCGACGATATCGGCATATCGTCGATAACCCTGATATATGCCGAAATCGTCACGCCGAATGCGCAAACGCGCCAAGACGCTGCACGTCCGCATTTCTATGCTGGCGAGTTCGAGCGTACGGTGCCGGTGTGCGAATGCGCCAGTCCGCGCGTGGCGTGCCGCCACCGACGCACGCGGGGTGGCTGCGTCGACACAAGCGGATTCGCGGCGGGCCGCCGCACGCTCGACGCAGTGGTTGCGCGCGCAACCTATGTCGCATGACGATGCCGGCCGATCGGCGGTACGTTGCGACGGCCGCCGCCAACTTGCCCGCCTTTGCGATCGGCGCGACGCGATCGAAGGGGCGCTTCTATAATCGACGCCATCTGCCACTCGCATTGCGGTTGCCGGGATGACGCCCTTGCTTGCCGTACCGCCCATGAGCCTGTCCGAACCGTTGCGCTACCAGCCCGACAACGCCGATTTCGGCGCGATGCTTGCGCACTTCCGCCTGCTCGAACCGGTGTTCGATGCACTGCCGGACGTCGCGTTCTTCGTGAAGGATGCGGGCGGCCGCTACGCGATCGTCAATCGCACGCTGGCGATGCGCTGCGGCTACAAGGACAAGCGCGACCTGCTCGGCAAGACGGCCGACGAAGTGTTTCCGCGCCGCTTCGGCCGCAGCTATTTCGAGCAGGACATGGCGACGATCAACGCCGGCCAGCAACTGGTGGACCAGCTCGAACTGCACCTGTATCCGGGCCGTCAGCCGGGCTGGTGCCTGACCTGCAAGGAGCCGCTGCGCGACGCCGCGGGCAGGGTGGTCGGCCTCGCGGGCATCTCGCGCGACCTGAAGGCGCACGAGGGATCGCACCCGGCGTACAGCCGGCTCGCCGACGTCGTGCAGCACATCCAGGATCACTACGTGCAGCCGCTGAACCTGAAGCAGCTCGCGCAGATGGCGGGAATGTCGGTCGCGCAGCTCGAACGCTACTTCCACAAGGTGTTCCACCTGACGCCGCGCCAGGTGCTGCTGAAGACGCGGCTCGACGCGGCCACCGCGCTGCTCGTCACGCACGACAAGGTGACCGACGTCGCGGCGCTATGCGGCTATACGGATCACAGCGCGTTCACGCGCCAGTTCAAGGCGACGGTCGGCGTCACGCCGACGGAATACCGGTTGATGCTGCAGGAGCGGGCAGGGTGACGCGACACGCCGACAGGGCCGGCGAGTCGCTGGGAATCGGGGTGATGCGGGAAAACGGGAAAGGGATGAAAACGGCGGCTCAGCGGTAGCCGAGCCCTTTCAGGACGGCGGTGCCGTCTTCGGTCAGCCGGAAGCTGGGTGCCGTTTCGGTGTCGAGCTTGACCATCTCGACGAGACCGGCTTCCTGCAGCGCAGGCAGTTCGGGTTTGGCATTGGCGCCGATCGGTGCGTGCAGCAGCACGAGCAGCGTCGCGATTTCATGATGACTGAGCAGGCGGCGCAGCATCGTCTTCTTTGCAGGGGGCGCGGCCGGGCGGCCCGCGGGTGCTTCTACGGCGCTCATCGCTTTCCTCCTTTTCGAGATAACCATCGGGTACTGGCTGCGGATGGTGCCGTCGAAGACTTAAGCGATTCTTAAAACCGCACGGGGCGACGGGATGCTGCGCTGCGGTATGGGTTACGGGATGTAACGCCATATGGGAAGCGGTTTCCGGCCCGATCGCGGCGAGCCGCGCGGGCGGGGGCGCGGCCGAGCGATTCACCACGATGGTGCGCGCAGGACGCGGCCCTTTGAAGCAGCCGCGGGCCGAGGATGTGATGCGCCCCTTGAATCCCTGTCGGCTTCCTTCCCTTATTTCCTGCGCTGCGCCTGTGCGGCGAGGCGCACGGCCGCATTCGTCGCGCCGTAGCCGTCGTATCCGCCGCGCCGCTCGACGATCTCGAGCGAGAAGCGGTTGTCGACCAATTCTGTATACGCGTGCAGGAATTCGCCGCCGTGCTCGTCGCGGTCGTACAGCAGGTGATGCGTGCTCAGCGTGTCGATCAGCTCGTCCGACAGCGCGTAGCGCGCGGCGAGATCGTCGTAGTAGTTCGGCGGAATGCGCAGGAACGGAATGCCGTCGGCCGCGAACGCGGCGACCGTCTTCACGATGTCGTCCGTGCGGAACGCAACGTGGTTCAGCCCCGTGCCGTGGTAGCGGTCGAGCGATTCGGCGACCGCCGTGTGCCGGTCGACCGACGCGTTCAGCGCGATCCGCACCGAGCCGTCGGCGCTGCGCACCGCGCGGCTGCGCATCAGCCCGTACGGGTCGGGCACGAGCCAGCTGCGCTCGGCCTCGAAGCCGAATGCCGTCTTGAAGAACAGGATCCACGTATCGAGCGCGTCGGCCGGCAGCGCAAGGCATACGTGGTCGATACCCGTGAGCGGGCCGACTTCGCTCGGGCCGTCGATGTCGGTCAGCACGAAATCCGATTCGTACAGCGTCGGCGCGTTCGGCGCTTCGTCGACGAAGTATTCGAGGCTGCCGTCCGGCGCCTGCACGCTCGGCAGCACGCGCTCGTTCGGCCCGACGCGGCCGGAGAACGGCGCATAGCCGAAGCCGGCCGCGCGTTCGAACGCCACTTTCGCGTCGTCGACACGGAATGCCGATGCGCACAGCGACAGCCCGTGCTGCTGGAAGAACGCATCGGCGAACGAGTCGCGCTCCGCGTTCAGCACGATCGACGCGGCGCCGTGCTGGAACAGCGTCACGTCCTTCGAGCGATGGCGGCCCGCGAGCCGGAAGCGCATCCGGCCGAGCCATTCGCCGACGGTCGTCGCCGCCTGCGCGTCGACCGCGAATTCGATGAACTGGAACCCGACGTGCGCGGGCGGCGCCGGCGGCGCGAACAGCGGTTGGCCGGCGGCCGGTGCGCGGCCGTCCTGCGCGAGCCGCTCGCGCGTCAGTTCTTCCAGATAAAGCAGCGAACGATGCCCGTCGGCGGCGGTGATCGCGGTCGGCGCGGCGCGGAAGCCGTCGTTGAAGATCTCGAGCGACAGCGGCCCCGTATAGCCCGACTGGATCACGCGCGCGGTGAAGCGTGCGAGGTCGAAGTCGCCCTGGCCCGGGAACGAGCGGAAATGGCGGCTCCATTCGAGCACGTCCATCACGAGCTTCGGCGCATCGGCGATCTGCACGAACGCGATCCGGTCGCCGGGGATGTCCGCGATCGCGTCCGGCGAATCGTCGAGCGACAGCGTGTGGAAGCTGTCGAGCGCCAGGCCGAGGTGCGGGCTGTTCACGGCATTCACGAGTTTCCACGCATGGCCGTAGCGCTTCACGACGCGGCCCCACGCGAGCGCTTCGTACGCCGCGACCACGCCGGCCTGCCGCGCGGCTTCGGCGAGCGCGCCGAGCTGGTCGACGAGTAGCCCGTCGTCCGCGATCGTGTCGGCCGACACGTTGCTGCACACCAGGATGCGGTCGGTGCCGAGCGCATGCATCACGTCGAACTTGCGCTTGATCCGGTCGAGGTTGCGGGCGAGCTGGGCCGCGCTCACCCCCTCGAAGTCGCGAAACGGCTGGAACAGCACGATGTCGAGGCCGAGATCGGCGGCCATGCGCCGGACGTCGGCCGGCGATCCATCGAAGTAGACGAGGTCGTTTTCGAAGATTTCGACGCCGTCGAAGCCTGCGGCCTGGACGGCGGCGAGTTTCTCGGCGAGCGTGCCGGACAGTGACACGGTGGCGATCGAGCGCTGCATGGGCGATTCCTGAGGATGAGCGGGCATGGCGTCGGCCGAACCGACCCTGAATGAACCAGTCGTTGAGTTCCTGACGGGCGCCATATCCCGAATTTACTAGGCTGGTGATGCGTATTGTACAAACTAACTAGGTGGTACAAATTAGCGAAAACCCGAAAAGACAGCCCGCTTGCACGGGCGCACACTAGCGCCACATTCCGATGTCTTCGGGGCGGCGCCGATCGTGGTCCGCCCCTGTTTCAGGAGCAGAAACACGATGAGCAAGCACAAGGTGCTCGTGCTGAACGGCCCGAACCTGAATTTGTTGGGCACACGCGAGCCCCATATCTACGGCGCGGAAACGCTCGCCGATGTCGAGCAGCGCTGCCGTACGGCGGGCGAGGCGCTCGGGCTGGAAATCGACTTCCGCCAGTCGAACGCCGAGCACCAGCTGATCGACTGGCTGCATGCCGCGCGTCATGACACGCACGGCATCGTGATCAACCCGGCCGCCTATACGCATACGTCGGTGGCGCTGGCCGATGCGCTTTCCGCGATCGCGAAGCCGGTGATCGAAGTGCATATCTCGAACGTGCATCGCCGCGAGGCGTTCCGGCACCATTCCTATGTGTCGGCGCTCGCCGAAGCCGTGATCTGCGGCTGCGGCACCGAAGGCTACGTGTTCGCGCTGCAGCGTCTGGCGACGCTGTTCGCGCAGGGAGCCGCGCGATGAGCCGCCCGTCGTTTCTGATCGGCCTGATCGGCCAGGGCATCGGCGGCTCGCTGTCGCCCGCGATGCACGAGGAAGAAGGCTTCCGCCAGGGGTTCGGCTATGTCTACCGGCGCATCGATCTCGACGTGCTGGGCGTGACCGTCGACGCGCTGCCGCAACTGCTCGACGCCGCGCAGCGGATGGGCTTCAACGGGCTGAACATCACGCATCCGTGCAAGCAGCGCGTAATCGAGCACCTCGATGAATTGTCGGACGATGCGCGCGCGCTCGGCGCGGTGAACACCGTGCTGTTCAAGGACGGCAAGCGGATCGGCCACAACACCGACTGGTCGGGTTTCGCGAAATCGTTCCGCCGCGGGTTGCCCGGCGCGTCGCTCGAACGCGTCGTCCAGCTCGGCGCGGGCGGCGCGGGCGCGGCCGTGGCGCACGCAGCGCTGCAGATGGGCGCGGCCGAACTGACGATTTTCGATGTCGACGGTACGCGCGCCGCCGCGCTCGCCGCCGAGCTGCAGCAGCGCTTCCCGGCGGCCCGCGTCGTGCAGGGCGACGATCTCGCGGCCTCGATGCGCGCCGCGACGGGCCTGATCCACTGCACGCCCACCGGCATGGCCAAGCATCCGGGCCTGCCGCTGCCGGCCGAACTGCTCCACGCGGGCATGTGGGTGGCCGACATCGTGTACTTCCCGCTCGAAACCGAACTGATCCACGCGGCGCGCGCGGCCGGTTGCGCCACGTTGCCGGGCGGCGGGATGGCCGTCTACCAGGCGGTCGACGCGTTCGAGATCTTCACCGGACGCACGCCCGACGCCGAGCGGATGTTCGAACACTTTCAGTCGCTCGTCGCGCGCTGACCCCTTCCATAAAGAGAGACCAGGAGACGACCATGCAGCACACCACCCACACGAGCGCCGCGCCGGCGCAGGCGTCCGGCACCGTCCGGCGCACTTCGGCGCGCTACAAGATTCTCGCGCTGCTCGCGATCGGCACGATGATCAACTATCTCGACCGCACCGTGCTGGGGGTGGCTGCGCCTCAGCTCACCAAGGAGCTCGGCATCAACGCGGCCGTGATGGGCATCATGTTTTCCGCATTTTCGTGGACGTATGTCGCGATGCAGGTTCCCGGCGGCCTGTTCCTCGACCGCTTCGGCAGCAAGATCACCTATTACTGGTCGATGACGCTGTGGTCGTTGTGCACGTTCCTGCAAGGCTTCGTGCCGGGCGTCGCGACGCTGCTCGCGTGCCGGCTCGGCCTCGGGGTGACGGAAGCGCCGTGCTTCCCGACCAACAGCCGCGTCGTCGCGACGTGGTTCCCGCAGAACGAGCGTGCGATGGCGACGGGGACCTACACCGTCGGCGAGTACATCGGCCTCGCGTTCTTCAGCCCGGTGCTGTTCGCGCTGATGGGGGCGTTCGGCTGGCGCTCGCTGTTCTGGGTCGTCGGCGCGGTGGGTATCGTGTTCGGCCTGGTCTGGTGGAAGTTCTATCACGAGCCGCGCAACCATCCGGGTGCGAATTCGGAGGAGCTGGCCTATATCGAGGCGGGCGGCGGTCTCGTACACGGTGCGCGCAAGAGCGGCGACAAGGGCGACAAGCCAGCGCAGGCCAAGTTCAGCTGGTCGATGGTCGGCAAACTGGTGAAGAAGCGCCAGCTCGCGGGCATCTGCCTCGGCCAGTTCGCCGGCAACTCGACGCTCGTGTTCTTCCTGACCTGGTTCCCGACCTACCTCGCCACCGAACGCCACATGGGCTGGCTGAAGATCGGCTTCTTCGCGGTGATGCCGTTCATCGCCGCGTCGGTCGGCGTGATGTTCGGCGGGATCTTCTCCGACTGGCTGCTGCGTCGCGGCAAGTCCGCGAACCTCGCGCGCAAGCTGCCGATCATCGCGGGCCTGCTGCTCGCATCGACGATCATTCTCGCGAACTACGTGCAGAGCAACGAAGCCGTGATCGCGATCATGTCGGTCGCATTCTTCGCGCAGGGGATGGCTGCACTCGGCTGGACGCTCGTGTCGGACATCGCGCCGGACGGCCTGCTCGGCGTCACGGGCGGCATCTTCAACTTCGCGGCGAACCTGGCGGGCATCGTCACGCCGCTCGTGGTCGGCTTCATCGTCGCGTCGACCGGCTCGTTCGTCGGCGCGCTCGTGTTCATCGGCGTGATCGCGCTGGTCGGTGCGGCGTCGTACATCTTCGTGGTCGGCGACATCAAGCGGATCGAGCTGTAAGCACCGGCTCCACGCAGATCCTGTGCGTTAGCCCGGCAGCCGCAAGGCCGCCGGGCTTAATAGGATGGTCAGCCCGATCCTCACTCAGTGGACTACGCTGAGTGAGGATTTTGTCCTTCTGGAGGGCCATCATGGACACGGTATCGCTGATCGGAATCGATCTCGGCAAGCACTGCTTCCACCTGCATGGACAGGATGCGTCAGGCAGGATGGCGTTCCGTAAAAAGCTCACGCGTAGCCAGATGTTCACGCTGCTGGGCAATTTTCCGCGTTGCATTGTGGTCATGGAGGCCTGCGCCGGTGCTCACTGGATCGCACGTCGACTTCAAGCGCTGGGCCATGAGGCCAAGCTGATTTCTCCGCAATTCGTCAAACCGTTCCGGCAAGGCAACAAGAACGATTTCGCGGACGCCCAGGCGATCTGCGAAGCAGCCGCTCGTTCGAGCATGCGTTTCGTGAGCCCGCACAACGAAGCCCAGCAGATCGTTTCAGCCTTGCACCGTGTGCGCGAGCGGCTGGTGCGTGACCGCACCGGCACGATCAATCAGATTCATGCGTTTCTGTTGGAGTTCGGTATCAGCTTGCCGCGCGGCATGGCAGTGATCCGGCGACTGCCTGCCGTGCTCGAGGCAGAATCGTTGCCGCCGAGGCTGGTGGTCGTGCTCGAACGTTTGCAGGCGCACTTCAAGTATCTGGACGAGCAGATCCACCAGCTCGAACGTGAGTTGCTTACCCAGCTACACGAGGATGAACGCAGCGAACGACTGCTCGAGATTCCTGGCATTGGCCCGATGACCGCCAGCGTGTTGATGTCAGAGTTGGGCGATGCCCAGCAATATGGCTCAGCAAGGCAGTTTGCAGCTTCGGTCGGTCTGGTGCCGCGGCAGTACAGCACCGGCGGCAAACCAACGCTACTGGGCATCAGCAAGCGTGGCGACAAGGAACTGCGACGGCTGCTGGTGCAATGTGCGCGGGCCATCATGCAGCGCATCGAGCACCGCACGGATGCATTGGGCGTCTGGATTCGCAGCCTGTTGGCGCGACGACACTCGAACGTGGTGGCCTGTGCCCTGGCCAACAAACTGGCGAGGATCGCCTGGGCCATCCTCGCCAAAGGGACACACTACCGGAGCATCGAGGCTGTTCCCTCAGTCTGACGCTTCCTATCGCTTACGGCTTCAGTTTCAGTAGTCACCTCTGGTTTTGCGACGCGAGATACGTGAAGGCATAAACGACTCAACGGCCGGGCAAGTAACCTGACACAAAAAACAGCACCTCAATGCTGTGGGCTTTTTGAGGTTTGCCCGGCGCGGCTCCCATCATGGGGCGGGATCTTTCCCATCCGCGACCCCGGATAGATTCGAGCAAGTCCACTTTAGGTCAACACTGCCTCGCTTGCAAAAATCGGGCTGACCATAGATTTTTGCGTGGTACGGCGCTTATGCGCGCTGCACTGCGATGCCGAGCGATTCGACCGCCTGCGCAATGGCCGCTACCGCGCGGCGGATATCGTTCGAGTCGATCGCGCCGATGCAGCCGACACGGAACGTCTCGAGCTGCGTGAGCTTGCCCGGATACAGGATGAAGCCCGCGTCGCGCACCGCGTCGTAGAAGCGGCGGAAATCGTAGGCCGGGTGGTCGGGCGCGTGGAACGTGACGATCACCGGCGCCTGCACGCTCGGATCGAGGAACGGCGTGAAGCCGAGCGCGTGCATCGACTCGACCAGCGTCCGGCAGTTGTCCACATAGCGCGCGCCGCGCGCCGGCTGGCCGCCTTCGGCGAGGTACTGATCGAGTGCGGCGCGCAGCGCGGCGATCACGTGCGTCGGCGGCGTGAAGCGCCACTGGCCCGTCTTGCGCAGGTACGCATATTGATCGTGCAGATCGAGCGCGAGCGACGGCGAGTTGCCTTCGCTCGCGTCGAGCGCGTCGCGCCGCACGATCGCGAACCCCATCCCCGGCACGCCTTCCAGGCATTTGCCGCTCGCCGAGATCAGCGCATCGATGCCGCTGCCGGCCAGCGTGATCGGCAGCGCGCCGAACGAGCTCATTGCGTCGACGATCAGCCGCTTGCCGTGGCGCCGGCACACGGCGGCGATGTCGTCGAGCGGGTTCAGGATGCCGGCGCTCGTCTCCAGATGCACCTGCGCGACATGCGTGATGCGCGGCTCGCGTGCGAACGCGGCTTCGAGCGCGGCCGGATCGACGGCCGCGTCCTCGCCGAACGGCAAGGCGATCGCTTCGATACCGAGCCGGCCGAGGATCTTCAGGATGCGCGCGCAGTACGCGCCGTTGTCGGGCACCAGCACGACGCCGTCACGCGGCACCAGCGTGCCGAGCGCGGCTTCGACCGAGAACGTGCCGCTGCCCTGCATCGGCACGCACACGTACTCGTCGCCGCCGTGCGCGATCGCGACGAGATCCGCGCAGACGCTGGCCGTCAGTTGATTGAACGCGGCATCCCACGAGCCCCAGTCGTGTTGCATTGCGTGGCGGGTTGTGGCGGACGTGGTGAGCGGGCCAGGCGTAAGAAGAATCGGATCGGACATGGTTTTCCTCTGCAAAGATCGGAAGAAACGCCGGGCGGCATTTCTGAATGACTTGCATGATATTGGCAAAATGTGTCATTTTTTGGAAATTGCCGCATTCGTCACGGGTTTGTCATCGAACGCTGTGATCCTTCGCTTGCCGCGCGAAACCTAACCTCGGCGCGGTAGCGAGGCGGGCCGTCGATCGGCCTTGCCCGGAGATAACAGGAGAGCCGGATCGTGCCCCGGCCATTTGGTGTTCCGCCTACGGAGAAGTCAGATGACACTGCAGAAACCCTCGCGCGCCGCTGCCGGCGCGTTCCGCAAGCTTGCGCTGGCCGCCAGCGTCGCCGGCCTGATGGGCGCCGCGCTGCCCGCACATGCGGCGAACGCGGTCGTGCTGTATACGGCAGACGGCCTCGAGAACCTCTATCGCGATGTGCTGCCGGCTTTCGAGAAGAAGGAAGGCGTCAAGGTCAACATCGTGACGGCGGGCAGCGGTGAAGTCGTCAACCGCGCGAACATCGAGAAGAACTCCCCGAAGGCCGACGTGATCGTCACGCTGCCGCCGTTCATTCAGCAAGCTGGCCAGATGGGCCTGCTGCAGCCGTACCAGAGCGTGAACTACAAGAACGTGCCGGCCATCGCGAAGGCTGAAGACGGCACGTGGGCAACGTTCGTGAACAACTACTTCTCGTTCGCGATCAACCCGGACGTCGTGAAGAGCCAGCCGAAGACGTTCGCCGACCTGCTCGCGCCGGCCTACGCCGGCAAGGTCGCGTACTCGAACCCGGCCACCGCCGGCGACGGGATGGCCGTGCTGATCCTGACGACGTCGCTGATGGGCGAGGACAAGGCGTTCGACTACCTCGCGAAGCTGTCACAGAGCGTGAAGTTCCACACGAAGGGCACGGGCTACCTGAACGTGCTGCTGTCGCGTAACGAAATCAGCGTCGCGAACGGCGACCTGCAGATGGACCTCGACGATGCCGAACACGGCGCGCTGTCCGTCAAGCCGATCTTCCTGGCCGCGAAGGAAGGCGACCAGCCGACCACGTTCCAGCTCCCGTACGGCATCGGCCTGATCAAGAGCGGCCCGAACCAGGACGCCGGCAAGAAGCTGATCGACTACCTGATGTCGACGGACGTGCAGTCGAAGGTGCCTGACATGTACGGCATCCCGGGCCGCACGGACGTGCCGCTGGCCGGCAAGAACGGCGAAGCGGTCAAGAAGGCGATCGCGGGCGTGAAGCTGATCCCGGTCGACTGGACCCAGGTGATGGCGAAGAAGCCGGTGTGGATCGAGCGCTGGAAGAAGGACGTGATCGGCAGCTCGGGCAAGCAGCTCGACGTCGTCAAGCCGAAGTGATCGGCGCACGCCGCCTGTATTTGTGAGCAAGAGGATGAACCCGGTGGAAACCGCCCTGACCCATCCCGGCGCATTCGGCGCCGCCGAACCGCAGGCTACGCTGCGGTCCGGCGCGCCGGGCGGCGTGCAGATCGAACACCTGAGCGTGCGCTACGGCGCACGCACGGTGCTGGAAGATCTGTCGCTGTCGATCGGTGCCGGTGAATTTCTGACCGTGCTCGGCAAGAGCGGCTGCGGCAAGACCACGCTGCTGCGCTTCATCGCCGGGTTCGTGAAGGCCGACGGCCTGACCGGCACGCTGACCGTTGCCGGACGCGACCTGACCTATGCGCCGCCGCACAAGCGCAATCTTGGTCTGCTGTTCCAGAATTACGCGCTGTTCCCGCACCTGACGGTGTTCGAGAACGTCGCATTCGGGCTGCGCGCACGCGGCATGGCGTCGTCGGAAGTGACGCGCCGCGTCGCCGATGCGCTGAAGCTCGTGCAGCTCGGCGATGCGGGCCATCACCTACCCGCGCAACTGTCGGGCGGGATGCAGCAGCGCGTCGCGCTGGCGCGTGCGCTCGTGATCGAGCCGGACGTGCTGCTGCTCGACGAGCCGCTGTCGGCGCTCGACGCCAACCTGCGCGCCTCGGTGCGCAGCGAACTGAAGGCGCTGCACGAGCGCCTGCCGAACCTGACCGTCGTCTGCGTCACGCATGACCGCGACGATGCACTCGTGCTGTCCGATCGCGCGCTGCTGATGCGCGACGGCCACATCGCGCAACTCGGCACGCCGCAGCAGCTGTACGACGCGCCGCAGGACGGCTACGTCGCACGCTATCTCGGCCCGGCGAACCTGCTGCCGCCGCACGTGATCTTCCCGCTCGGCGATCCGCGCCACGAAGTGCGCGGCAAGGTGGCCTGCGTGCGCCCCGAGCGCCTGACCCTGATGCCGCCCGCCGCAGGCGGGCTGCACGGCACGGTGTCGTCGGTCGAATGGCAAGGCGCGGACCTGTCGATCGCGGTCACGATCGATGCGGCGCCCGACGAGCCGGTGCGCGTCACGATGCAACGCGGCCGCGGTGCGGCTCCCGAGCGCGGTGCGCGCGTTTCCCTGCATTGCGAGGCAGACGATGTCGTCCTTATCGAGCCCTGAAGCCGGCCTGCCGCCGCACGTGCTCGCGTCGGCCGCTGCGCACGCTGCCGCCGCGCGGCGCCGCAAGCGCATGGGCGACCTGCACCTGGCCGCGCTCGCGATCGTCCTGCTCGGACCGCTCGTCGTCTATCCGCTGGTGCGGCTCGTGCTGCTGAGCGTGTCGGGCGACCATGGGCTGAGTTTCGCCGCGTACCGCACGTTCTTCGGCAACCCCGATACGCGCAGCGTGCTGCTGACCACACTCGGCGTGCTGTTCGCGAGCGCCGGCACCGCGTCGGTGCTCGGCGTGCTGCTGGCCGCGCTGCTGTTCTTCAAGCCGTTTCCGGGCGCGTCGCTCGTCACGCGTTTCCTGGAACTGTACGTCGCGTTCCCGTCGTTCCTCGTCGCGTTCACGCTGATCTTCCTGTACGGCTCGCAAGGCTCGATCAGCATCGCGTTGCAGCACCTGTTCCATCTCGAGAATCCGCCGCTCGATTTCCTGTTCGGCATCGGCGGCGTGATCCTCGCGCAGACCGTGTTCTATACGCCGTTCGTCGTGCGCCCGACGCTCGCGTCGTTCGCGACGCTCGACCTGCGGCTGATCGAAGCCGCGCGCAGCCTCGGCGCGTCCGGCTGGATGCTGGCACGTCGCGTCGTGCTGCCGATCGCATGGCCGGGCATCGCTGCCGGCACCGTGCTGTGCTTCCTGCTGACGCTGAACGAATTCGGGATTCTGCTCGTGCTCGGCAGCGCGCGGCTCGTGACGCTGCCGGTTGCGATCTACAGCAGCGCGACGGTCGACCTCGACCTGCCGACCGCGTCGGCAGGCGCGGTCGTGATGCTCGCGCTGTCGCTGGCGCTGTATGCGGTTTATCGCTGGGTGAACCGGCGTGCGACGGGAGGGAACGATGTCCGCTGAATTCCGTATCGGGCAAGCCGTGCCGCGCCACCAGATCGGCTGGGGCGACACGGTGCTCAAGCATGCGTCGCGCGCGGCGCTCGCGCTGGCCGCGTTCGCGTGCTTCTGGCTGTTCGTGTTGCCGGTCATCGTCGTCGCGCTGTCGAGCGTGTCGACGCAGTGGTCGGGCACGATTCTGCCGGCCGGCTACAGCCTGCGCTGGTTCGAGCGGCTCGGGTCGCCGGAATACGATGCGCTGCTGACGAGCCTGGAAATCGGCTTCGGCGTGTCGGCGGTCGGCACGATTCTCGGGCTGTGGCTCGCGCTGGCGCTCGAGGGACGTGACCGGCGCGGCCTTGGCGCGGTGGTCGACGCGCTCGTGATGGTGCCGAACGGTGTGCCTAGCGTTGTGCTGGGGCTCGCGGTGCTGATCGCGTATCACCAGAAGCCGGTCGACCTGTCGAGCTCGGCGGCGATCGTCGTGCTCGTGCAGCTCGCGCTGATCTTGCCGTTCTGCTATCGCTGCGCGGCCGCCGCGCTGCGTCCGGAACTGACCGTGCTGCGCGAAGCGGCGGCAAGCCTCGGTGCCCCGCCCGCGATGGTGCTGCACCGCGTGCTGCTGCCGCAGCTCGTGCCGGCGCTGCGCGCGAGCCTCGCGCTCGGTTTCGCGCTGTCGCTCGGTGAGCTCGGCGCGACGCTGACGGTTTATCCGCCCGGCTTCGCCACCGTGCCGATCGTCGTGATCGGCCAGGTGGAGCGCGGGTATTACCTTCCGGCATCGGCACTGTCGCTGCTGATGCTCGGCGCGTCGCTCGCGGCGCTGCTGCTGATCGCTGCGCGCGTGCCGCGCGGCAAGCGGGTGGCATCATGAACGCCGCGTTCGCCTTGCGCCAGCCTGGTGAAGCGTCGGCGGCCGGCGCATCGACGGGGCTCGCGGGACGTTCCGTCGACGTCAACGGCCGGCATTACCGGCTGCCGGTCGAGCCGACCGTCGTCGTCTGCGTCGACGGCTGCGAGTACGACTATCTCGAACGGGCGGTGGCAGCGGGCGTCGCGCCGTTCATCGGCCGGATGATCGCGGAAGGCACGGCCTGGCGCGCCGACTGCGTCGTGCCGACCTTCACCAACCCGAACAACCTGTCGATCGTCTGCGGCGTGCCGCCGGCGGTCCACGGTATCTGCGGCAACTATTTCTGGGATCCGACCGCCGACGGCGGACGCGGCGCCGAAGTCATGATGAACGACCCGGCCTACCTGCGGGCCGGCACGCTGCTCGCGGCGGCGGCCGACGCCGGTGCGCGGGTCGCCGTCGTGACGGCGAAGGACAAGCTGCGCCGGCTGCTCGGCTGGCAACTGAACGGCATCTGCTTTTCGGCCGAGAAGGCCGCGCAGGCGAATCTCGCGGAAAACGGGATCGTCGACGTGCTCGACTGGGTCGGCCTGCCGTCGCCGGACGTCTACAGCGCGGCGTTGTCCGAATTCGTGTTCGCGGCCGGCGTGCGGCTTGCGCAGACGCGCCAGGTCGACCTGATGTACCTGTCGACCACCGATTACGTACAGCACAAGTGCGAGCCGGGGAGTGCCGGCGCGAACGCGTTCTACGCGATGATGGATGGCTACCTTGCGCAGCTCGACGCGCTCGGCTGGGCGATCGGCCTCACGGCCGACCACGGGATGAACGCCAAGCACGATCCCGCGACGGGCCGGCCGAACGTCATCTATCTGCAGGACGCATTCGACGGCTGGTACGGCGCGCAGGCCGCGCGCGTGATCCTGCCGATCACGGATCCGTACGTCGTGCACCACGGCGCGCTTGGCTCGTTTGCGACCGTCTATCTGGCGCCTGGCGTGGACCGCGCCGAGGCGATGTGGCGCGTCGGCGGCCTCGACGGCGTCGAGCTCGTGCTCGACAACGCGGAAGCCGCCGCCCGTTTCGAGCTGCCGGCCGACCGGATCGGCGATCTCGTCGTAATCGGCCGCCGTGACATGACGCTCGGCACGCGCGAGCGCGAACACGATCTATCGGGCCTCACGGTGCCGCTGCGTTCGCATGGCGGCGTGTCGGAGCAGGAAGTGCCGCTGCTGTTCAATCGCCGTATCGAGCCGGCCGATCCCGCGCGTCGCCCGCGCAACTTCGACGTGTTCGATTTCGTGCTGAACCGGGTCGCGACATGATGGCTCATCCCCGACACGATCACCCGGCGTTTCGTGCAGAGGCGCTGCGCTGGTGCGGCACGCGCGCGACGCGGGAACGCACGCTCGACGTCATGGACCCTTACACGGGCACGCGCGTCGGGACGGTGCCGCTGGCGAGCGTCGACGATGTGCGCGCGGCATTCGACTATGCGATGGCGTACCGGCCGAAGCTCACGCGGTACGAGCGTTCGCAGATCCTCGAGCGTGCGGCCGCGCTGCTGCGCGAGCGCACCGAGGAAGCGTCCGACCTGATCACGCTCGAATCGGGGCTGTCGAAACAGGACTCGCGCTACGAGATCGGCCGCGTGGCCGACGTGTTGAAGTTTGCGGCGGTCGAGTCGCTGCGCGACGACGCGCAGAGTTTCTCGTGCGACCTGACGCCCCACGGCAAGGCGCGCCGCGTGTTCTCGCAGCGGCAGCCGCTCGACGGTGTGATCGTCGCGATCACGCCGTTCAATCATCCGATGAACCAGGTGGCGCACAAGATCGCGCCGGCGATCGCGACCAACAACCGCGTGATCGTGAAGCCGTCGGAGAAGGTGCCGCTGTCGGCGTTCTACCTGGCCGACCTGCTGTATGAAGCCGGGCTGCCGGAGCCGATGCTGCAGGTGCTGACCGGCGATCCGCGCGAGATCGCGGACGAACTCGTCACGCATCCGCACGCGTCGCTGATTACCTTCACGGGCGGCGTGGCGATCGGCAAGGTGATTGCCGCGCGGGCCGGCTACCGCCGCATCGTGCTGGAACTGGGCGGCAACGATCCGCTGATCGTGCTCGACGATGCCGATCTCGACCGCGCGACGTCGCTGGCGGTGCTCGGGTCGTACCGGAATTCGGGCCAGCGCTGCACGGCCGTCAAGCGGATGCTGGTGCAGCGTTCGATCGCGCCGGCGTTTACCGAGTTGCTCGTCGAGAAGACGCGTGCATGGAAGTACGGCGATCCGTTCGATCCCGCGAACGAAATGGGCACGGTGATCGACGAGGAAGCGGCGCGGCTGTTCGAGGCGCGAGTGGAAGAGGCGGTCGCGCAGGGCGCGCGCTTGTTGACCGGCAATGTGCGGCGCGGCGCGCTGTATGCGCCGACCGTGCTCGACAACGTCGATCCGTCGATGACGCTCGTGCGCGAGGAGACCTTCGGCCCGGTATCGCCGGTGATCACGTTCGACACGATCGACGACGCGATCCGGATCAGCAACGGGACGGCGTTCGGGCTGTCGTCGGGCGTCTGTACCGACAGCACGGCGGCGGTCGTGCGGTTCGTGAACGAGCTGAACGTCGGCACGGTGAATGTATGGGAGGTGCCCGGCTACCGGATCGAGCTGTCGCCGTTCGGCGGGATCAAGGATTCGGGGCTCGGTTACAAGGAAGGCGTTCAGGAGGCGATGAAGAGCTTCACGAACCTGAAGACGTTTTCGCTGCCTTGGGAGTGAATGAATGGCATTGACGGTGGAAGAGATCCACGGGCTGTATCGCGAGCATGGCCATGTGGCCTATAGCGGCGAGCCGGTCACGCAACTCGAGCATGCATTGCAGAGCGGGTTGCTGGCCGAAGAGGCGGGGGCGGACGAAGCGCTGGTCGCGGCGGCATTCCTGCATGACCTCGGGCATCTGCTGAATCGCCAGGGCGAGACGCCGAGCGCGCGCGGGATCGACGATCTGCATCAGTATTACGTGCTGCCGTTCCTGCGGCCGCTGTTCCCCGACGCGGTGCTGGAGCCGATCCGGCTGCACGTCGACGCGAAGCGCTGCCTGTGCCGCACGGACGCCGGCTACTTCGAGAGCCTGTCGCCTGACTCGGTGCGCAGCCTCGCGCTGCAGGGCGGCATCTTCAATGAAGAGGAGGCGGCGGCGTTCCTGCAGCGCCCGTTCGCGCAGGACGCACTGCGGCTGCGCCGCTGGGACGATACGGCGAAGGAAGAAGGCAAGGTGACGCCGGATCTCGATCACTATATGGAGATCGTCGCGCGCCAGGTGCGCGCGGCGGCCTGACGGTTCGGCTGCCTCTATATAAGGCCCCGTACGCGGCAGCGTACGGGGCCTTATATTTTTTGAGAAACCCCTTGCGCAGATCGAAGAGGCTGCCTACAATCACGCCTCTTTCGCGCTAACGGAAACGCAGCGCGGGAGAAGGGAAGCAAGGTAGGCGGTGTGCTGGAGTCTGGAGCGCGCCACTGGCCTGGAAGTTGAACCCCGCAGTCGCAACGATGTAGTGTAAAAAGTTGTTGACGAACTGCGAAACACGGTTCATAATCTCGCTTCTCTGCTGCTGAAA